>JAZMZK010000046.1:0-31064 GCA_045585955.1 Victivallaceae bacterium
CCTCCTTTGTTGGAGGTTTGATGGGACAAGGATAATCTACCACAAAGTGGCTCTTTTGATAACCTTTTATGAAAAAAAATAAAGGAATTTGCAAGTTTTGTAAGTAATACATTGATTATCAGATAATTAAGTATAATTAAATAAAGAAAAATTTGACATTAACTAAATAGGAGAAAGGTTTAAACTTATGAAAATTAAAAGCTTTATCGCATGTTTCATGCTGGCTCTGGTATTCACCGGCTGCCAGAATAGTGTAAACACGATTGAAAATGAAGATAAGAGCATGCGCCCGGATATTATCAGAGATAAACGGTTTGTAACCGATGGTTTTCTGAAAGACCGCCTTGCGCTGCGTGAGCTGACAGTTTCGCAAACCGCCGACGGTTTTATGCGTGTACAGCTGACCGCCACCAACATCCGTGTAGGCGTACTGGCGCAGGCATGGAGCGGTATAACCGGCGAAAATCCGTACAATATACGCTACAAATTCACCTGGTTCGACCAGAACGGTATGGCTGTTGATTCTATTCTTTCGGATTGGCAAACCGCAGTTGTCATTCCGGGCGAAAGCGTACATCTGCAATCCGTTGCCCCGAAAAAGAATTGCAAAGATTTCAGAATTGATTTGAGAGAAGCCAATTAAAATACAATAAACATATAATAAAAGGAAAGAAAAAAATGAACAAAAGCATTTTAGCCATCGGAGCCTCGGCAGCACTCATGTTATTGACCGGCTGCGCCTCAACTGAAATTTTTGAACCAGGGAGAGATACTTTAAATGTCAGAACTGAGAATCATGTTTCTTCAGAGGAAATTCGACAAGCTGCTGTTAAAGCCATTAAAGATATTATGACAAATGATGTTTTTACGGAGTATCTTGCCGAGTACAAAAAAGAAGTAAATGATCCCAAAGCCAGACCGAGAATGAAACTGGCGAAACTGATAAATGATACTACAGACACGGATATCAACGAAGCAGAATTGACAACTTTTATCCAGCGACAGTTACTCAATTCCAGAAAAGTCCTTATTTCTCTTGCAGAAGGCAGTGGACGCATAAATGAGATTGGCAAGTCCCGTAAACTTGAAGAGGATGACAATTTTGACCAATCAACAGTTGCTAAACGCGGAACCTTAAAAGCAGCACGGTATGTTTTCCGCCCCCGTATTGTAAGAAACATTACAAACGATGGTTCCCGAAAAGTAGTTGTCACAACCTTTATAATGGAAATGGCAGATATCCATACCGGAGATGCTGTGTGGATTTTTGAAGAACAACTCGGTTTCCAAAAAAAGCGCGGTATGACCGGCTGGTAAGTAAAAGTTTTTACCGGATGTCGGTGTAAAAAAATAAAAAGACATTAACAACAAAAGCGAAAAGATATGAAAAATATTATCCCGATCATTATTGCGGTAGTGCTGGGGTTTGTTGCCGTTTTTGCGGTCAGCAAAACAGTTTCCAAGACCAGTGCCAATATTGAAAAAAAGGTGGTTGTGGTTGCGGCATCCCGGGCGCTTGCGCCTAACGAAACTATTGCCGAAGCCTTTATCCGCCCCCGCAGTGTTGCCAGTTCGTCCCTGCCCCGTCAGCATATCAAATGGGAAAACCGCAATATGCTTATCGGGCAGAAAGTGCTCCGTGCCATCCCCAAAGATGACTATGTGATGCTTTCCGATGTAGGTCTTACCCGCAGTATGGGCAATGTGATCGGCGATGGCGAATGGGGCGTGCCGGTTTCGTTTGCCAATGCCGCACTGGTAAACATGCTGCAACCCGGTGATGAAATTGCCATCGTCGGTTCGTTCAAAGTAACCAAGCAGGTCAAGTCCAATAAAAATGTGGATGCTGCGCCGGTAAAAATCCAGCAGAATGTAACCTCGGTGATCTTCCCCCGTGTCCGTATTCTGGAAATCAACGGCGGGTCTGTTCTGCTTTCGCTGCCGCCGCAGCAGGCAGTAGCGTTGACTGCGATCCAGCAGAAAGCCTCGCTCTACGCTCTGCTCCGCAAAACCAACGATACCAAAGCGTTGAACCGTAAAGATGCCGGTGTTTTTGAAGATGAAGCATTGTCAAAAATGCTTGACGGTTTGAATCCGATCGAAATACCGTCGGTGCCGACTGAAATCAAGGAGTAATGTTATTATGAAAAAATTTGCAACTGTTTTGGCTGGATTGTTTCTGTTCGTCTATGCATTTGCTTCTGAACAGGAGCGGTTCAGTATTCCTGTCGGCGGTATGCGGCTGATCGATTTTCCCTTCAGCATAGAAAATTACCGGATCAGTTCCAAAGGCAAGATCTCCGTGGAAGAAGTTTCTCCCAAACAGCTCCGGATCATCGGTCAAAGCATCGGGGAGTGCAGTTTGAGCATTTCCGGCGGCAACACCGAGCGCAGCTATAATATCAGCATTGTCAGCAATATCAGTTCGATCATGAAACGGCTGCGCAACGATCTGGAATCTGTTCCGGAGCTTGATCTCTCCATAAACGGCGATTATATCGTTATCCGCGGTACAGTCAGCAGTCCTGAAAACTGGAAAACTTTGCAGAAAGTGTTGCCGCTCTACGATAAATCGGTCAACAACTTTGCAGTGTTCCGCCCGGCAGCCGAAACGATCCTCGGAATGAAACGCGCATTGCAGAATGCCGGATTCGTTTTCTGTGCAGAAGGCAAGCAGCCCGCAGTCGGCGAACTCTCTATGCAGATGAACGATAACTCTATTATCATCACCGGCGAACTGCACAGCCAAACCCAGATAGCCAGGATCAAGCAGATAATGTCGACTTACAGCTGGCTGGCATTCGACGGTAAAGCCTCCGCAGAAAAAGGTCAGGTCAATGCCATTCTCAACCTGACCGTGGTGGAAACTCCGCTCCAGGTCGAAGTCGTATATGTGGGGATTACCGAAGAAGATTTGACCAACCTCGGCGGCGGCTCTGTAAGCGGCAATGCGAATTTGGGTATTCTTTATGATATCGTAGCCGGTAAAGCAACCAGCAAAACCGCCTCTTTCGGCGGCGATATGAATGCAACGCTGAATTTCCTGCAAAAAAACGGTGTCAGCCGCATTTACAAGGCTGGGCATGTATCGTTTACCAACTCAACTAAAGGTTCACTGCACACCGGCGGTACGATCCACGCTAAAGTCAGCGGCGGCGATAACGGCGATGTAAAAAACATCGACTACGGTTTAAAAATCGATGTCACAGGTACGCTGATTTCAGAAAATATGGTACGCATGGAATTGCAGTTGAGCAACTCCCATGTATCCCCCGCAGCCGGTGGCGACTATGACCAGACGACCGACTCCACCAATCAGACGGTTATCTGTGCGCTGGATAGAACTATGGTGCTTGCCGGAGCCAAAAGCATTACAGAAAAAACTTCCCTATCCGGTCTGCCGATCCTCCGCAACACCCCGGTTTTGCAGTGGTTTGTTGCCACCGACGACAGCACAAAATCGGAAACCCGGCTGCTGATTCTGGTTTGCCCGCGCAAAGTACAATTCAATCCCGATGTGCAGATCACGATCCCCGTATCCGACGAAACTGCGCCCACTTACCGGGATGCCAAACGCCCCAACGCAGTCCGGAAAGAAGAAAATAAAAGATACCGCGGCAGTCTGAACTGGCTGAATTGGTTCTCCTGGTAATCAAATTTTAAGGATATATCGTGCGTAAACTGTTCGTAAAAAATATCATAACCGGTGCTGAAACAGCCAAAGAACTGCCGGATGGCGACATAGTTCTGATGCTGGGCCGCCATTCCGAGTGCGATGTAGTGCTTGCCGGAACGACCGTTTCCCGCAAGCATGCCCGCCTCATGTCAGCAGGCGGCAGCTGGTTCATCGAAGATAATAGCAGTGCCTCCGGCACCAAACTCAATAACTCAAAAATTTCAGGAATTTTGCCGTTTGAGGAAAATGATATTGTTGCTATCGGCGATTTCAACATTGCCTGGCACAGTATGCTTGCGCCGGTTCCGGCAGCTCCCGCCGAAGTAAAAACGCCGTCCCCGGCACCTGCTCCGGCGGCAAAACCGGCACCGGTCACTCCGGCACCGGCGGCAGTTGCGGAGCCGGCAAAAGCAGCCGATGCATTTGCCAATGAGTTCCAGAATGCAACTTTGCTCTACACCGATGAAGCGATGCGTCTTAAACGGGCGATCCACGAAGATATCCTTGAAAAACTCAATTTGTCTGAAGATGCGCTGAAAAATGTTGCTTCAGCGGAAATCCTCCGGCAGGTGGAGTCCTGCCTTGAACAGGTTTTGCGGGAACGGCGGCATGAGATCCCCCGGGGCGTGCCGCTCGAAGATTTCCGCCAGGCGCTGCTGGATGAGCTGGTGGGTTTCGGTCCGATATCGCCACTCTTGCGTTCGCCGAAAATTTCGGAAATCATGATCAACGGGCCGGATGTTATTTTTGTTGAAAGCCGCGGTAAACTCTACGAAAGCGGCATACGGTTTTTCAATGACCAGCATTTGCAGCAGATCATCTTGCGTATCGTTGAGCCGCTGGGGCGGCATGTTGACGATGCCAGTCCGATGGTGGATGCCCGTCTGCCGGATGGTTCGCGCGTAAATGCGATCATTCCGCCGCTGGCGCTCAAAGGCGCTTCGGTGACTATCCGTAAATTTTCTGAAAAAAAATTGACCACCGACGATTTGATCAACTTCGGCAGTATGACTCCGGAGATGGCGCTCTTTCTGGAAGAGGCTGTGCGTTCCCGCCAGAACATACTTGTTTCCGGGGGTACCGGTTCCGGGAAAACGACTCTGCTCAATGTATTGAGTTTGTTTATTCCGCAGGGCGAACGGGTGATTACGATTGAAGACTCTGCTGAACTCAAACTTACTCACCGCAACCTGGTCAGTCTGGAAGCCCGCCCTGCCAATATTGAAGGCAAGGGGCGGGTCACGATCCGGGATCTGGTGGTGAATACTCTGCGTATGCGCCCCGACCGCATTATTGTCGGGGAGTGCCGTGGAGCTGAAGCATTGGATATGTTGCAGGCAATGAACACCGGTCACGACGGTTCGCTGACCACCTGCCACGCCAACACCCCGCGTGATGCCCTTACCCGGTTGGAAAATATGGTGATGATGGCTGGTTTTGACCTGCCCTCCAAAGCGATCCGCGAACAGATCGCTTCGGCAGTGGATATTATTGTGCAGCAGACCCGTTTGGCTGACGGCTCGCGCAAGATCGTCCAAATCGCCGAAGTTACCGGCCGCGAAGGCGAAGTGATTTTGTTGCAGGATATATTCACCTTTGAACAGACCGGCATGGATGAAGAAGGTCATGTTGTGGGCTACCACACCGCAACCGGCAACATTCCGAATTTTGTGGAAGATATGCGTAAAAGCGGTAAATTGAAACTTGATATGTCAGTGTTCGTGCCTAAAAATTAACAGGGGAAAAGGATATGGACTATTTAAACATAATACTTATTTTTTCGGCAGTTACGCTGAGTTTTTACCTTGCCGTAACGATGTTTTTCAAAGTTTCGCTGGAGTCACTGGAAAAACGGAAAAATAAAAATTATGAAGTTGCCAGGCGTTTTATCAAACCCGAACAGCTGCTGAAAATACGCATTTGTTCCGGGATACTCTCCGGCGCCTTTTTGCTGCTGATATTGATTTACTGCAATGTTCAGAATCCGTGGATATACATAACCTGTTCGCTGGTCTTCGGCACTGCGGCATATTTTGCCCCGATGCTCTATTTTCTTTATAAGGAAAAGCAGCGCAAAGAAGCCTTTGAAAGCAAATTGCTGGATTTAACAATAACTCTTGCCAGCGGTATGCGTTCCGGTCTGGCGCTGGCTCAAGCGCTGGAAGCGGCAGCCAAGCGTATCGGCGACCCGATGAAAGAAGAGCTGGGGATCGTGCTGAAAGAGTACCGGCTGGGCTTGGAACTGGCAGATGCACTTGAGCGGCTCAATCAGCGTATGCCGTGCGAAGATCTGCATTTGCTGGTAACCAGTATCCGGCTTTCGGTAAAATCCGGCGGCAGTCTGGTGGATGTACTCGAAGAAATGATCAATACGATCCGCAGCCGCACTGAATTTCAGGAACGGTTGAAAAATATGACCGCCCAGGGTAAATTTGAAGCTCTGGCTATGTCGTTATCGCCGGTGGCGGCATTTATAATGCTGTATATAATCGACCCGGTGCTGATGACTCCGATGGTAACGACCGGAACCGGTTGGAGCGCAATCGGCGTGATCGCTGCGCTCATTGCTGTTGGTTTTACAGTGATCAATAAAATCGTTTCAGTTGAGGTATGATATGCAAACGAATCAAATATTGTTATATGCAGTGGTTTTTATCGTTGTTTTCGGCGGTTTTATCGTTGCAAACTTTTTGATCAATATGCCCAAACGCCCCAAAGAGGATCTCGGCAAAAAGAATCTGCCGACGCTCTATCGTTTGAGCTGGAGTATATTGACTGTTTTTGTGTTGTCGATCGGCAATACGCTATCGAGAATACAGTCTGACCGCACCAGAAAGCTGAAAAATCAACTGCTGCTTGCAAATATAAATATGCCGGTGGAATATGTTTATGCAGCTGAATTGCTGTATTCGGTGGTAATGTTTGTTTTGCCGCTGCTGTTTCTCCTGAAAAGCGAAAAAACCGGGGTGATTTTCTTTTTTGCCTTGATCTGCGGTTTTGTCGGGCTTATCTATCCTTCTATGGAAATAGCTTCCCGGGCGGAAAAGCGGCAGACGGCGATCCTGCGCAGTTTGCCGTTTGCAATAGATTTGATCGGTGCGGCAATGCGGGCTGGGCTGGATTTTAATGCAGCTATCCGCTACTATGTAACATCTGACAAAAACAGCAATCCGCTGGTGCTGGAATTCGGCATCATGCTGCGGCAGTTGGAACTGGGCAAAACCCGGGTGCAGGCACTGGAAGCTGTGGCTGCCAGGATCCAGCTTGATGAATTCAATTCTTTCTGTGCGGCGGTTGCTCACGGTACCGAAGTGGGTGCTTCTATTGTAGATACGATGAAAATTCAAGCCGAAGAAATGCGGCGGGCCCGGTTCAATCTTGCAGAACGCAAGGCGGCCCGTGCGCCGTCAATAATGATTTTTCCGATAGCACTTTTTATCATGCCGGCAGTGTTTATTGTTATTGGCGTGCCGGTTTATTTGAAACTGCAATCCAGCGGAATGGGAGGATTGATGTAATGAATTATCAGTTAAGAGGTATAGAAGGCGATTACCAGGGTCAGGTATTGCCGGTAAAAACTGCGGCATTATCGCTGGGGCGCTCGCGCTCCAACGAAGTTATATTTACTTCGCCCGATGTATCGGGCCACCATGTTATAATCAAGATAAATGGCGATGAAATAACTCTGGAAAATTTGAGTTCCAGAAAAACCGCTGTTGACGGTGCGGAAATGCTCCTGGGCGATGTAAAAAAACTGCTGCCGGGGCAGAAGATCGAATTGGGTTCAGCCAATGTTGTTGTGTTGGAAAAATGTGCAGAGCCCGATCCGGACTCCATGCCGACCGGTTACAGCAATGCCGATGATATAAATACGGCAACAGGCAATAACGACGAAGCCACCCGGATAGCGCCGGAAGCGCCGGAAGCGCCGGAAGCGCCGGTAACTCCGGAAAAAACGGTGGTGGCAAATACATTTTCTGCCGCCGATGCCCCCACCGGCTTTGCCGAAAATATCAGTTCTGCGGATGATGACGATGAAGAGAGCGATAACCAGACTGTTGCCATGCAGACCCGGATCGCCTCGGCCGAAGAACTTGACCAGCTGCGCAATCTCCATGACCGCAAGCGCAAGATAAAGGTGGGGTTGTATTTTCTGGCGCTGGTTCTGGCAGTGGCGGGTTTGTTTGCGCTTTACCGGGCATTTGTTTACAAAGTTCCGGAAAAGTTTGTATCCTGGCCGCAGAATAAAAATAACCAACGACAAATCGGCTACATGCGGTTAAAGAATTTTATATTCGTTAAAGACAGTGTTGTTTTATATCCCAATCCATCCGGCTTCAAAATTACCGAATCTGGAAATGAAATTGTTATTGATTCATTTCTGGGCAAGTACTCCGATGTACCGTTCAAGATGCAGATCAAATACTACCGTTCAGCCCAGTCTTTGCGGATGGATCGGTTGGAATTTCTGGAGCAATGGATCGCCCGGCAGACCAAAAACGATGTGGGTTGGAACTTTGACCCGGTTCAGCCGCAGAGATTTTTCGGCAACGACAACGGGGTGCCTTATTTGAATGTATCTTACAGCCGTACCGAAAAGAACATAGCTTACTATGGGGTATTGACCTTCTGGCGTTTTGAAGACTGGGTGTTCTTTGTGTTCAAAGAAGTACCCACCAGCGAGCGTTTCCGCGCGGAAGGCTTTCTGCACACCAATCTGGCGTGGTTTTACGATGATTTGTGCAAGCGTTACTGGGATGGCAGTTCCAAACTGCTGCCGGGTACGCCGATGGAAAATCTGCAGGAAGCCAAAGCGCTGCTGGGCAAAAACTCGCCGGGAGTCTGGGAAAAGAGTTTCATACTCATCCGCCATGCTCTGATCAAAAACCAGAGCGGCAAACCCGATGCCGAAACCTACAATATGGCGCAGGAACTGCTCCGCAATTTGCGCCAGAAACAGCACGATTACTTCAATGCCCAAAAGATCGCTTATCTGAATGCCCGCGCATTCGGCGACAAAAGAGAGCAGGAACGGGTGCGTAACAATCTGAAGTCCGTATTTACCTCCGAAGAAGATTCAAGATTTCATAAAGTCAGGCAGAACAGATGGAATTGATGAGCAACAACAAAAATATTGTACTCCGGCTGGAGCTGAACGGCTCTTTGCTGCACGAAGTACAGTACAAAGATATTACCGATGAAATAACCATCGGGCGCCACAACGACTGCACCTGGCATATTCCGGCAACCGACCGTACAGCCAGCAATCACCATGCCCGGATCTTCCGCAAAAAAGGTTCGGTATATATTGCAGATGCCGGCAGCCGCAACGGCATATTCTTCAAGGGGCAGAAAATCACCCAGCGCAAGATTTCCGTTGATGAACAGTATATGATCGGGGATTGCAAACTTTTTGTTGAGCTCCAGAATGTAAACACCAAAAGTGTTCACGAATTCAACCGTTTGGAACAGCTCAACGGTCAGGAAAAAGGCAAGATATATAATCTGCAAAAAGATTTTACCAGGATCGGTTCGGATGTAAGTTGTGATATTGTTATCAACGATCAGGTGATTTCGGCATTTCATGTGGAAATCGAACAGAAGAGCGACCAGAGCGCCTGGATACGCGATCTTCAGAGCCGCAACGGCAGTTCGGTCAACGGCGAGCCGTTGAGTTCCAGCGCCAACGACAGCGGCCGCCTGCTGAAAGATGGCGATATTATTTCGATAGCGTATATAGAAATGCGCTATTGGGATAAACATGTGGAACATGTGCGCTCGCACCTCTTTCTCAAGATAGCGGCAGTGGTGGTGACTGCGGCAATACTGCTGGGCGGTTATTTTGTTTTCCGTATGGGTTCCAAGCCTGCCAAATGGTATGTAAGTGCGGCGCGTTCTTCAGCAACCGCCAAACAGTTCAATGCAGCGTTGGAGTATTTGAACAAAGCCGAAAAAGCGGAAGGCAGCGATATCCACCGGTACGAAATCGCCGAACTCAAGGCGCATATAACCAAGTGGCAGGAAACAGTAAAAAAGTGGCAGGATATCCGGAAGCTGCTTGAAAACAAGCAGTGGATCACCGCCAACCAAAAGCTCAGTCCGCTGGTAAGCGGCGATATGGAGTTCTGGCGCTGGAACAATACCGATGCCACGACAGAAAAAAATGAAGCGCTCAATGTCAAGCAGTTTCTGGATATATTCCTGAAGAGCCGGGGCATCCTGACCTCCAACGAATCGACCTTGCCGGAGTTGCAGGCTGCCCACCGGAGTCTGGCAAAAGAACTGACCAGACACACCGGCGGATTGCCGGGACATACAAATTCTTTGCGCAATTCAGCCAAAGATATCCTTGCGGAACTGGATGAAACCATCAAATGCTGGCAGCTGATCGTAAGCAATATTGCTGAAATGCAGAAAACCTACGATATAAAAACCGCCCTGCAAAACATCTCGCAAGCCCGCAAAAAGATGGAAGATCATATAAATCTGCGCAAAAAGCGTGGTGCCAGAGTATCGCCCCGGATAATAGCGTTTGCCAACGAATATTTGCGGCCGCTTAAAGATTTGGCGGTGGTGCAAATACTGCTCGATGAAAATTATGTATACTGCGCCCGGATGCAGTTTGATAAAATCCTCAAAGAGCTGCCGGTACCCGGTATCAATGAGTGCAGTATCGACCCGGTTCTGTCGGATATACGCCGGACTTTTATTGTGCTGAATACCCAGCTCAACGAAAATGCTGTACAGCTGCGTAATATTGTAATGCAGATGCAGCAAATGGGTTTGTCTCCGGAGAAAAAGCCCGGAGAGATCCTGCATATTCTCCGCAAGCAGGTGCTGGATGCGATCCTCCGGTGCGACACTCTTGACCACCCGCTTGTGAGCTGGAACCGGCAGGCGGGCGCCGGCGAGTTCGACAAAGTGCTGGGTACGGAAATATTCTTTGACTATCTGCGGGCACTGCCGGATGAGTTTGACACCAGCAAATTAAATGATCTCAAGTTCCGCCCGATACTCTTCATTGTCCGGGATTGCTATGCACGGCTCAAGGCATTTCTGGCATTTGCCGAGCAGGAAAATATGACGATGGTCTGCAATAATAAATGCTCCGGCAATCTGGTTGCCGAATGGGTGATCTATGCTGACGACATGCTCAAAGAACGCAAGCGTTTTATCAATAAATTGCGTAATATTGCCGACAGCGGCAGTGACCGGCGGGCGGTCATTGCCGGCGGGCTGGCGCTTTTGCTGGACGAAAATCTGGCACGCAACAGCGCAGAAGTTGAAAAGTTGAGCAAAAAAGTCAAGAATATCCGGCGGCAAGTCAGTGATATATTGCGCAAAGCCAATTCGCCGGAAGCGACCATCCGGGCACGGAAACAGGTGCTGCTGCTGGGTATTCCCGGCGACTCGCTGCTCAAACAGCCGTGGGCAGAAGCACACAAAAAATAATGGTATTACGGAGAAAAAACTGTGAAAAATTTGTATCAGCAACAGCAAGGCTCGGTAATGATGGAGTATGTTATACTGCTATTTTTCTTTGCAATAGTTGTTTATTCATACTGGCATGATTGCATTTATAACATGCAAACGCAAGAACTGCAAGCCCACGGCAAATATATACAGGGATTTTTTCAAAGGTTGACCGCCGGAATAGCTTTGCCTGTTCCGTAAACAATAAAAAACAAACTCGCTTTTTAACCAACAACCCCTTAAACGAAAGGAAACAGAAAAATGAAAAAAGCAAGTAAAATCGCAAGAGCCAAGCGCACCCGTCTGGGCCGTATCCTCTGCCGTCTTGCCGGAGATGAAGCCGGTGCCGTGATGATGGAATATGTTGTTCTCGCGCTGCTGGTCTGTGCCGCAGTAGTCGGTATTGTCATGGTATTCGGCGACAGTATCAGCGGCATGTTCAAAGCCACTACCCAGACTTTGCAGGGTGATGACGGCGGTTCAGCTGCATCAGGCACTCGCAAAGGCGTGACGGATAAAATTAAAGGCGCAGAGAGTGATCTTGAGAAAGCCGCTAAAGAATCCCAAGGAATCATACACGGCGACGGTTCTGGTGCCGAACAATAACATAACAAGGTAAAATGCAATGAATGATCCGCTTTACATGCTTTTAGGCATTACGCCTTTTCTGGCAGTGCTTTGTTATTACGACTGCCGATTCCGGCGTTTGCCCAATTACCTTACGCTTACGCTGGCGCTGGCGGCGCTGGCGTGGCGTTTGGGCGAAGGCGGCATGCCGTTTTTTATGAACGGTCTTGCCGGGGGCATTGTCTGCGGATTATTCCTGCTGCTGCCTTATTTTATGCACGGTGCTGGCGGCGGAGATGTAAAAATGCTCTTTGCCGCCGGCTGTGCGCTGGGCTTGGGCCGCTGTGCAATACTGCTGATGCTTATGTCGTTGGCAGGGGTGGTGCTGGCGGTATTCATGCTTATTTTCAACAAGGTCAACGCTCAAAGGCTCAAACACTATTTCCGGGTATTGTTTGATTACCGTTACGACCGCATCGAAGGTCGCAAAAACTTACCGGACAAAAATGATGAAAAAAGCCGTATACCGTTTGGCGTGGCGATCGCCGCCGGCTGCTGGCTTACATTAATTCTGGAAATTGCAGCAATCAATGGCAGGTAACAAGATGCGCGGGGAAAAAGGTTCAGTACTTGCAGAATTTATAATTGTAATGCCGATATTGGTTTTTATGATATTCGGCACCATACAAATATCCATGGTGTGGATGGCGCGGCTGATGACCCGTTACGCCGCATACAGTGCCGCACGCACGGCAATAGTTTATCATCCGGATGATTACAGTAAACAGCAATCCGGGCCGGTACACCGGGCAGCTTGCATAGTTTTGGCATGGACAGGTATGAGCAATGGTTCGGCAGCCAATATTGCAGTGCCCGGCTGGGGGAATATACCCGGCTCAATAGATATAGCTAAACAGGTTTCAGTAGAAGTTGAAGAGGTAAAAAGTGAGAATGGACAGAACAAACTCCCGGCAGTAAAAGCCATCGTAACATTCCACTATCCGTTGGTAGTACCCTATGCCGGCAGTCTGATCGCTCATTTTGCCAACGGCGGCGAAGGCAAATGGGATTTGGTGCATTACCAAGCCAAAGACAATGAATTGCTGAAAAACGACTTTAACGGATCACACGAAATCGATATGCAGCACGGTGCAGGCAATTATATAACTTTGACCGAAAGCTGCATTATGCCGCAACCGTGGGATACAAACAGCTATCCGCTAGCATCCGAGCGGGATAATACACTGGTTTGGCAAGAGGGGAACTGACAATGAAAAAGCACAGTTTATTGAATATTTTAATCCACCGTACCGCTGCGCTGGGCAAAGATGAGAGCGGAGCAGTGCTGCTGCTGACTTTGGGTATATTTTTGTTTTTGTTTGTAATGGTCGGCGGGGTGTATGTTATCGGCACGCACATAGAATCCAGGATCAAGATACAGAATGCAGTCGATGCCAGCGCCTATTCAGCGGCGGCGGTGCAAGCCGATGCCTTGAGCCGGATGGCAGTAGTCAACAAAGCTATGAGCTGGACTTATGTGCAATTATCCAAACGCCAGATGGACTATATAACCTACAGATGGCTGAAATTGACCCTACGGAATTTCGACGAAGACAGCCGAAACGCAAAAAATTTCTACGCCTGGTATCCGTGGTATACTACACTGTACGGAATTCCGGTTTACACTAAACCGTTCAATAAAAAATGTGAACATGGCCACAAGAATAACGGCGGCGGCGGATGGTTTTGCGGATTGGGCAAAGACAAGCCGGATATGATAACTATCAACGGTTCAGAAATGAGTGTTGCAGACCTCAAAACAGCAGTGGCAAATTTTGAAAACAATGTGCTTTATCCTATTGAAGATGAGCTCAAAATCTCTGTTACACCAACACAGCCGGGAGCTAATCCCGGAGGAGCGGTTCCCCCGCAATCTTCTTTAACGCCCGGAAATGGAGCCAATAATTCCGGTAGCAATCTTAAAGGAGATTTGCAAAATGCCAATACAACAGATGCAATTAAAGTGGTTGATATGGCTTATTTTTACGCCAAAGCCCAACAAGAAACTGATCCCGCAACATACTTGGGCGCCAAACCTCAAAAACAAGATTTCACCAATAACGGAGTAATTGATGAAGCACTATACCAGCTTGCGGTTCAGGAGTATGAAAGAAAACAAGAGTTTTTCAGCTATCCGGAAATGATGGATGAACCGGATAGAGATGACTACGAGGACAATGCGGATGGGGAAGCGAAATATCAAAAAGCTAAAGCAGTTTATGATACCGGCATGGCAGCGCTGGAAAAGTATGCCCAAACCCGGCACGGCTATCAAGGGGCTTCCTCATCGCAGGCGAGTTTTGAAAACGCAACCGGCATAAAAGCACCTACAAAACCTGACAGCAATGCCAGTGATGACGAATGGAATGAATATGGCAGCAAGCTGCAAGATTATATTGATGCTTACGAAACCTGGAAGAATGGCGGAACTGTTACCTCCGGCAACACTACCAGCAACACTACCGGCAACACTACCGGCAACACTACCGGTAACACTACCGGTAACACTACCGGTAACAGTACCGGCAACACTACCGGCAACACTACTGGCGGGAGTACCGCTGCCAGCTCAAACCGTTCTGGCAGCAGCATACTTGCATCTGACTGGGGGCTGGGATTGAAAAAGATGATCGAAGTTGATAAAAATTCGATCGAAGTAATGAATATGGCACTGGCACTTATCAACGATAACATGATCGCCGCCATGAAAGATACTGTGGAAATGACTCTTGCGCTTAATCTGGCTCCGCAGCCGGAAAACAGCAGCGGGACATCTGCCAGCGAAGCGGTCAAAAGAATATTGGCTGATTATCACTATTTCTATCAGGCACCAATCTCCGTCAACCCCTATGATGCAACCGGAGATGCCAACGGATATTTTTCGCCCCTGTACAATACTGAACCGCATGAACAGCTCTTTCTGGCAATGGGCAATACCGGCGATCATACGCTGAAATCCTACTTTGCAGATACCGATCAGCCCAAGGTTAGAGGTTTGGATCAATGGTTTATCCGCGGAGGAGCGTATGCTGATGAGTCGGAAACTTTCCGTTACAGCCCTGATGATCCGGACAATGACCAGGACGACAGCAATTATGTCGGCGGCGAAGGTACTCCGGGGATCATGCGGGTTTATAAAAGCGCCAATCTCAATGAAACCGAAGCTGGTTTTCTGGGGGGATTGGCAAGTAAAGTTGACCGGGGCAATCACATGGTCGCCCTGCCGGGCTCCCCTCCCCAAGTCAGTTTTTCCTTTACTATCCTCTACGGTCTTATTGATATAGGCAAAATATTTTCAGAGAATGTTATGCAGCCGCTTGTTGATGAATTATTCAAAAGTATCAGCAGCTTTGTTGATATAGCGCCTTCCGTGGACAATGCCAAATCATCTATTCCCCATATGTGCCGGGATGTTGACGACAGCGTGGCATTGTACTCTGAATACCGTTGGTCTTCAGCCAAATGGTTCTGCAAATGGAAATTAAAGTGGTTAAAAGTTAAGTGGAAAAGCCATATTGGATTACCTAAACTGTTTTGTGGAGCAAACAATATGTTGAAAATATCTGATGCCATATCCGGAGACCCCCAAGGTGACAGTATGATCCCGCTTCTTGAAAGACTGGAAAATGTTCTTGAAGTTGTTTTGCAATTTTTACCACCATATTTATTGCCGTATGGGAAGTTGAAAGGTCCGCACCACGGTTATTTAGAAGACAGTTGGAATTGGGCTTCTATGATTACAACATCAGTTCCTTGGAAACAGTTTTCCGGGGCATCCAATTCGCGCGAAAAATACCGTCCGTGCGCTATGATGCTCGATAATCCCCAAATGCCGTTTTTTCAGGGCCATGCGCGTATTTATGGCGATGATCAGGAAATTTGGGACTCTTGCTATATCGGAACAAGCTGCCGCCCGTGGGTCATCAATGAAAAATTTGTGACCGGTTCCGGAACTGTGGTCGTAGGCGCCGCAAAAAAACAGAAAAATCCTTTTGCTGCGCTTTTTAATGTCGATTCCCTGACCGGGGGGCTTTTTACGGTATTCAACCCGACCAATCAATCCGATGCCGACCGACCGGCGTGGGCGATTGCCGCCGCCCGGGCTGCGGTCAAAAAAGCCAATGGCGGAAGCCGCGATTACATACTGCACTTTGAAGATTTGTATACCAAAGATGCCAATCTCAAAAAACATGGTGCTGTAACCATGTCGCTCGATATAGGCAATATTCCTGCCGGATGTATCTGCCACCGGGACAACTTGGAGCGGATCAAAGGCAACTGGAATCTGTGCAGTACCGATTGGGAACCGGTACTTATTCCGTTGCGCTATCGCGGCAACAAGCCCATTATAAGCGGCAACGGAACAGCTCAATACAACAACAATACAGGCTTTATCGGCAGCGAGAACTTTTTCGACCAAAGTATGTGGACTCAGTTTGACACCGGTTCGGCAAATCAGAACTGGAGTCCGGATTTCAATACATTCTCGCCCGATGAAAAATCCGGCAATTTGAATCTCGATGCATTATTCGATTACAATAAAATATATTAAAACAGGAGAAAAAAAATGAAAACAATTGTAAGTTTGATCTTACTCGGGGCGGCAGTTCTTTGTCCGGCAGCGGACAAAATGTCGCCGGCAGATCAAAAAGCCGCAGACGAAGTAATTGACTTCGGCAAGTATGCCATGACCGAAGAAGCTTTCCGCAAGATGGCGATCCAGGATGCCGCAGATGCCGGAAAAGTATTTTTCAATCCCCGGGCGGCGATCCGCTGGGCACGGCTGGTCAATGAGTATTCGCAACTCTGCATAAGTGATTTCTTTACCGGTGCAGTGGTGCTGCGCGGCAAGTTCGACAAAACCGGTGCAGTCGGGGCATTTTACAACCCATTCTGGGATGCTCTGTTCATTTTCCAGAGCAGCGGTCTGCCGGAAGTACCGGTGATCAGCAGTTTCTATTTCATTCCCGGCGAAGCGTTCCGTAACGAAAAATACAGCGGCGAACCGGACTACTCAATGATCGTATCAATGAAAGACCCGGTAACGGTCAACATCCTGAAAAAAACCATGCTCACTTTGCAGAAATTTGACAGCACATTGACCCAAAACAAGGATTACGAAGAGTTCCTCGATTACGAATATTCTGACAAAAACGACGAAATCATACAAGTCCGCGCCGGTATGCGCCTGAAACTTAAAGCTATGCTGCTGAAAAACCCCAAACACCGCCGCGAAGCTTACGCCATGTGTACCACGCTCCGCCGCAGCAATGTAAAACAGCTGACTTTCCTTTTCAGCGATGACAACACCCGCCCCATGGCAGAAATGTTCTGCCAGCTGCCGGATGTGTTCAAAAAGGATTTTACGCCTTACTTGTATGTACCGACCAAAGAAGGTAGATTGTATATCATGGTCAATAAGGAATATCCCCGTTTGATTGTTTCCATAACCATCTACAACAACGGCACCAACTACGCTATGGAGTGGTACGACCTCAACGATGCCGAAAAGGTTATCAAGGTTTGGAATTCCAGAAAGGAGAATAAATAATGAAAAAGCTGCTCCTTTTACTCTGTGCATTAAGTGTTTCTTTTACCGTATATGGTGGAATAAATACTAAAGATCTCAATAAAATAGTCGACACTGTTACCGCAGTAAATAAAATCAGTGTAACAGTTCGCGACACCATAGCCTCCGAAGATACCGAAGAACTGCTTAATTTGCTCACCGAATATGCCGTAAATAAAGGTAAGGCAAAAGTTCAGAACAAAGTCGATGATTTTATCAATAAAAAAATCACCGGCGACCGCGAAAAAGCTCTGTTGCGGGAAGCCTTTGCCAAATTGGGCAGCGAAAAGATGACTGCACAGGATCTGACAGATGTAACACTCGCATTCCAGACCAGTGCCTTGAAAAATATCATCAACAAAAACCTCGGCAAACACGAAGCGCAACTGGCAAATGAAGCGCTCGATAAATTGGTAACCGAAGGTGCCGACGGCGCACTCAATGTCGGACAAACAGAGCTTAACCGCTTGATCGACGAATATGTAAAAGGTGATGAAGCGAAAGCCTCCCTGAAAGATACCGTTCAGAAGATCCGGGATAACAAAATTGATGAAATCGATGTCGGCAAAGTATCCAAAGATGTAGCTCAGGGCGCGCTCAACAACTGGATCGACAAACAGGATTGGAACGACAGTCAGAAAAAGAAAGCCAAAGAAATCGTCGATGCCGGTTTGGACAATGGTGTGGATGGCGTAACTGACTATGTCAAGCAGAAGATCGTTGAAAAAGTCGGCAAAGAACTCGGCGAAGAAGCCGGTAACGCTATGCAGAACATTATCGACCAGGTAACGGATTACGACCCGAACAAAGAAAGCATCCGGGACAGCGCCAGCACCATCGCCCATGCAGCAATGGTAACAGCCATCGAAAAACAGTATGATAAGATTTGCAAAAAATACCCCCTGCTCGGCAAGATCATGGATCACCTGGGCATAAAAGGCGATGTTCTGGAAGCAGCAGCCAAAATCAAACAGATCCTGCAAGATGCCAAATCCATAAAAAAGGCGATTTTCGGCATTGCCGGCGTTGCAGTGGATTTTTTCAAGACAGTCGCAAAAAAACTTTTTGATGCGGCCAAGCAGTTCCTGAAAGATCTTGTGAATCAGTTGGGAAAACTCGCAATGAAAATGCTTCAGAAAGTCATTGCCCTGATGAAGGAATTTGTAAAAGAAATCACCCAGAAAATCATAAATGAAATGATCAATTTTGCAAAAAAACTGGCAGCAAAAATAGCCGAATTGACCAAAAAAGTTATATATGTGGTAAATAAGGCAAAATCCGGGGTGAAGATGATAATCGAAACTGTTGAGAATATAAAAGAAATAATGGATGGCGCTGTCCGGGAAAAAGGCAGCGGCAACGGTAACAGTGCAATCCAACCCGGCAAAGTCACCATACCTGATGTTACGCCGATTCTTGAGCATGGCCCCAGAATTCCAACTGTGCCCAAGCCAATCAACTCGTCTCAACAGAAAACAGAAGAAAGAGTCCGGCAAATTGAAAATCTTGTGAAATCCAAAATATAACACTCAACAGTCCGGCAACTGCAATGAAAAAACTCATTTCAAACTCAAAAGGCTCTGTTATGATGGAAGCGGTTATCGTAATGCCGCTTTACATGCTGCTTTTCGGCGGGATGATGCTGGTGGGCGATATGGTATTGGGCGGAGTGAATCTGTACAATACCAACCGTATGCTGGCGTGGATAGTAAATGACCGTTTTACTGCCGATGACTCGTTGCTTATCGAACAAGTAAAGAAAAGGTTCGATGACTCACCATGGTCGTATAACGACCCGAACAGGCAACAGAGATATTGGGCAAAAATACCTAAAGGCACTACCCAAAGTAACAGCACTGGCAATAGTAACAGCACTGTCGATAAGTATGTTACTTACAATAACTATTTGAGCTTGTATAAAGGTTCAATGCCGCTGAAGCTGACTGAAATACCACTGCTCTATCGGGGGTTGCTGGCAGTCAATGATGTGATGAATCGGCCGGATGAAGTAAAAGCGGAAAATAAAGATCTGCTTTATAAAACAGTGTTTGATCTGGGCAAAGATGAATGGTTTGCGCACTATCTGGTCAAGCGTACCGGTCAGGCAGCCGATCGGCAGGTAAGTACCGCTGAACTGGTGCTGAGCAATTCATGGATCGATATAATCAACGATAATTGGATCAAAAACGGTGCTACCAACACCGGCCAGGTCAGCACCAACATTAATACTGATGACTTGGCCGGCTATACCAGAGGGTTGGAAATGTTTGCAGGCGCAGAGGAATAATGCTTATGAAAACAATGCTTTTATTTTTGCTTTTGGCGGCGGCATGTCAGCTCTATGCCGATAAAACTCCTGCCCGGCGGTTGATGAATACGCCCATGGGAGAAACCTGGGCGGGCAGCAAAAAATGCAAACAGACCGTTGCTGAAACTCAAAAGAGTATCCGCGCACAAATGCAGAAACTCGGCTACAAAGAAAAATATGAAATAAAGCTGGACAAAAAAGGTTTACATATCTTACTGCTTTTTGTAAAAGGCAATCAGCAAAGGCTGTTTATGATCCGCCGGCTGGATGCAAACATAACAGAATACTCCTGGGGAGATATAAATGCAAAAAAATAATTTTGCAAACTGTTTTGACTGCGCATACATCTCCGAAACCGGTCTGGTCAGGAACAACAATGAGGATGCTGCTGCCGTACTTGCCGAAGAAGGGTGCTTTGCAGTTGCAGACGGCATGGGCGGCCACGAAGGCGGCGAAATCGCCAGCGGTATAGTGGTAAAAAATATAAGCGATTTATTGACCGATGCGGCAGTCGTATCGCCCGGGGAGAGAAAATTTGCCATAAATAAAGCGTTATCGCAAGCCAACGGGCAAATAAATAACTGCCGTATAGTCAACGGTTTTTCAGCTATCGGCAGCACATTGGCTCTCCTGCTGTTCGATCCGTGGAATTTTTCAATAGCATCGGTTTGCCATTGCGGCGACAGCCGGGTTTACTGTTTACGCAACGGTGAGCTTTTTCAATTGACCCAGGATCATAACATGGCAGAAATGCTGAAACGCAGCAATCCCGGGAACAGCAAATCAACTGCCGTCGCCGGAAACCTGCTGACCCGGGCAGTCGGGATAGCACCGAATATTTATCCGGAATGGGCAGATACCGCAGTTTGTCTGAACGATATTTTTATAGTCTGTTCCGATGGATTGAGTTCGGTCCTGGCGGATGAAGAGATCATTGAAGCTATATCAGTAGATAAATCAGCCGCCCGGAATGTTGATGAACTCAAAAGCAGGATCTCAGCCGCCGGAGCGCCGGATAATTTTACGGTCATTTGTGTAAAAATACTGCAAATCCCTCCAAAAGCAGATATTTCCGGAGAAGATATGCAGGAAAGCAATTATTTGCTTAATATAGCCAACAGGATATGTTAAAAACCGGAAAAAACGAACAATCAACCTTCAAGGATATTTACTATGGAACAAAATAATTCTTTTCTTGTACTGTTTTTAGCTCCGGTCAGAGAATTTCTGGAAGATGACGATGTTTCGGAAATCATGATCAACGGACCGCATCAGATCTATATTGAAAAGCACGGCAAATTGCAGCGCACCACTGCTGCATTCGCCAGCGAGCCGGCGTTGAAAGCAGCCGCATCGAATATTGCCAAATCTGTGGGGCGTATACTCAACGAAGATAATCCCCGGCTGGATGCCCGATTGCCGGATGGCAGTCGTGTTCACGCAGTTATTCCGCCATTGAGCCGCTGCGGTACGGTCATAGCTATCCGAAAATTCAAAAAAGATACTCTTTCAATAGATAAAATGCTGAATTTCAACAGTATTTCAGAAGATACTGTTTTGCTTATCAAAGCCTTGGTGGGGCTGCATAAAAATATTCTTGTTTCCGGAGCGACATCATCCGGTAAAACCTCTGTATTGAATGCGTTAAGCAGTTTTATCGGCAACAATGAACGCGTGCTGGTTATCGAAGATGCCAGCGAACTTCAACTGCAACAGGAACATGTGGTATGCTTTGAAACCCGCAAGGCTGATAAAAACGGCAACGGCGAAGTAACGATCCGTGATTTGATCCACTCATCGCTGCGTTTAAGACCTGACCGGCTGGTGATCGGCGAAATCCGCGGCGGCGAAGCGCTGGATCTGCTGCAAGCACTTAATACCGGTCATGCCGGTTCCATGTCAACGATCCACGCCAACAGTCCGCTGGATTGTCTGGCACGCGTGGAAACATGTGCGTTGTTGAGCGGTATTGATATTCCGCTTACGGCGTTGCGGTCGCAAGTGGCAAGTGCCATTGATGCGGTCGTGCATACCGCAAGACTCTCGGACGGCTCCCGTAAAGTAGTGGCTGTTTCCGAAGTCCTTCCGCTTAAAGATGGAGAATATCAGACCCGTGATCTGCTGGTATGGCAAACCCAACGGATATTGCCCGATGGGCATATAGAGGGCGCTTTTGTATTGAAAAACCAACCAACTTTTGCTGAAGAGGCTGCCATTGCCAATTTACCGCTGCCGGTAATGCAATAAAATTGATAAAATAAATCACACAGGCAATAAATATACGATTTTTTCAAGATAAGGAGTTGAAAAACAGGCAAGATGTATTAAATTATTTCCAGACAGGGCTCTCTGTCTTAAGAACACTATTGATTTCTGTGGGGATCGGCCTGATTGCCGTAATAAAAAAAGCAGCATATCGGCAGAATATTGCAGAATATCAGTAAAATCCATAAAAAATTTGTATAAACAAAAAACAGGGGAAAACAATGAAAAAAACTATTTTTCACACAACGCTGCTCGCCGTATTGCTTATAGTGCTTTCCGGCTGTACCAGTGTCACCACATTTGATTACACCAATGCTCAGGGAACCATGGCTGTATTTCAGGAAAGAGGCATTGCCACTAAAACAATTACTGTTCTGCCCTTCCTTGACCAGCGCGGCACCAAGTATTTTGATCCGATGCAGGCCGGACAGGCCGCAGCCCACCCCGCCGGGGATCACGGCTCCTTTTATTTGGGCTTTCTGCCGTTGATCCCTGCCGGTTTTGTCGAAAAAGAAGAACCGGAAAACAGTGAAGATTTTGTTTCCTCCGGCAGATACCACTTTGACCCTGCACGGGATCTGTCGAATGCGGCTTTGATCAGCTTGAGATCTTCAAATCTGTTCAAAGATGTGGTAAAAGTCAACCGCATTGAACAGGCCAATACCGACTACATCTGGCGCGGTATCGTTACCAACACCTATTACAGCGGCAGCATTTATTCTTATTGCATAACCTATTTCTTTGCGCCTGCACTGTGGATTTTGGGTGCGCCGTACGGCACATCTGAAAACGAGTTGTGGGTCAAATTTGAGCTGATCGACGGTAAAACCGGTAAGGTCGTCTGGAATTACGACTATCGCGGACGGGATTACATTGTCCATTGGCTTTATGCCAGAATCGGCAAAGATACCTGCATGTATCCGCAGTTGATGAAACAGGCAATGAACGGCGCTTTGTATGATTTGTCCAAGGTGCTGCCAACTTTGAGATAACAGTTTGGATAAAAAATGAACCAGCCAAAAAGCGATAACAGTCTGCTGACTCCGGGGATGGTATTCGAAAAGTATACCGTGGAACGACTCCTGGGGAAAGGCGGCATGGGGGCAGTCTACCTTGTGCGCCACAATATACTGGATTCGCTTTTTGCGCTGAAAGTTTTATTCCCGGAAATTGCAGTAAAAAATGCCCGGTTTGTCGATCGTTTTATCCGGGAGGCAAAACTTGCCTGCAAGATCAAACATCCCAATCTTATAGCGGTTCACGATGCAGGGAAAAACCTTGATACAGGTATCTATTATCTGGTAATGGACTATGTGCCGGGAGGAAATGTCCGGGAAATCCTCAAAAAAGAGAAAACGATCCCTGTCGGGCGTGCATTAAAAATAATCACCCAGATCGCAAGCGCATTGGCTGCCGCCGATCAGCATCACATGGTTCACCGCGATATAAAGCCGGATAACATCATGTTTGCAGCTGACGGAACCGCCAAACTTGCAGATCTCGGCATTGCCAAATCAACTGACGAACAGGATACGATGCTGACTATGGCAGCAGATGTATTCGGTACTCCGGCATATATGTCGCCGGAGCAGGCTAAAGATTCCAGTCAAGTCGATTCACGGGCCGATATTTACAGTTTAGGGATCGTTTTTTACGAAATGATCAGCGGACAGCGCCCGATCCATGGCAAAGGAACCATACAAATATTGTCGCAGGTCGTCAGTAATGAAGCTATTCCCGATATTCGTACCATAATGCCGGAAATACCGGAAAATATAGCAAAGCTGCTGACTGATATGACGGAAAAGAATGTTGATTTAAGAATTCAATCTCCGTCTGAATTGTTGAAACGGCTGCAACAAATATCCAGCGCCGAAGCAGGTAAGTACCGTAAACCGCAGACAGTTGAACTGACACCCCTGCAACAAATACCTGCCGGTAAAGCTGAAAAAAACATTCCTCCGGCAAAAGCGGCGGTTCAGCAAAGCGAATACGAAACCTCTGTAACTATTGAGAATATTGCAGCGCGCCAGCCGGATGCCGCAGAAAAAAAGCCGGAAAACTATCCGGCAGATATTGAGTTGACCGCAGTTACTCTGGCGGAATGTGCAGAAAAAACAGTCGGCAATATTGACGGAAATTCTGTAGAAACAGCAACAGTTGCCGCAGCAGCTCCGGTTGCGTCTGCCAACACACAGCCGGAAGTATCCGGCAATGAAGAACTCCCCGAAGCAAGCAATAAAAAAAGATTGCTGCGGCTGCTTATTGCCGTTGCGGCGCTGCTGTTGATCATAATATTGTCTTTTGCGGCTTACGCCCGGAAAAGTCAGGCATCACCGGCAACAACCAATGCGCCCCAGCCAACTCCGCAAGCCGCACCTGAAGTAATATCCGCCCCGGCAGCACAGGCAACTGACACCCCGGAAATTGCTGAGAATAAAATCATTACGCCCGGCAGTGCAGTGATCGTCAGCGGCGATCCGGCGGCTTATTCGGACATGCACAATACTTTGCAGCCGCTAAAGCTTTCTTTGATCGAGCAGGATGGTCTGGGGCAATATGCCGCACAGATAGATGAAATAATCAAAGCCAAACCGATTTTTGTTATCGTTGAAATTTCACAAAAATTTGCGGCAGATGATATTTCAATAGCGACTTTTGAAAATGTGATAAGGTTTTACTTGAGTAAGTTAAGGGATAATCTCATACCGTTTGCCTTCTGTTTTTCCACCGAAAATCCGGAATATCCGAAAATCCAAAAATTCAATGCCGCCATAGCGCAATATTGCCAGCTGTACAGTGTCCCGGTATTGGAGAAATGCCAGGATCACTCTGCCCTGCAAAAGCTCATTGAGCAATATGCCCCAAAAACGCATTAAGCAGAGCTGCATACAACCATCATCTGCCCCGGATGCAGAATGTCAGGAACAACTCTTTTTTTATTTTAAAAAGAGCTTTTGGAGCTTGAAAATCCTTTTTTTTATGGTATGTTATGAAACAAACTTATAAACCATTAAAAAAAGGGGTTTTTTATGCCCGAAACCAGTTTAAACGAAGTTTTGAAAATCGCCGTAGAAAATAACGCCTCGGATATTCATGTTAAAGAGAATGCCCCGGTTTTTTACCGCATCGACGGCTCGATGGTGGGTTGCGATTTTACAGCGACTCAGGAACTCATACTTGCATTCATTGATCAGATCACCAACCAGAAACAGCGCAACGCGCTTGAAGCTACCGGCGACCTTGACCTTTCGCACCGGGAAGACGGCGTGGGGCGTTTCCGGGTAAATATCCACCGTCAGCGTGGTCAGTTGGGTATCACTTTCCGCTGGGTGAAAAGCGAAATATTGTCGATTGAACAGCTCAAACTGCCTGCAGTAATGACCGAAATAGCCAAAGCAAAACGGGGTATCATCATTATTACCGGTACCACCGGCAGCGGTAAGTCCACCACCATGGCGGCACTCTTGCAGTACATGAACAGCAACCGTCAGGAACATATCATAACCATCGAGGACCCCATTGAATTTGAGTTTGTCGATGATCAGTCGGTCTTTGAACAGCGGGAAGTGGGCTTGGATACCGACAGCTTTGCCGGTGCCCTTAAACACGCTCTGCGGCAGGACCCGGATGTGATCATGGTCGGCGAAATGCGTGACCGTATCAGCTTTGAAGCCGCTTTGCAGGCCGCTGATACCGGGCATCTGGTAATTACCACACTGCACGCCTCTAATGCTGCTCAAACTGTCACCCGTATTCTGGATATGTTCGAGAAAAACGAACAGGATCAGATCCGGGAAGCTCTTGCCTCCAACTTGTGTGCTGTTATTTCCCAGCGGCTGGTCCCCCTTGCCGGAGGAGTGGGGCGTGCGGCGGTCAACGAAATTATGATCAATACGCCCATTATCGGCAAACTTATTCAGGAAGACCGTCTGGAAAAACTTGCCGGTGCCATTCAGGGCGGTCAGGGCGACGGCATGATGAACTTCAACCAGTGCTTGCTGGAACTGGTCAACGAAGGCAGAGTCACCAGAGAAGATGCTCTGGAAATATCTGACAACCCCGAAGGCTTGAAGATGAACTTTGAAGGCATCTTCCTCTCTGCCGATCAGGGCGGCGGTCTGGTGGGCTGATATTAAAAAGATTTTTCAACCAATTTTTATGGAGATATATTATGAGAAGTGATGTAATGAAGAAGGGCGAAGAACGCGCCCCGCATCGTGCACTTATGCGTGCTACCGGCATTGCCGGAGAAGACATCAAAAAGCCCTTTATCGGGGTTTGCAACAGCTATACCAACATCGTACCCGGTCACTGCCATTTGCAGGAAGTGGGCAAACTGGTTTGCGATACCATCCGTGCCGCCGGCGGCGTACCTTATGAATTCAATACCATGGCGATCTGCGACGGTATCGCCATGGGCCACGGCGGCATGAAATACAGCCTGCCCAGCCGGGAAATCATTGCCGACACCGTAGAATCAATGCTTATGGCACACCCGGTGGATGCGGTCATCTGCATACCCAACTGCGATAAAATCGTGCCCGGTATGCTTATGGGCTGTATGCGGGTGAATATACCTACCATTTTCTGCTCCGGCGGGCCCATGGCGGCGGGTAAACCCCGCAACGGTCAGGACAGCGACCTGATCACCGTTTTTGAATGGGTCGCCAAACACCGCATTGGTGAAGTAACTGACGAAGAGCTTTCCTGTCTGGAATGTGATGCTTGCCCCGGCCCCGGCTCCTGCTCGGGTATGTTCACTGCCAACAGCATGAACTGCTTGTGCGAAGCATTGGGTATAGCGCTCCCCGGCAATGGCACGATGCTTGCAACCAGCGAAGAACGCAAAGAGCTGTGGAAGCGTGCCGCCCGCCGTGCTGTGGAAATGGCACTTGACCCCAACGCCAAGCGTGCCCGTGATTTTGCCACCAAAGAAGCGTTTTACAACGCCTTGGTGCTGGATATGGCAATGGGCGGATCGTCCAACACCATCTTGCACACGCTGGCTGTTGCCAACGAAGCGGGTGTGTCCCTTGACCTCAAGAAGCTGGACGAAATCAGCAAGGCAACTCCCCACATCTGCAAACTCTCGCCCTCCAGCGATATACATATCCAGGACTGCCACAGCGTCGGCGGCATTATGGCGATCATGAAAGAAGCCGCCAAGCTCGGCACGATCAACCTTGATTGCCCCTGTGTATCCGGCAAAACTATCGGCGAAGAGATCAAACAGGCACCCAATGCCGACGGCATAATCATCCGCACTTTGGATGCCCCGTACAGTCCGGTCGGTGGTCTGGCAGTTCTGTTCGGCAATCTGGCGGAAAACGGCTGTGTAGTCAAATCCGCCGGGGTATCAAAAGCTATGCTGACCCATCGTGGCCCGGCAGTGATTTTTGAAAGTCAGGAAGAAGCCTGCGAAGGTATCCTTGCCGGCAAAGTCAAAGCCGGTGATGTGGTCGTTATCCGCTACGAAGGGCCCAAGGGCGGCCCCGGTATGCAGGAAATGCTTGCTCCTACCAGCTACATCATGGGTCGCGGTCTGGGCGACAGCGTGGCATTGATCACCGACGGCCGATTTTCCGGCGGTACTCACGGTGCCTGTATCGGTCATATCAGCCCCGAAGCGGCATGCGGCGGACTTATTGCTTATGTGGAAGATGGCGACATGATCTCCATTGATATACCCAACCGCAATATCGTGCTGGAAGTTGCCGACGAAGTCATTGCCGAACGCAAAAAGAACTTTGTGGCTCCCGCACCCAAAGTCACTACCGGCTACCTTGCCAAATATGCGGCATTGGCAACCAGTGCCGATACCGGCGGGGTGCTGCGGGTGGAGGCGTAAAAAGCTGTGAAAAACGATTTTTCCGCTTCGTTGAAAATTCTTGCCGGGGAAATTGATAAGGTCATTGCCGGAAGCACTTTTCCCAAGCAAGTTGAGCCCGCTTATCTGGGCAAAGCTATGGCGAGCTATCCTGCCAACGGCGGCAAACGCCTGCGGCCGGTGATCATGCTCTGGAGTGCGGCACTGGCGGGGGGCGAGGTCAAAAAACTCTTCCCCGCCGCGGCGGCGTTGGAAATTTTCCACAACTGGACACTTGTCCACGACGATATTATTGACGACGACGACACCCGCCGGGGCAAACCCACCGCTCACATCCAGCTGGCAGGAGAGGTGAAAACTGCTCCGGAACGGCAGAAAAAGTTCGGCAGCGATATGGCGATTTTGGCTGGCGATCTGATGCAGGGCTGGGCGTTTGAACTTATTGACCAAAGCGACACCACTGCCGAAGTCAAACTCAAATTAGCTGAAGAGCTGCGGCATTTCGGCTATATCAAGCTGGTTTCCGGCGAAGCAGTGGATGTGGCTATGAGCTATGACTCTGCTGAAAACATTACCGAAGCAGAGCTTTTTGCCATGCAGTCCGGCAAGACCGGAGCCTTGCTCCATTACGCCGCCCGTGCCGGGTGGATGATGGGCAAAGGTTACGCCGCCGCATGGGACGAACCCGAAGCGGTGGCGTTAGGCGAATTTGGTGAGTATCTGGCGTTGGCGTTTCAGATGCGTGACGATTATCTGGGCATATTCGGTAAATTTGAAGAATTCGGCAAGCCCATCGGTTCGGATCTGGCAGAAGGCAAAGCAACGGTATTGCTGATACACGCTTTGAAAAATCTGCCGGAAGCAGAAAAAGAGCTGTTGAAAAGTTATCTCTACCGTGCAAGCTATACTGCAACAGATCTGGAGCAAGTCCGGAAGATTTTTACAGAAGCTGGCAGCGTAAAATATTTGTCGGACTTGATTGCCGACAAGACTGCCCAAGCTCAAAACGCTTTGGCTCAACTGCCCGACGCTGCCGAAAGAAGCTATTTAAGCGAATTGGCAAATTATCTTATCAACCGGGAGAAATAATTCGTGACCGATCACATTGTAATAACTTGCGGCGGCACCGGCGGGCACTTTTACCCCGGCTTGAGCATTGCCCGCACCCAGCAGGCACGGGGCAGAAAAGTTTTGCTCCTGTTAAGCGGCAAAAACTCCGTTGAACAAAGCCGTGTGGCAGAAAAATTCAACATTCCTTGTCAAACCTTGCCCCACATGCCCTCGCCAAGCATCAAACACCCCGGCAGCTGTTGGAAGTTTCTGAAAGGTCTGCTTGGCGGCATAAAACAAGCCAAAGCGGTGCTGAAAGCAGAAAACCCCACGGCGGTTTTGGGTATGGGCTCTTTTGCCTCGCTGCCGGTGATTTGGGCGGCAAAGAGTTTGCGTTTGCCCATATTTCTCCACGATGGCAATGCCCGGATCGGCAAAGCCAACCGCTTTTTGAGCCGTTACGCCAAAGTGCTGGCAACGGCGTTTCCGGCGGTGAATTTTCATAAAGTCCGCTCAAAATATGTCGTAAGCGGTATGCCGGTAAGACCCGAACTCAAGCAAAGTGCCATGAGCAAACCCGATGCAATAACTGCGTTGAACGAAAAGTTCAAGAGTTCCCTTGCCGGAGAAAATTTCACCATTCTGCTTTTCGGCGGCAGTCAGGGTGCCCGCAAGCTCAACGAAGTTTTCGGCAAAGCTGTTAAAGCGCTGGCACAAAAACACTCCGATATCCAGCTTATTCAACTGACCGGTGCCGGAGAGTTTGACAGTGTTGCCAAATTTTACGGCGAGCCGGATTTCCCCTTGCTGCTGCTGCCCGGCTTGGCAGAGATGCACTGGGCGTACAATGCCGCTGACCTGGTGATTTGCCGTTCCGGCGGCAGTACGGTTGCGGAGCTTAACGCCTTCGGCAAATACGCAGTAGTGGTGCCCTACCCCTTTGCGGCAGAACTCCATCAGGACGACAACGCCGACTATCTGGCAACTCTTGGTGCTGCCGAAAAAGTCAACAATGCTGACTTGAACGAAGCTATGACGTTGGAACTTCTGGAACGGCTTTATGCTCAAGGCGATCTGGTGGAGCTGGGTAAAAAATCCATCCGGCCCGAAGCGTGGCTGGGGGCAGAAAATATGCTGAAAATAATTGATAAAACTTTGGAAGAAAACAAATGAATAAAGTTTTGGTTATTGGCGGTTCCGGACATGTTTCCGGAGCCGTGGTGCGGGCGGCATTGGCAGCTGAGTATCAGGTTTACACCCTTACCCGGGGCACCCGTCCGGCGGTGGGCAATGTAATCGAACTCCACGCCGACCGGCACGATAAAGAAGCTACGGCAAAGATCGCCGAAAGCATTGCCAACGAAAAGTTTACGGCAGTTATCGACTGCATTTGCTTTAATGCCGAAGATATGCAGCAGGATCTGGAACTTTTTGCCCCGCACACTTACAACTTTCTTTTTATTTCCACCGATTGGGTCTACGAGCCGACTTTGCGCCGCTATCCGCAGCCGGTGGAAAATTCGCCATATATAACCAGCGACCGCAATGGTGCCGAAGCCTACGGTTGGGGCAAACTTATGGCAGAAAACTATCTGCGTAAACATGCACCTCAACACCTCAATTACACCATTTTCCGGCCGTGCCACATTTACGGTATGCCCTCGGAATTGGGGTGTTTCCCCGGGCATTGCCGGGATAAAGAACTTATCGCCAAACTGTTGAAGGGTGAAACTCTGGAACTGGTGGATAATGGCAGACTTTTACAGCAGCCCATTGATTGTGACGATCTTGCCAAAACTATGATAAGCAGCATCGGCAACCATAAAGCATACGGCAAAACATTCAATATGGCGGGCCCGGATATTGTGGAGTCCAGAGCATATTACGAAATAATCGCCGAAGCACTCAATGTGGGGCTTAAAACTCAAGATATTGATTACGATGGATATCTGGCAAAAAATCCCGGCCACCGTCCGTTCCTTTTCCACCGGATCTATACACAGGATGATTTGGTGAATGCTCAAGTGTATGTGCCCGCAACGCCACTGGCAGAAGGATTGAAAAAGCACACTTTGGCGTTGCGCAAAAAACTTGGATTATAAGTAAAGCTCTGTTCCCAATATCGGTTGATTAACAGTAAGGATGTTGAATAAAATCTTTTCAAAACTTAAAGGGCATTTATCTATTTGTGTAACAAATAGATAAATGCCAATAAAAGGTTTGGAAAAGGGTGATGGGGTTTGGGGAAGAGGGAAAGAACCTTTCC
>JAZMZK010000047.1:0-3587 GCA_045585955.1 Victivallaceae bacterium
ATGGCATTTATCTATTTGCAGAGGAAATAGATAAATGCCTGGAAAAGGTTTGGAAAAAGGGGGTGGAGTTTGAGGAGGGGGAAAAGGACCTTTCCTCAAAAGGTCTTTTCCCCCTCCTCAAGTACCGACCCTTATTGGGAACAGAACATTAATAAAAATATTCTGTTTTTCAAAATGGCAGGTAAGTGAAAATGCCGGTAAAAGTTTAAGCAAGCCTCCCATTGCTTAAGCTGCAACCGGATAAATTCAGTCGGGAAAAAGCTCGATTCAGTAAAGGGTGTTTCCTGCTCTTCGCAAGCGTGCCATTTATTGATGCCAGAGCAAATAAATATGAGGTAGAGTGTTCAAACGATTGCTAAAAGAATCGGGTGCTGTATGGTTTACAAAATTACATTTTTTTTGCTGATTTTCAGCATGTTTTTTTCCGGATTCGCCGCCGATGAAAGTCTTACAATATTGGATACCGGCAATACTTCAGCATATTTACAGGAGTTTTTCGGAAAGGTTTTCAATAAAGAAAATATTGCGCTGCCGCAGGATATTGCCATAAATATAATCAAGACCGACCCGGACGGGATAAAACATATTCCTCTGAACAGCGTTATTGCCGACGATGGGCTGACTTTGAGTAAACTGCCGGAGGATTGCAGTAAAAATATTTACGCATATTTGCCGGTGATATTAGCTGTTCATAAAAATAATCCGCTGGAGGAACTGGATATACCCACACTGCAACGGATATATTCCGGCAGAGGCGGCGATTGGTCGCGCATCGGCGGAAAAGCCGGTAAAATCATACTTGCCGGTTATCCGGAAGCATCAGCGATCGGCAGGGTTTTCCGCAAATCAGTCATGCAGCAGGATCTGCTTGCAAAAGGTGATATGGATATTCAAAAAGCAGTTGCCCCTGATATGATCACATGTCATACTCCGGAAGCCGCAACCGCGCTGGTGCAGAGTTCGGAAAATGTTATTGTTTACGGCGGCGCCGGTTTGCTGGAAAACAGTCAGAAGAAGTATAAAATTCTCAAGATAAACGGTGTTTTCCCGTCCAGGGAAAATATTCTTTCCGGAAAATATAAAACCGTTTCGGCTCATGCTGTTATCTATTCCCGGAATAATCCGCCAGCAAGGCTTGCTGAACTGTTGAAATTTTTGCGTTTGTCAACTGCTGAATATGCCAAAGATATGCTGCCGGTGAAATGATTGCCCGGCGGTCACTTCTACGCAGTTTTTGCTGAATATGGCAAATATTGAGCGTTTTTTATGAAAATGGTAAATTTTTTCTTTATATTGGTATTTTATTTTGTGTTTTGTGATGTTATTTTATAAAAAGTAATATCACTAAAACCACAGGAGAAGTGTTATGAAAAAAGTTTGCAAAGCTGCTGTTGTGACTTACAACGGTCAGGTCGTGTGTCGGGAAGTTGAAATGCCGGAACTCAAAGATAATGAGGTTCTGGTCAAAGTTCATTGCTCGCTTATCAGCCCCGGAACCGAAATGAACAATCCCCGGGCGTTGCGGGAAAAACCCGCCGAAGATAAAGATTACGCCGGAAGATTCGGTTACTCCAGCGCCGGTGAGATCATCGAAGTCAAAGGCGATGTCAAAGACCTCAAAGTGGGTATGCGTGTAGCCTGTATGGGCGGCGGTGCCAAACATGCTTCTTACAACGCGGTGCCGGTAAATCTGGTAGTGCCGATCCCGGATGATGTTACTTACGAAGAAGCCACTTTCGCTTCTCTTGCCGCCACCAGTTTGCAGGCTGTTCGCCGCACCGAACCCCAGCTTGGCGAATACGGTATAGCTTTGGGCTTGGGTATTGTTGGCAACCTTGCTGCCCAGCTCTATCAGCTTTCCGGAGCCCGGGTGCTTTGCTGGGAAGCCTTGCGCAGCCGCCGAGCCATTGCCCGCAAGTGCGGACTCAAAAACTCCATCGACTTCCGCAAAGTCGATGCTGTGGAAGAATCCAAAAAGTTTGCCGCACCTTACGGTGTGGATTTTGCCTTGATGGCATTCGGCGGCAATGCCGATAAAGCCTGGGAAAGTGTGTTGGCATCTATGAAAGTTTCTGCCGACGGTCATCAGATGGGCAGGATCGTAGCCGTTGGCGGCTGCAAATTCACCATTGGCGGTGGAGCTTGGTCGGGCAATGTGGATATCAGACCCTCTTCCCGTACCGGTGCAGGTTATCACGATTCGGCTTGGGAATATGGCAAAGATTACCCGGATGTGTTTGTGCAGTTCACCAGCCAGCGCAATGCCCGGGAGCTGATCGCTTTGATTGCCGAAAAGAAACTCAAAGTCACCCCCCTTATCACTCACCGGCTCAAGATCGAAGATGTGGGTACCGGTTGCGATATGCTAATTGAACATCCGGAACAGGCCGTTGGCGTAATTTTGGAATATTGAGGAGTTGAAAAATGGCTTTTAAAATCGGTTTAGTCGGTCTTTGTACCTCGCACCCCGAAGGCTGGGTGCCGATCATGCGTGATCTGGCAAAAGAAGGTGTGGCAGATATTGAAGTTGTGGCGTGTTGGGACTCCGGCGAAACCCGCCCCGCAGACTTTGCCAAAACTTTCGCCAAAGATTTCAATATACCTTATACCCCGGCAACTCTGGAAGAGATGCTGCCGCTGGTGGATGGCGTCATCGTACATACCACCAACTGGGATAAACATCTGGAACAGGCACGGATCTTTGTGGAAGCCAATAAAGCGGTCTATCTGGATAAACCCGTTGCCGGGAATTTGGCTGAAATCAACCAGATACTGGATTGGATCAAACAGGGCAAACGCGTTACCGGCGGATCGGTTTTGCGTTACTGTTATGAAGTGCTCGCCTGCCGCAAAGCTGTGGAAGAAGCCAACGAAACCATCTATACCGGTTATTCGGTGGTCGGCGTGGATGATTTCAACTACGGTGTTCACGGTTACGCAACTTTGATTGCTGCCATGGGGCCGGAAGTGCTTTCTGTAAAGTACATCGGTTCATCAAATCAGAAGCAGATCATGATCAAGTTTACCAACGGCAGAGTGGGGCTCCTTACTGTGGGTAAAAGCAGATGGCTGCCCTTCAATTTGACCGCCACTACTGAATGTAAAGTTCGCCAGGTGGCAGTTGATAACACGAAACTTTACCGGGCCATGCTGGAAAAGGTAATGCCCTATTTCTCCGGCAAGACCGATGAAGTTCCGCTGGAAGCTGTTTCTCTGGTCATGCCTGAACTGACGGCACTTGCCGCCAAACAGTCGTGGCTGAATAACGGTGCGGAAGTCTTTATTACTGATATAGATAAGAGTATCAGTTACGACGGTACCCAGTTCGCCACGGAGTACCGCAGAGCCCGCATGGGGTAACAGTTCGGTAAATAAAATCAGCAGGTCGGATATTGCGCATATCCGGCCTGTTTTTTCTGCCGAAGAATATAGGGTGTTGCAAAACTTGTTGATGTCGTTTGCCAACAGCAACAAGGGCGGTCAGCCCCGCGAGCGGATGTGAGAGCAGTTTGCAGGATAAATTCCTGCAAACCCGAGGCAGCATGCTGCGAGGTCGAACGGAGTCGAGCTAAGCCATCCGGCGTTTG
>JAZMZK010000048.1:0-57207 GCA_045585955.1 Victivallaceae bacterium
CGATCTTTACGATCTGGAAAGGATTTCATACTGCATCTTCCGTGTGTTTTTTCGAGATCAACCGAAAATACACACAAGTTACCGTAGCATAACTTTTTCATTTGTCAAGCAGCTGCTCTTCTCCTTTGGCTCCGACGAGTAACAATCCCATTCTCGCCAAAGGGAGCAGCTGCGATGACGGATAATAATATACAAGGAAAGGTTCTTTCCCTCTTCCCCAAACCCCATCACCCTTTTCCAAACCTTTTATTGGCATTTATCTATTTGTGCAACAAATAGATAAATGTCATCAAGTTTGAAAAATATGCGGCAAGAGCTGTCCGTATTCGTCCGTTTTGCCGTCAGCAATCATACTGCTGACTTGTATTGTTAATAAGTCTGTTATTAAGTTGTTGGATTGCTGTTCAAAGGTTGTGGACTTTTCTTGGGGGTCTTTTTTGTTATCAGTTTCTGCACAGAATTATTTACAGGGGATTGTTTGATTTTTGAGCTTGATTTTGAGTTATTAACATTATTAACAGGGTATAATAATAATATATTTAAATAATACTATTTAAATTAATTATATTATATACCACCCAATATCCAGTCTGAAATGCAGAAATAAGAAACTTAATATACATTATCACACTTAATATGATTTTCAAATCTCCGGCAAGAAAAAAGCGATATATCAGTAGTTGCTGCTGATATACCGCCTGAATTTGCTTTTTAAGAGCTGCTGGGAGCTTGATAGAGTATTTTCAATACCCGAAGCTGTAAAATGGCTTTCGGCTTATCTGATGCCTACTACCGGCCAGAATCTGCCGTTGTCGCTTCTCAGCAGTTTTACCGGAATATTGAAGATCTGTTCAAGGTTTTCTTCGGTCAGGACTTCTTCGGTGCTGCCGGATTTGAAGATCTGGCCCGCTTTCAGTGCCATACCGTAACGGAATACCGGCATGATCTCTTCGATGCGCTGGGTAATGAAAATCAGTGTCAGATCGGGGCGGCTGTTGGCAAAGCGTTCGATTTCGCTCAAAAGATATTCACGCCCCGCCAAGTCCATGTAAACGCTGGGTTCATCAAGGATCAAAAGTTCCGGGCTGGTGATCAATGCACGGGCAATGAGGAATTTGACTTGTTCGCCGGAACTTAAAGCGTACCAGCTGCGTTCAGCAAGGTGGGCGGCATTGAGTTCGGTCAATATTTTCATGGCACGGTCGACTTCCTCTTTGGTCACATCCCGGAACAGGCCCAGCGATCCATCCAAGCCCGAAAGCACCACATGCAATGCTTTGCTGTCTTCGCTGGTCCAGTGCTGCATAAAGGGGCTGACCCAACCGATCTTTTTACGCACTTCCTGCAAATTACACTTGCCGTAAACATTACCCAGAATTTCCACCCGCGCTCCGTAAACCGGCCACGCAAAACCCATCAGAAGTTTGACCAGTGTAGTTTTACCGGCACCATTGGCACCCATAAGAAAGCAGCGCGCACCCTTTTCCAGAGTCCAGCTGATGTTTTTAAGCACAAGATTTTCGTCCATATAGACGGAAGCATTTTCAATAATAATAGCGTTTTCCATAGTGTATCTTTCAAAAAATAACGGTAATTAACGGTAACAAACCCGGCTTCGTTGTACTACGCCGCGGCAAGCGGTAAAAAACGGAAAACAGCGTTCCGTTCCTTACCGTTGACCGCCGCCGTAAAAATTTAACAGCAATATTTCAAAAATCTTTTAGGAAGGCATTTATCTTTTTGCACAGCCACTCAAAAAAAATTCTGCTAAAAATAAAAAATTTTACATTTTTCAGAATAAACAACCCGTGCCTTACCGTTTGGTGCCGTAATAAGTATAACTTTTACCAAACTTTAAGGGCATTTTTCATTTTGAAAAAATGAAAAATGCCAATAAAAGGTTTGGAAAAAAGAGAGGGGTTTGGGGAGAGGAAAAGAACCTTTCCTCAAAAGGTTTTTTCCTCTCCCCAAGTTCCCCTGCCTTTTACAAATCCTTACTTGTCAGCCAGTGCGGCGACGCCGGGGAGGGTTTTGCCTTCGAGGAATTCCAGGGAGGCACCGCCGCCGGTGGAGATGTGGGACATCTTGGCGGCCAGACCGCTCTGGTTGACGGCAGCGACGCTGTCGCCGCCGCCGATGATGCTGACGCAATCGCTGTCGGCAACAGCTTGGCAGACGGTCATGGTACCGGCGGCGAAGTTGGGCATTTCAAAGCAGCCCATGGGGCCGTTCCAGACGACGGTTTTGGCGTTGGCGATTTCGGCGGCGTAAGCCTTGGCGGTTTCGGGACCGATATCGAGCGCCATCATATCAGCGGGGATGTCGTTGCCGACGATCTTGGTGGCGGCATCGTTGCTGAATTCGGCAGCGACTTTGTTGTCCACGGGGAGCATGAATTTGACGCCTTTGGCAGCAGCCTTGGCGAGAACTTCTTTAGCGGTGTCGATAAGTTCATCTTCGCAGAGAGATTTACCGATTTCGTGGCCCTGTGCCTTGAGGAAGGTGTAAGCCATACCGCCGCCGATAAGGATGCAGTCGACTTTTTCCATAAGGCTGTTAAGGACTTCCAGCTTGCCGGAAACTTTGGCGCCGCCGATGATGGCAACGAAGGGACGGGCAGGAGCGGCAACCGCTTTGCCGAGGTACTGGAGTTCTTTTTCCATCAAAAAGCCGGCAACGCTCTTGTCGTGACCGATGATGTCGGCGATAACAGCGGTGGAGGCGTGGGCGCGGTGAGCGGTACCGAAAGCATCGTTGACATAGATTTCGCCCAACTTGGCAAGTTCGGCAGCCATTTCTTTGAGGGCGGCTTTTTCTTCGTCAGTCTTGCCCTTGAGGTCTTCGGACTTGTGGAAACGGGTGTTTTCGCACAACATGACTTCGCCGGCTTTCAGCTCTTTGCTGGCGGCAACGGCAGCTTCGCCGATGCAATCATCAGCAAAACGAACTTCCTTGCCCAAGAGATTCTGCAAGTATTCGGCAACGGGTTTCAAACTGAATTCGGGCTTGACTTCGCCTTTGGGACGGCCCAGGTGGCTCAAAAGAGTCAAGCTGGCACCCTGTTCGAGAATGTATTTGATGGTGGGCAGTGCAGCGGTGATACGGGTATCGTCAGCAACTTTGCCATCCTTCAGCGGCACATTGAAGTCAACACGCATAACAACTCTTTTGCCGGTAAGGCAAATATCTTTTACAGTCTTTTTGTCAATATTCATTTTTTTATTCCTTAAAAAATGTTGTTGTGCTCTGCTGCTTGGGGAAGGGGAAAAAACCTTTTGAGGAAAGGTTCTTTTCCCCTTCCCCAAACCCCAACCCTTTTTTCCAAACCTTTTATTGGCATTTTTATTTTTGGCATGGCAAAAATAAAAATGCCATCCAAAGTTTGAAAAAGATAACAATTTGTTTTGGTCGCAGAGCGTTGTTTGATAAAGCAAAAAAGCGGGCGGGAGTGATCCCGTCCCGCTTTGGGTAAACGATAAGCAAACAGCTTACTTGGAGATGACTTTGGCCATTTCCAGAACTTTGTTGCTGTAGCCCCATTCGTTGTCATACCAGCTGCAAACCTTGACGAAGGTGCCGTCGAGCTGGATACCGGCCTTGGCATCGAAGATGCTGGTGCGGGGATCGTCAACGAAGTCGGTGGAAACAACAGCTTCGTCGGTGTAACCGAGGATGCCCTTGAGTTCGCCTTCGGCAGCTTCCTTCATGGCAGCGCAGATGGCATCGTAGGTGCATTCGGTGTTCAGTTCCACGGTCAGGTCAACGAAAGAAACATCGCTGGTGGGAACGCGCACAGACATACCGGTCAGTTTGCCGTTCAATTCGGGCAGAACCTTACCGACAGCCTTGGCAGCACCGGTGCTGGAGGGGATCATGTTTTCGAGGATACCGCGGCCGCCTCTCCAGTCCTTCTTGGAAGGACCGTCAACGGTCTTCTGGGTGGCGGTGGCAGCGTGGATGGTGGTCATCAAACCGCGTTTGATGCCGAATTTGTCGTTCAGAACTTTGCTGATGGGAGCCAGGCAGTTGGTGGTGCAGCTGGCGTTGGAGATGATGTCCTGACCGGCATAGGTCTTGTCGTTCACACCATAGACGAACATGGGAGTAGCGTCTTTGCTGGGAGCAGACATGATGACTTTCTTGGCACCGGCTTCGATGTGCTTGCGGGCCTTGGCATCTTCCAGGAACAGACCGGTGGATTCGACGACGACGTCAGCGCCGACTTCGTCCCACTTGAGGTTGGCAGGATCCATTTCGGCGGTCAGGCGGATCTTGTTGCCATCGACCACGAGATAGTTGCCATCGACTTTGATGTCGTGCTTGAAGATACCATGCACAGAGTCATATTTCAGCATGTATGCCAGATAATCAGGATCCAGCAAGTCGTTGATACCGACAATCTGAATGTCATTGCTGAAGTTTTCTACCGCTGCACGGAAAACCATGCGGCCGATACGACCGAAACCGTTGATACCGACTTTGATCATTTTTTTGCCTCTTTTTGTTGATTAAAGGTTAAAAATTAAGGGTTTGTTAAAAACACTTTTGATTGTATAATATAACCCGACTTTGCTTTTTTTCAATCCGCAAAAGCCATTATTTACTGAAAAAATCAAAAATTTCCTCCAATGTGGGCATCCAATAAGTCCATGTATGGATGGCATCGGGGGTTTCTTTGTAGTCCACGCTCCAATTTCCGGCAGCGGCGGCACGGCGGACAAACTCCCGGTTTTCCTCTATAAGTATATCAGCTGTACCGCACCGCATCATAAGCTCGGGTCTGCCACACTTTGGAACGGGTTTTTCCAGCAATGTAAACAGGTCATCTTCGGTGCCGATCATAGCGGTTTTTGAGCCGAAAATACTGATGATCTCCTGATCGCACATCATGCCCTCTTTTCTGCCCGCCCACGAGATATCCGCCACGGCAGACATGGCACCGATTTTGGCAAAGCGTTCCGGAAAACGCATACCCAGTTTCAACGCACCGTAACCACCCATGGAAAGTCCTGCGGCAAAGGTATTTAAGCGGTCTTGCCGTGCCGGGAACATAACGCTGACCAGCCGGGGTAATTCTTCGGTGAGAAAAGTCCAGTATTTTTCTCCGGCAAAGGTATCCATGTAAAAGGATCTGCCGCCGTCGGGCATCACCACGATAAACTGGTATTTTTCGCACAAAGCCCTGATGCCGTGGTCGGCGTAAGAGTTTTCGTCATCGCTCCTGCCGTGCAGAAGATAGACCACCGGAAAACCAGCTTTTCCGTCTTTGTGGGGCCACTCGGGCACATAAACATTCATGGCGCAGCGCCGTTTGAGCGTGCCGGAAAAAAAGAGTGTGTGCATTATTGCCATAAAAAACCTCCTGAAGTTACAGAGAAATATACCACGCCAAACTGTAAATTGCAAATATGGGAAAATATGGGAAGGTATGGGAAGGTATGGGATAGTATGGGATAGTATGGGAGGCGGGCAAAGCCCGCTACAGCCGGTTGACGCTCTGCTCCGGCGAGCCGCACACCGTGTAATGCTATCGTAGGGCGAACGCCTGCTTGTCGCGGCGTAGTGCAACGAAGCCGGATTTGCCGCGCGATGGAATTGGGAAGATTTGGGAAGGTATGGGATAGTATGGGAGGGTATGGGATAGTATGGGAGGCGGTTGCGATATGCTATCGTAGGGCGAACGCCTGCTTGCCGCGCGATGGAATTGGGAAGATTTGGGAAGCGGGCAAAGCCCGCTACAGCCGGTTGACGCTCTGCTCCGGCGAGCTGCACGCTGGGTAATGCTCCGCTGCTTACGCACAATATCGCAACAGCAGGCGGCAATACTCTCATACTTTCTCATACTTTCTCATAAAAACCCAGCCGCCATCTATCCTATTGCCCGCGTATGCGGCGCATAGCGGCATGCGATATGCTATCGTAGGGCGAACGCCTGCTTGTCGCGCGATGGAATTGGGAAGATTTGGGAGGGTTTGGGAAGGTATGGGATAGTATGGGAGGGTATGGGAGAGTATAGGAAGCGGGCAAAGCCCGCTGTGCCGGTAGACACACCGTTTTAGCAAGCAACACGCCGGGTAAAGTCCCGCTTACCTACCCACGATATCGCAGCAGTTGGCGGCAATGCTCTCATACTTTCTCATACTTTCCCATACTCTCTCATATTCTCCCCCCAGCCACCAACTATCCTGCTAACAAAAAAATGGCAAAATAATTGCCGTTTTGAGTGCAAAAATCTTGAAAAAATCCGGCGGGCGGTGTATTGTATGCAATGATTATGATTTTAATAATATATAATACCAAATACAGGAGAATTTTTACTGATGTCCGACGAAATCAAAGACCCTAATGCGGTCAACACAAATAATGCTCCGGCAGAAGCTGCCGGGGAATACTCCGCCAGTAAGATCACCGTGCTGGAAGGTTTGGAAGCGGTGCGTATGCGCCCTGCCATGTACATTGGTTCGACTTCCGAAAAAGGTCTGCACCACCTGGTCTACGAAGTGGTGGATAACTCCATTGACGAAGCGTTGGCAGGTTACGCCAGCAAAGTTATTGTTACCATTCACCCCGACAACACTATTTCGGTTCTGGACGACGGCCGCGGTATCCCGGTGGATATGCACGAAACCGAAGGCAAGCCCGCTGTGGAAGTGGTGTTGACCGTACTCCACGCCGGGGGGAAATTTGACCACAACAGCTACAAAGTTTCCGGCGGTCTGCACGGCGTGGGTGTCAGCTGCGTGAACGCACTTTCGGATTGGATGAAAGTGGAAGTCTACCGGGACGGCAAAGCCTGGGGTATTGAATTTGCCCGGGGCGTGACCACCAGAGAGCTTTACAGTCTGGGCGATACCGACAAACGGGGTACCAAAGTAACTTTCAAGCCCGATGCCACGATTTTTACTGAAACCGTTTACAGCCGGGATACTCTTGCCAACCGTCTGCGTGACTTGGCGTTTTTGAACAGCGGTGTATCAGTAACGCTTATTGACGAACGGCTGGAAAACTCCGACCCCAAATACATGGAACACCACTGCTACGAAGGCGGGGTGGCTGAATTTGTGAAGTATCTGAATGCGGATATCAAAGTTGTGCACCCCGAACCCATCTATTTTCATTGCGAAAAAGATGGTGTGGATGTGGAAATAGCCATGCAGTACAACGACAGCTTCCGTGCCAACATTACCAGCTATACCAACAACATCAACACTATTGACGGCGGTACTCACCTGGTGGGTTTCCAGACTGCTCTCACCCGCAGCATCAACAACTATGCCAAAGAAAACAAGATGCTCAAGGGTGCCTCCGATAAAGGTATGTCAGGCGAAGATGTGCGTGAAGGTCTGACCGCAATCGTGAGCGTAAAAGTGCCTGATCCCCAGTTTGAAGGTCAGACCAAGACCAAGCTGGGCAACAGCAATGTCCGGGGTATCGTGGAATCGGTGGTGTTTGAAAAACTCTCGACCTTCCTTGAAGAAAATCCCGCCGTGGCAAAAGAAGTCATCCTCAAAAGTATGCGTGCCGCTCAAGCCCGGGAAGCCGCCCGCAAAGCCCGTGAACTGGTGCAGCGTAAGGGCGTGCTGGATGGATTCGGGCTGCCGGGCAAACTTGCCGAATGTTCTGACCGCAACCCGGAAAACTGCGAAATGTACATCGTGGAAGGGGACTCCGCCGGTGGTTCTGCCAAACAGGGCAGAAACAGCAAGTTTCAGGCGATTCTGCCCATCCGCGGTAAACTTTTGAATGTGGAAAAGGCTCGCTTGGATAAAATCCTTGCCAATAACGAAATCAAAGCGATGTTTGCGGCGATCGGCTGCGGCGTGGATGAAGATTTTGATATATCCAAACTGCGTTATCACCGCATCGTGATCATGACCGATGCTGATGTTGATGGTTCCCACATCCGTACACTGCTTTTGACCTTCTTCTACCGGCAGATGCGGCCTTTGATCGAAGCGGGGCATATTTACATAGCCAATCCGCCTTTGTTCAAAGTCAAACGCAAAAATAAAGAGCGTTACATCGATACCGATGAACAGCTGGATAACTACCTTATTCAGCTGGGTGTGGAAGATATTCAGGTCTTTGATGCCGAAGGTACTCCGGTGGAACGGGAAAAAGTGGAAGCCCTTATCGCCCTCTTCCGCCGTGCCCAGCATTGTGCCAACGGCTTGCAGCGCTGCGGTGTGGAGCCGCCGGAATACTTTACCCTGGGCAACGCTGAAGGAGCTTTCCCCATTGCCGAAATCAGTGTGCGTGAGCTCGATGGCACCATCTCCCGCAAGTTCGTCTACACTGCTGAAGAACGCAAAGAAGTGATCGCCGAAAGCCGCGACCGCATCGGCGAAACTCAAATGCAGGTTGCCGAAGTTGTGGATTCTGCTGACAATGCAGAATTTGCCGAAGCAGTTGAAGGCGAAAATACCGAAGCTGTTGAAAATGAAGAAGCACTTTTTGAAACTTCTGTCGGCGTGAGTGCAGTTGACACGGTGGATATCTTTGAAGCTCTGGCAGTCAGCGAGCTTGCCCGTGATCTGGCAGCACAATCCGTAAGTGCCGACAAAGTTTTCACCGCCGGTGATGCCATCTGGAAAATCAATGCTGACGGCAAAGAATCCATTGCCGGCAGCTTGCAGGAACTCTTCGACATCATCCGTGAAAACGGTCGTAAAGGTATCGATATCCAGCGGTACAAAGGTTTGGGGGAAATGAACCCCGAACAGCTCTGGGAAACCACTATGGACCCGGAACGGCGGAAGATGATCAAAGTTACCATGAAAGATGCGGTTGCCGCCGAACGCATGTTCACTTTGCTCATGGGCGATGCGGTCGAACCGCGCAGAGAATACATCGAAAAGTACGCAGCAAGCGTAAAAGATCTTGATATTTAACGAGTTGTGAGGTAATACTATGGCAGCGAAAAATGCTCCTCAAGTAGAAAATATCGGCGATGCCGAACGCAATAAGAATCTTGAAATAACCATTGCCCAGATCGAAAAGGAGTTCGGTAAAGGCTCCATTATGCGGTTGGGCGATTCGGCAACTTATGCCGGAGATGTGCAAGTCATCAGCACCGGTGCTTTGAGCCTTGACCTGGCACTGGGTATCGGCGGCTTGCCCAAAGGCAGGATCGTGGAAATTTTCGGGCCGGAATCCTCCGGTAAGACCACGGTCTGTCTGCATGTTATCGCCAACGCCCAAAAGGCCGGCGGCAGATGTGCCATTGTCGATGCCGAACACGCCATCGACCCGGTTTACGCAGCTAAAATCGGTGTGAACACCGCCGATTTGCTTATCAGCCAGCCCGACAGCGGCGAAGATGCTTTGAACATTGCCGATGCTTTGATCCGCAGCGGTGCCATTGATGTACTGGTAGTTGACTCGGTAGCCGCACTGGTACCCAAAGCTGAATTGGAAGGTCAGATGGGCGACTCCCACATGGGCTTGCAGGCACGGTTGATGAGTCAGGCACTGCGGAAGATCACCGGGGCAGCCAACCGGGGCAAGACCTGCGTTATCTTTACCAACCAGATCCGCGAAAAAATCGGCGTGGTTTACGGCAATCCCGAAACCACCACCGGCGGCAACGCGCTTAAATTCTACGCTTCGATCCGTATGGATATACGGAAAGTTACGGCGATCAAGGATGCTTCCGGCAATGTTACCGGCAACCGCACCCGGGTCAAGGTCATCAAAAACAAGATGGCACCGCCTTTCCGCATTGCCGAATTTGACATCAACTACTCCGAAGGTATCAGCCGTATCGGTTCGATCATGGATGTAGCTACCGAACTGGGCATATTGGAAAAACGGGGCAGCTGGTTCAGTTTTGAAGGCGAACAGCTCGGTCAGGGTCGGGAACAGACCAAGGCTATCTTGGAAAGCAACGCCGAACTTGCCGGTAAGATCACCGAAAAAGTCCGGGAAAAGCTGGCACCGGAAAAGTCAGAATCCGAAGCTGCCGAAAGTGCTGAATAATAGAAGTTTGCAAAAAGAAAAAAGAGTTTTATGAAGTACATTGCCGCATATATTTCAGCTGGTTTGCTGGCACTTACTGCATTGAACGGTGCGGAAAATGCAGCAAATACCACTGATGCGGCACTTTTTGCCGGGCAAGGCAATGCGGGGATCCGCTATTACCGGCTGGGCGAATTGGCGTTGGAAAATTTTGATGCTGCCGGGGCTGTGGACTTTTTCCGGCTGGCGCTGGAAAATCTTCAGGATGAAAACCTGCGGCTCCAGGCGACCGATCTGCTGCTGAAAAGCTTGCTCAATGCCAATAAAATCGCCGATGCGGAAGAGGTGTTGGCTGCTGCCCGGAAAGATGAAATTTTCAGCAAAAGCGATATACTCAAACTGATGCAGGCAAGGATATTGCTGCATAAAGAGAAGACCGCCGAAGCAGTCAGATTGCTCAAAGAGATCGTTTTGCAGCTCGACCCCGCCAACCCTGCCACTTTCCCGGCGTTGGAGCTTTTGAGCAGAGCGTTGAACGATATGGGCGATTATGCTGCTGCCAGAAAGTGTTTTCTGGATATGGCTGTGATTTCCGGGAATGATGATTTGCGCAAATTCAAGGCACTTGAAGGCTTGATTTTTTTGGCACTGGTCAACAACGATCCGGAGCAGGCAAAAAAAGCATACAAAAGTTTGAGTGAAGAACTTGCGGAAGATATCCGGAAAACTTTTGCTGACCGTATAAACAAACTTGCTTTGCTGATGGATTGCAGCACCGGTGCAAGCAAGGAGGCGGAAGATAAGTTCCTGAAGCTTGCTGAAAAAGCTGTTGTGCCGGATACATTGCTCTCGCGGATAGCTTACTCATTGGCAAAGGATAACGGCAAAGACCTTATCAAAGCAGTAAAATATGCCAAACTGGCGTACAAATTTGCCGAAGGTGCGTTCCGCCAGACCGCGTTGAAAATGATCATTCAACTGGAGATAGCCGGAAAATTCTGGCAGGATGCACTTAACGATGCGCTGAAGTTTGAGTCCATGTTTCCGGAAGCTCCCGGTAAGTATACGCTGAAATCAGTGATCGGCGATCTTTACATTAAGCTGGGCAAAACCGACGATGCGGTCAAAACGCTTTCCGAACTCTGTGCCAGCGAAAAAGCCGATATGGCAGAACGGTGCGATGCGGCGCGGCGGCTTGCCAGACTTTACCAGAAACAATCCAAAGTCCGGGAAGCCTCAGCCATGTTCAAGTTTGCCATAGAAAATGTTCAGGGCAAAGACCTGAAAAGCACTGTGGAGTATGAATTTGGCGAATATTTGTACAATTTGGGCCGTTATAATGATGCGGCATCGCATTTCCGCTCGGCGGCAAAAGAGAGTGCGGAGCCCGGTAAAGCGCAGTTGTTTCTGGCGCAAAGTCTTTATATGCTCAAGAGTTATGAGGCAGCTCAAAAAGAGCTTGCCGCAATAGATCGCTCCGGCAATAAAGCTATGCTTATGCAAATAGAGTACCTTGATGCGTTGATCACCGAACAGTTGGGCAAAACCGATGAAGCTATCAGGAAGTTTGCGGATTTTTCCGGCAAATATGCCGACAGTGCCGAAGCACCTGAAGCGCTTTTTCACGCCGGAACACTGGCATTGAGCAGCAAAAAATTCAACGGTCCGGAAATGCTGCAAGCTTACGCTAGGCGTTATCCGGGCGAAAAGGCGGCGAATGCGCTCTATAAAGCGTTGAGTTTCAAGCTGCTTTCCGGCGCGGAAAAAGAAGCTGTAAGTCTGCTTGCCCAGCTTGCTGAAAAGTATCCGGAGAGCAAATTTACTATTGCCGGGAATTTCCGGATGGTGGATTTTTTGCGGGTAAATAAGCGTTATGGCGAAGCTTTGTCGGTGCTTGATGCAGTCAGCAAGCGTTACAGCAGCGTGCGCAGTGAGCTGATTCCGGAGATCCTTTACGACCGGGCGGTGCTTTACGGTCTGCTCGACGATTACCCGAACAAACTCAAGGCGTTGGAGGAATTGGTCAAACAGTACCCCGATAATCCGGTTGCCGGCAGAGCATTTTTCATGTTGGGCGACCTTAAAGCTGCTATGAATGATGCGGCAGCAGCGCTGGCGGCTTTTCAGCAGGCTAAAAAGCGTTCTGACGGGATTTTCGGTTACGGCTGTACCGGCAGGATCGGCGATGCGGCGTATACGCTTTACACCAAACAACGCAAAGAGGAATATCTGCTTTTGGCGATCGAAAGCTACGAAAGCTTGCTGAAAAACAACGATTTGCCTGTTGAGATGCGCTTGCAGACACTGTATAAACTTGGTCGCTTGCTGGAGGAAAAATCAGATGCAGTTCGTGCTTTGCGCAAATACCGGTTGGTTATCTACGAATCGCTGCTTTGCAAACGGCAGGGCAGATTTTATCAGGAAGTTTGGAGCGTGAAAGCTCTGGAAGCTGCGCTTAAACTCATATTGCAGGCGGTGCGCGAAGCTCCGTCGGCCGGTCAGGCGCAGCAGCTCAAGGACGGGGCAGTGCGGCTGCTGAAAACCGCATCTGAACTCAATCTGTCCGGTGAAGATATAAATAAACAGCTGGAATTGGTGGAAAAAACTGTTCCGGAAGCAAGCTAAACGGAGGAATAAAATGCTTTTTATGAAAATGATGTCTGATGGCGGCCCGGTGATGTGGCTGATACTTTTTGCCAGCATTGCGGCAATGTTCATATTTCTGGAAAAATGGTTCCAGTTCCACCGGGAACAGATCAATGTCGGCGAGCTGATAACCGGTTTGTTCAATGTGCTGCGCCGCGATGGCTATGTGGAAGCCATCACTTTGTGCGACAATACCCCCGGGCCGGTTCCGGCGGTGCTCAATGCCGCTATTCTGGCACGGCAGCGGGGCGACCGCAAGCTGGATAATGCCATCGAAAGTGCCTGTCTGGACGAAGTGGCACGGTTGGAACGGCATTTGAATATTCTGGGAACCATCGGCTACATAGCACCATTGCTGGGCTTGCTGGGGACAGTTCTGGGTTTGATGGAGGCATTTCAGTCGGTAAATTCTACTGCCAGTGTCTATTTTTCGGTTACCGAGCTGGCATCGGCGGTAAATCAGGCATTGATAACCACGGCATCCGGTCTGGCAGTGGCGATCTTCTGCTACGCAGCGCACAACTATCTGCACGACAGACTTAATTCCATAACGCTGGATATAGAGAAAGCAGCTTCGGAAATATCGGCGTTTTTTGAGCGTCAGGAAACGAGTCAGAACTGAAAGTTTGGCGGTGTGATATGATCAAGAAATATTATCAGAGAAAATATGCTCCTTCGATCAAAGCGTTCAGCGGCCGACCGGACTGCACGCCTTTTCTGGATGTGTTTTTTCTGCTGCTGATCTTTCTGGTGCTTTCCATGCCGTTTGTGCAGCTTTCCGGGGTGGAGGTAACTTTGCCGCAAATCAATGCCGGACAGGTGCGTCCGGGGCTGGAACGGTTTATAATCACCATAGCCAATGCGCCGGATGGCGGTGTGCAGCTCTATTTCAACGATAAACCGTTGAACATGGAAGACCTTGCCGAAGAGCTGTCGCAGGTACGCAGTAAAAGCGATATGAAAATGGTCATTGTGCGCGCCGATGCCAATACCACGCATGCGGCGGTGACCGAAGTTATGACCATAGCTGCCAAGTTCGGACTTTCCACTTTTCTGGCGACCGGTCAGCCGGAAAAGCGTTCGTCTGCCGCCCTGGTTGAGTAAACAATTATTGGATTGAGTAAATATGCAGAAAATTTTACACTCTCTGCAAAAAATATCGCCGGAATCACGCTGTATCTGGGGGGCGCTCGTTATAGCGCTGCTGATACATTTGTTTCTGATGTTGCTTTTTGACCATACTCCGGCGCAGAATTCGCAGAACAGCGGAGAATTGCCCAAGGTCGGCAGCATTGTTTTGAGCGATGCAAGCAATGCTGAACTTGTCGTGTGGATGAAAAACCACGATCCTTCGATAATGACTGTACCCGATAAAGTTCTGGGTTACAGTCTGGTGCTGGGGGCCGAAAAACAGCGCAGCGAACCCGAAGATCTGCCCAATATCGTTCAGCCGGTAACAGTGCCAAAAGCGGTTGCTGCCGACAATATCCGACCGCTTGATCCAGTCAGCCGCGGAGTGCTGTACGAACCTTTTATTGCTCAAAAAAATAACCTCGCCGCCCGCCAGGCGGCAGTAACGATCAATGGCGAATACTCCGCTGAAGCTGCCGATATATTGGCTTTGCTGCTCCGGGAAAATGCCGGTCAACTGCCCTCCGGCGGTGGAAAAATAACTGATACCGGTTTGGAGTTGCAGCCGGAGCGTATACCGGGAACCGGGGCAAGAGTGGTTTTGATCCGGAGCTGCGGCAATGAAATATTGGATAAGATAGCCCAGAATACTATGTATAAATATCTGTTGACCGGGCCGGTAGCAGGTAATTTTTACGGCAGAATATTTTTCAGCTGGAGCAATATTAAAAACATTCCTGCTGACAACAAGGAGCGGAAAATATGATAAACCTGACCTATGCCGAAGGTATATTTTTCTATGTACTTTTATTGCTGGTAACGATCGTTATATTGTGGGCAAGGGAGTTGTGGCGCAACCGGGCGTACAGCTGGGAGAGCAGCAATCGGCGGGTATTGAACTGTCCGGGGTGCCATGTAAGTTTTGTGGTGCCGGAAAATACCAATGTCACCCGTTGCCCGCGATGCAATTCAATTTGCTTTTATAAAAAGCGTTAAGCTGTTAATCACAGGGAGATTATTGTTATGAAACGGGTTTTTACCGCCTTTTTGGCAACTGTATTATTGTGTGCGGCATGTCTGGTGCAAGGTGCCGAAAAGAAAAAAGAAAAAATTCAGAAAAATCAACAGAAAAAGCAGACCGCAACTTCAGCTGTTTGGCATAGCGATATGAAAAAAGCTGTGGCTGCTGCCAAGAAAAGCAGAAAACTTATATTGCTCGTACATCTTGCTCCTGAAATAAACAACAACAGTAAGCTTTTTGATCAGCATATAGTAAAAAGCAAAAACCTTGCCAAGGCTGCCGCCAGATTGGAACTGGTAAAATTTGAGTATAACGATCTGAAAAATATCAGTCCGGAAGCCAAAGAGGCAATGACCAAATACCCGGTCGCCCAGGAGGGCAACAAATACATCATGCCCACGGTCTATGTACTTGACGGCAGCGGCAATGTTCTGGAGAGAAAAATCGGGTTTGCCCCCTCTTCGCCGGAGAGTTATCTGAAAAGTTTCAAGAGCATTAAAGAGTTCAGCAAAGGCAAGAACAAAGCTAAAAGCAGCAATAAAGCCAAAAATAAAAGCAAAAAGAACAAGAAAAAGTCCAAGAAGAACTGATGGGCTGGATGGCGTGATTTTTATGGAGCAAGAGTATGAAACACCTTTTTATTAGTTTGCTGCTGTTGACAGCATTATGCTCAAAAGCAGCTGAAACAGATGCGTTTAAGTGGTCAGCTGAAGTTAGTTTGCTCAAGAACAGCCGCAGCAAGGTGCAAGTGCAATGCAGCATAGCTCCGGAAAGCTATTTGTCGGCAGAAAGTGTCAAGGTGGAAGTAACTTTTGCTGACAACACCACTGCAATAATAAAATCCCCTCCGGGAACACCCGGCAAAGATGGCAGCTTGATCTACCCGGCAGGTATCTGCCGCTGGGTGATGTTCAGTGCCAAAGAGCCGATAATGGTAACAGCGGATTTTCAGGGATGCACCGGAAATACCTGCCTGATGCCCGAAACTTTGACGGTTTGGACGAAGAAGAACGATCCGTCACTTGAGCCGTCAAAAGTTCCGTCACTTGCAGAAAATAATCCGTCAGTAAGCTCAAAAGCTCCGTCAGATAACCCGTCATTTGCTGAAACTACTCAGTCAAAACTTTTTGCGGCACTGGAAAAATTCACCGTTGCCGGCAAGGTTTCAGGCTTGCTGGACAGTAAAGAATTTTCGGCATTTATAACTCGTGATAATACTCTTAACGATGTTGCAGAAATCACCGGTGAGGAAACTCCCGCCATGGGTTTCTGGGCAATCTTGCTGCTGGTGGTTTTGGGCGGTTTAGGGTTGAATTTAACCCCCTGCGTGCTGCCGATGATCCCCATAAATCTGGCGATAATCGGAGCTGACGCCGGGAGTGCCGGTAAATTCCGGGGCTTCCGTCGCGGTGCGGCGTATGGTTTGGGCATTACCTTATCCTACGGCGTACTTGGTATGCTGGCGGCATTGACCGGCAGCCGGTTTGGCGAGCTTAACAGTTCCAGTATTTTCAACTGGGTGATTGCCGCAGTTTTTCTTGCTTTAGCGTTGGGCATGTTCGGCGTATACGAGCTGGATCTTTCGGGCTTGGCAAATTTGTTCCGCCGCAAAAATCCCGGCAAGAGCAAGGGTTTGCCGCCTGAAATCACTGCTTTCGGCTTGGGCATTGCCGCTGCATTGCTGGCAGGAGCTTGCGTAGCGCCGGTAGTGATAACAGTCATATTGCTGGCGGCAAGACTTTACAGCGAAGGTAATGTCTGGGGGTTGCTGCTGCCCTTTGCCTTGGGGGCGGCAATGGCATTGCCCTGGCCGCTTTTGGGTGCGGGGTTATCCATCTTGCCCAAACCGGGAATGTGGATGGTCAGAGTAAAACAGATTTTCGGCGTGATCATTCTGATTATGGCATGTTATTACGCATATTTGGGGTGGAGTTTACGCTCCGGAGCATTTGACCAAGGCAAAGCTGCCGATACTTTGGCTGTTCAGCTGGAAGAAGCGGCAAGCCGCAAAGAAACGGTTTTGATCGACTGCTGGGCGACCTGGTGCAAAAACTGCAAGGCTATGGATAAATTGCTGGAAAGCAAAGAGGGCAAAGCCATCTTGAAAAATGCCAGGGTCAAACTGATCCGTTTTCAGGCGGAAAAACTTAACGATCCGGAAGTCAGGGCTTTTATGGATATGTTCCAGCTGCCGGGGCTGCCCTCGCTGATACTGCTGAAAAGCAAATGAATACTGCCAAATATCTGAAACGCTCCACGCTCTATCCGCTGGAGCCTGCCGGGGCGGCTGGGGGAGCTGCCGCCGGTTGGGTGATCATACCGGTCTACAACGAGAACGACCACATCGCTTTGACATTATCTTCCATAAAAAGGGCTATGAAACGCTCTCTTGAGCCGGTAAAAACGGTTTTGGTCATCAATGAACCCCCGACTGCACCGGCAAGTGCCAGGTCGGCAAACCAACTTTTACTGGAAAGTCTGCGGAATAATGACGGAAAATATGACGGAGGGCTTGCCGTCGGTTGCGAATTATTCTTTATTGACTTGACCGATAAGGAGATACCGCAAAAATTCTGCAATGTCGGCAATGCCAGAAAAGCGGGATTTGACGGAGTAATTGCCGCAAGTGACGGAAAAGTGACGGATGACGATCTCCTGCTTTTTTCGCTGGATGCCGATACTTTGATCTCCGGAGATTACTTTGAAAAGGCTTTTATTTGGGCAAAGGATCAGCCCGCTGCCGCCGGGGCGGTTTTCCACTTTGAACACCGCTTTGAAAGTGGTGTTCCGGCGGTTGATCAAGCGGCTATGCAGTACGAAATATATTTGCGGGACTATGCGTGGAAACTCAAAACCACCACCACACCCTACGCTTTCTGGACTATCGGTTCGGCATTTTTTGCCCGCATGTCAAGCTACATAGCTTGCGGCGGTATGCGGCGGAATCCGGCGGGCGAAGACTTCTATTTTTTGCAGGCATTAAGCAAAGTCGGCAGCGTGGGCGTAGTGCCCGAAACATGCGTCTACCCCTCCGGCAGAGTATCCGACCGGGTACCTTTCGGCACCGGCCCGGCAATTCAGCAGACCCTTGACGGCAAAGCCATAAAGCTCTACAACCCAAAGTGTTTTGAAATATTGAAGGATTTTTTCAGCAATGTTGATAACGCTGATTGCCCTGAATTGCAAGAAAATCTCCAACAGCTTATCCCGGAATATCTTGCAGAGTTTTTCCATACGCTCGGTTTCAGCAATATCTGGGCAAAAATCGTCAAAAACACTCCCCGCAGCAAGGCGGCACTGGTCAAAGCATTGCACACTTACTGCGACGGATTTTTTATTTTGAAGTTCTGTCACTATCTGGAAGAAAAATATCCGGAACTCTTTGCCCGGCAGGAACTTGAAATAACTGGCGATCTTGAGGGATATCTGAAAAAACTGCGGGAACTTGACCGGCAGAGATTTCTCTGAAGTTATTGCCGGAAACTCTTTTTGAGCCTGTCCGCTTCTGGTGAATCACTTCCCAAAATCAGCGATGCCATTTCGATTGCACTGCCTTGCCCCCAATGTTTTTTGCCGTAAGGCAGATTGCTCAAATTTTCCCACAAAAGTTTTCGCCCGACTTCCGGCGGCAGGGATGGATCTTTGAGCATAAATGGGTTACGCCAGAAATTCCTGCCGATCATCGTGCCATTTAAATTGCAAATATTGCACAGTTCATCGGCTTCGGCCAATGTGGCGATGTTGCCGTTGCCCAAAACCAGGGCATTTTTGATGAGTTTCCGGGCATTTTTCAAACGCTCTTCCCTGCCCGGAACAGCTTTGTAGCCCTCATTGGTGGTGCGGTAGTGCAAGGTGAACATATCCACCGCTCCGGAGCTTTCCCAAAGGGGCAGAAAAGTTTCCGCTTCAAGGATATTTTCAAAGCCCAGCCGGGTTTTTATGCTCAAAAACTCTTTGCCGACAGCTTGGCGGATGGCGGAAAGGATTTCGGCTGTATTTTCAAAATTCTGCATGGCAGCCGAACCCGCACCGTGGCGGATGACCTGCAAGCTGGGGCAGCCGCAATTAAGGTCGATGCCCGCCGCTCCGGCAGCGAGCCCCCGAACCGCTGTTTCCGCAAGTTTGAGTGGGTCTTTGCCCATGATTTGCAGTATAACACGGTTGGTTCCGGGCAGGAAAGGAGCAAGGAACTTCTTCAGCTCCTTGATCTTTGGTACACTTTCCGATACCCGGAAAAAGGGCGTTACCCACACCGGCGAAAGCTCCAAAGCGGTGCAGACTTCCATCACTGCCGGGCGCATAATGCCCTCCATCGGGGCGGGCAGATGCCTGAAATTTTTCAGAAAATCTTTCATAACAGCTCAAAAGATAGCATAATTCCAGCAAAAATGCAAATTTTTCATCTTGCAGAATAAAAAGTACAGTGTATATTACCTGATGAATCAAGTGAGTATTATTTATGGAGTGACGCCTTACGATGTATAATTCTGTGATTTGCCGTTACCACGAAATCGCCACCAAGGGCGACAACCGTTCATTTTTTGAGCGTACCATGCTGGAAAACCTTAAACGCATATTACGCGATGAATTCCCCGACTTGCGTTACCGCCGGGTGCGGGGCAGACTCTATATTGAGTTTGCCGATAAGCGGGATTTCTCCGAAGCTGAACTTGCCAGAATTGGGGAGATACTCCAGCTGCGGGCGTTGGGCATCGAGAACTTTTCTCCGGCGATCATCACTGCTCCGGATATGGAAAATATCAGCAATATAGTCAAAACTGCCGGGGCGGAAATTTTTCCGGCTGCCATAGAAAAAGCCCGCAAAGAAGAGCGTACCTTGCGTTTCCGCATCCGTGCCCGCCGCAGCGACAAGAATTTTCCGCTGCGTTCGCAGGAGATCGAAATAGCTCTTTGCAGTCTGTTAGGCGGCATTTACGGCAGAGAAAATCTGAAACTTGATCTTGACGATGCCGATATAACTGTTGGTGTGGAAGTCCGTGAAGAGCTGGCGATCATCTGGCTGGAGAGCTTTCCTGCTCCCGGCGGTCTGCCGGTGGGGTGCAACGACCGGACTTTGGCACTGCTCTCCGGCGGGATCGATTCGCCGGTGGCGTGTTATCTTACCATGAAACGGGGCAGCCCGGTGGATTTTATCGGCTTTCACAGCGAACCGTACACCCCGCCGGAAACGGTGGAAAAAGTCCAGCGGATCGCCAATTACCTTAATACCTTTCAGCAGCCGGGCAGGCTTTACATGGTCAATCTCGTTGAGTTGCAGAAACTTATCCGCGACAACTGCAATCCCCGCTACCGCACTGTTTTATACCGGCGTTTGATGTTCCGTATTGCCGAATACATTGCCCGCAAACGCAAGATCGGTGCCTTGCTGACCGGCGAATCCCTCGGGCAGGTGGCAAGTCAGACTCTGGTGAATATGAACACCATCGGCAACGCAGTAAACATGCTGATCCTGCGGCCCTTGTGCGGTCAGGACAAGATGGAAACCATCGAAATCGCCCGCAAGATCGGCACCTTTGAGTTATCCAAAGAGCAGGTGCCGGATTCCTGCACAGTTTTCGCCCCCGACCGGCCCTCCACCCGGGTAAGCATAGAGGATGCCGAAGCTGAAGAAGCGAAAATCCCCAACTATTACGAAATTATTGAACGGCTCGCACAGGAAGCCATTGATGCATTTAAGAACAAATAACCTTTAGAGGAAGGATAAAGTTATGTTTGAAAAATTTATTGAACGCTACGAAAACACCCTCGTAAATGATGTGATCCCCTTCTGGGAAAAGAACTGTATCGACAAAGAATACGGCGGCTATTTTACCAGCCTTGACCGGGACGGCAGTGTCTACGATTACAATAAATATATGTGGATGCAGTGGCGGATCGTTTACATGTTCGGCGAGTTTTACGCCTCCGAATACAAAAAAGAAAACTTTCTCAAGATCGCCAGCGACGGTTTTGATTTCCTTTACAGCAAAGGCCGTGCTGAAGATGGCTCTTACTACTTTGCCTTGAACCGTGCCGGGGAACCGATCATCTCCCAATACAATGTATTTTCCGACTGCTTTGCGGCGATGGGTGCGGCGGAAATGTATCGTGCCACCGGCGAGAAAAAGTATTACGATGCCGCCCGGGAAGCTATGGACAGCTACCTCAAACGCGTGGAGAGCGGCAACCCCGCCGGTTGCTGGAACAAAAGTATGCCCGCCCGTCAGAGTTATCAGGCACTGGGCCACTACATGATGATCGCCAATCTGGCGTTGGTCATGAAGCGCGGTTTGGGAATAAGCGATTACGACAAAGCCGGTGCCGAAGCACTGGATCTGGTGCTGGATAAGTTCTGGAACGAAGAGTATCAGGTGGTTTTTGAAAATATCCTGCCCGACGGCTCCTTTGATCTGGAAAGCTGTCAGGGCCGTATGCTCAACCCCGGTCATGTGCTGGAAGCCATGTGGTTCATGCTCGATTACATGAACGAAACCGGCAACACCAGCCGCCAGAATGAGGTGCTGAAAATCATCGAAGCCACCCTCAACTTCGGCTGGGATAAAGAGTTTGGCGGCATATTCTACTTTATGGATGTGCTGGGCAAACCCCATTTGGAACTCCAGCATGATATGAAGCTCTGGTGGGTGCATAACGAAGCGATCATCGCCTGTTTGTACGCCTATAAAGTGACCCGCGACGAAAAGTTCCTCAACTGGTTCTACAAGCTCGATGACTGGACATGGCGGCACTTCCCAGATCCGGAATACGGCGAATGGTTTGCCTACCTCAACCGCCGGGGGGAACCTACCCACATGCTCAAGGGCGGCAAATGGAAGACCTTCTTCCACCTGCCCAGATGTTTGTTCATGTCCGCCAAATTGATGAAAGAAATCGACGCCGAATAAAACCGGAAGGGAATGACCATGAAATTTTCCATCAACACCAATGCGTTGCGTAAAAAGTGTACCATCGACGAAATCGTGAAAATCGCTCTGGATGCCGGAGTGCAGGGTATCGAGTGGGGCTTGGGACCGCTGGATGATGTGGCAAAAGAAACTCAAGTCATGCGGAAAGCCACCGAAGATGCCGGTTTGGAAGTAGTAAGCTACATCAACGGCGGCAAGCTCTGGAAAACCGACGAGATCCGCCGTTACAGCGAAGCCGTTGCCGCCGGCGGCGGACACATCCTGCGGGTGGCGCACCCCTGGTTCGCTTATAATTACGACGAAGCGGTGCATCAGCCCGACAGTTTTATGACTTTGGTGGAAATGAGCCGGGAAGGCTTGGCAAAACTTATGGATTTGGGCAAAGAGTACAACATGCGTTATGTGTTGGAAACTCACGATGCCTCCTGCTTTGCCTCGCCCCTGACTGTGCCGTGGATCCTTAAAGACTTTGATCCCAAATATTGTGGCGTCATCTACGACCCTGCCAACACCATTCTGGAAGGCTTTGTCCGTCCCCGGGGCGCCGTGGAGATCATGGGTGACTACATAGCCTACATCCACGCCAAAAACATCGCTTTTGTGGAAAAAGTTGACGAAAACGGCAAAACCGTCTTCACCCGTCAACGCCGGACGGTGGATAAAGGTATGCTGGACTATGTGGAGCTGATGTTTGCGTTGAAAATGCACAACTGGCACGGATTTTTCTCGTTTGAAGAATTCGTTACGCCGGAGCCGTCGCAAGTGGCTGAAGAAGTCCGCAAAGGTATTGAGCACCTGAAAAAGTGCCGGGAAGCCGCCCACGATGCCCCCTGCGAACCCTTCGTAAGCTATAATCGTTAAGATACAACTGCCAAAAGTCCAGCCTTGTCTTGCGGCGGCTCGTAAAAGTGCAAAACATGTGCGCTGGCGTCGGTTACCTTACAGGTAGCCGCCCCCAACGCCCGTGCTTTGCCTTTTTTACGATCCATCCACAATCCTGCGGCATGCTTTTGTCAGCTGCATCTTGAATCCGCTCTGCCCAAAGTCCAGCCTTGTCTTGCGGTGGCTTGTAAAAGTGCAAAACATGTGCACTGGCGTCGGTTACCTTACAGGTAGCCGCCCCCAACGCCCATGCTTTGCCTTTTTTACGATCCATCCACAATCCTGCGGCATGCTTTTGTCAGCTGCATCTTGAATCCGCTCTGCCCAAAGTCCAGCCTTGTCTTGCGGCGGCTCGTAAAAGTGCAAGGCTCTGTTCCCGATACGGGTAGGTAGATAAAAATGACAGATATACCTGTGCATTGAGAATTTTTTCAAAATTTGAATGGCATTTATCTATTTTGCAACGCAAAAAGATAAATGCCGGTAAAAGGTTTTCCACCTTCGCATAAAGCTACGGCGGACAAGGGAAAAAATGATCGATCCAGCAAAAGGTCTTTTTCCCCTCCTCAAGTACCGACCATTGTTGGGAACATAGCGTTATTCAAACTCGGCGTACAGCGGCAGGTGGTCGCTGCCGGGGAACTTTATAACTTTGAAGTTTTTCAGCGTAAGTTCCGGCGAATAGAGTATATAGTCCAGCTCTTTATCCGGATTGCGGGCAGGATAGGTCGGGGCGTGGTTTTTATTGGCAGTGCGGAGATGGGTTTTCCGCAGAAAGCGGGTCAACTCTTTTTTGCCGCCGAAGGTGTTGAAGTCGCCGCAAACGATATATTTTTTCCCGGGCTGGATCTGCGTTGCCAGATATTCCAACTGCTTTTTGCGGACAGGGGCAGTCAAAGCCAGATGCACTAAAAATATATTTACATTATTATACAACGCCTTTAATATCAACCTTTTGGCTCCACATGGCATAAAGTCAACTTCTTCGGATTGCGCCGCATTGTTGCGGATAAAAAGAGCATTGGTCTGGTGGCGGCAGTAGGGCAGTTTGGATAAATAGGAATTTGGTGCATACTTGGTGTAAAATCTGCCGTTGCGGGGACTTTGCAGCAAGTTTGCCAGTTCGGCGACCTGACTTTTGCCGCCGGTGCGGATACTGCCGTTGTCGGTTTCCAGAAAACCCGCCGCATCGGGCGAATAGTGCCGTACCAGATGGGCTATGGCGTTGAAATAACGGTCAGGAGTCCGCAAATAGCTGGCGGCACCGGCAATAAGCTGCAAAGTGCCGCTGGGTGAACCGGTTCCGTAAGCTATGTTGTAGACCAATAGCCGCATGGTGGGGTCACTCCACAAGCATATTGACTTTGCCGTCGGCAAAATGTGCTTCAACTCTTTCGCCCGGAGCAAGTTTGCTCTTTACATCGGCAACGGTGTTGTCGGCTTTGAAGATCATGGTAAAGCCCCGCTTGAGTACATTCATCGGATCCATGGCATCGAGCTTGGCTTGAGCTTCATCGAGCTGTTTTTCCCGGCGCAAAAGACAATTCTGCCAGGCGTGTTCCAGCTGCATGGAAATATCGTCCAGCCGCTGGAGCTTATTTTGCACAACATATTCCGGATTGTGGAATATCTTATGAGCGGCAATAGTTTCAATATGGCGGCTGTTTTTAAGATAAGTATATTCCCAGAAGCGTTGGAGCTGCTGGAACTTCCGGTCAAGATCGCCCTGCACTGCCGAAAGCTCCGGAGCGATCATTTCCGCCGCTGCACTGGGCGTGGGTGCCCGCAAACTGGCAACAAAGTCGGCAATGGTAAAATCCACTTCGTGACCGATGGCACTGACTATGGGCATGCTGCTTGCGGCAATAGCCCGGGCGAGGGCTTCGGAGTTGAACCCCCACAAATCTTCCATGGAGCCGCCGCCCCGGGTGATGACCAGCACATCGACTTCATTTCCCGGACGGTTGAAAAACTCAATACCTTGCATGACCGAACGGTCACAGCCGTTGCCCTGCACCTGACTTGGATATATTTTCACATTCAAATAAGGGGCACGGCGGCTGATAATGTTGACAAAATCCCGGATCGCCGCCCCGTCGGCACTGGTGATAACGCCCACTGTGCGGGGCATCCGGGGCAGCGGGAGCTTGCGGGAATTGTCGAAAAGCCCTTCGGAAGCGAGGCGTTTTTTGATTTCTTCAAACTGCTGCTGCAAGCTGCCGGCTCCGGCAATGCGGAGATTTTTGATGTTGAACTGATATTCCCCCCGCTGGGCGTAAACGGAAAGTTTGCCGAAAACTTCGATCTGCATACCGATAGCCAAATTCATTCTGCGGGCAATATTCGCACCGTTGAAATAGGTGCATTTGAGCTGACAATTCTTATCTTTGAGCGTCAGATAAACATGCCCGGAGCTGTAAATATTCATGGTGCCGACTTCGCCGTGGAGCCAGAAGGGCATCAGGCTGTTTTCCACCAGCTCCCGCACGGCGGCGTTGACTTCGGTCACGCTCCAGATGGGTTCGTTGTTGTTCATGCGACAATGCTCCAGCAGAATTCCAGCACAAAGTAAGTTATTTTACTTGACCACAAAAATATGTAGTCCACCGAGTAAAAGAGCAGCAATACCATGCCGATCATAAAACCTTTGCCCACTTCCGAAGAATAAAGTTTGTGCATGGGCAAAAGTTCGGCAATCACCGCGCCGCCGTCAAAACCGGGCACCGGAGCGATGTTTATGCAGAACAAAACCAAATTAAGCTGGGTGAAAATCAGGATCACCGGCAGCACAAAGTCCAAATCCAGCTTGCCTGCAATCAGAAAAGCCATCACCCCCGCTGCGAACAAAGCCAGATTCGCCCCCGGCCCCGCTAGCGAAACAGCGATGCGTTGGCGTTTGGTCAGGAGTGCGGGATTCACCGGCACCGAACCCCAGCAGAAGCCCAATATCAGAAGCATGATAATACTGATAACGCCCATTTGCTTAAGGGGATTCAAAGTGAGATGCCCGGCATCGGCGGCAGTGGAGTCGCCGCACTTTTTCGCCATCCAGGCATGAGAAAACTCGTGGACGCAAACCGAAAATCCCACGGCAATGATCACCGTAAAAAAGAGCAGGGGATCACGATATATATTGGTAATGAATAAATTCATTATATAATGTATACTCCGGAATCATTCAACATCGTCATCCGGCGGAAAACCGATCCCGACGGGGTAATAGCAGAAAACCGGCTGTTCAGCGGGGTGCTTGGCAACCAGAGCATCCACGGCAGCTTGCAGCAGATCTCCGGCAACGATCACTTCGATTTTGACTTCGTCGGTGGTAAGGACACTGCCGGGATTGCCGAAAGTTCCCGGCACCATGCGCTGACCGCGCCCGGCAGTTTCCCAGGCGCAGTGGGTGTAATGACCGAGGCGACCGGCACCGGCATCCAGCACAGCGTTGCGGACAGTGGCAGCTTGAGTGGCTGGTACATAGAAATCCAAACGGTAATATTGCTTCATAAAAAACCTCCAAACAGTTGAGTTCACCAATAAAGTAACACAAAAAAACGCATATACAAGATAAAAAAGAGAGTTTTTTGGGGTGAAAAAGCATTTTTTTTCAAAAAAAGTGCTGAAAATAGAGTTTTGAGGTTTGACAGCAGAAAAAACATAGTCTACATTACATTGGCAAGATAGACATTAAGGAATGGAGAAACGCAATGAAAAAGCAAGTTAAGCGTTTTACACTCGTAGAAATACTCATGGTAACAGGCATGATCTGCCTGATAGCGGCATTGATCATAGTAGCCTACAACGGGGTCTACCGCAGCTGGTCAAGCAAGAACACCATAGCAACAATGAAAGCCGCCCACCTGGCATTAGACCGCTACATGCTGGAAAATGGTTCCTTCCCCTGGAAGGATGGCAGCAGCGGACGGCTTGAATTTATTTCCAACCCCGGCATTGAAAGTGATTTGGAAAAGTGCAAACTGGCTAAAGGCCTGCTGCATGATTGCACTCCTTACAGCGTTGAACACAACAATAAAGTGACCGTTTTTGACGATTTCGGCAAAAAAGAACCGATTTACTATGTGTTTGCTCATCAGAACAACAAAACTTTTGCGTTAATGAGTAAAGGTAAAGATGGAAAATGGGGGGATGATGATGATATAATCTATCTGCCCAAAGGTGACAAAGATAAAAATCTCAAGCCGGGATTCTATATGTGCACTACCGATGAAGATGGTAAATTGCCCAGTAATACTGATGATATCGAGCCTATGGCACAATAACTGGAGAGTTGCAATATGAAAAAATCAACTGCAAAAATCATGCACTACACCATCGTTGAAATGATGATGGTCGTGGCAGTATTTATGATAATCCTTTCTATGGCAACGGTGGCATGGTTGAATTCCGGCAGTCAGGCTAATTTGAAAAATGCTGCCAGACTGGTCAGTGCCCAGCTCAATTTGGCAAAAGCCAAAGCTGTGACCGGTCGGGAAACGGTGCGTGTGGAATTTTCCAACGCCAACAATACGACCAAGCTGGAAATATTGTATGGCGAAAGCGGTTCTGAAAAGCCGAACAACATTGAGCCGGTATATTTGCCGCGCGGTATATTCTTTGTAGCCGATAAAGGCGAAAGCAACGGCGAGCCGGGAAAATTTTCCAACGGGAACTCTTCGGCAAGGATCATACCATCGACCATAGTTTTTACTGCATCCGGCAAGCTTAAAGACGATGCGGGGAACAAACGGTTCTACCTTATGGAAGAAAATCCGAGCGGGAATGCTCAAAGCGATCAGAATTACTACATAATAACTGTAAATCAGTTTACCGGTCGCATAAATACCATATTGGAAACGGTTCCGTGATAAAAGGTCAGGAGGATAAAATGAAAGTAAAGCAAAATCACTTTAATTTGATAGAAATCGTTCTGACCGTAGCTGTTATAGCTTTCGGGGTGGCAGTCGTTCTGGGCATGCTGCCCAAAGGCTTGCGGGCAGCTAAAAATGCGGGTATAGAAAGTTTTGCCACTGATGTAATAGATCAGATGTGCAACTATCTCTCTTACAGCAGTTCAGCCCGGGAAGAGCTTGAGGAGATCACGACCTTTCCGGATTTGAAAGATTATGACGACCTGAAATATGTTCAGCTGCTTTCCGGCAGCAGCGATGGGTTCAATAAAGTGAATATTTACGGTTTGGCGCCCTCCTCTTCGGTAAAAGGTTTATATGCAATAGTTCGCGGCGAAACGGTCAATAACAACGGCGATAACGAAGCGGTGGTAGACTTTTCCGGTTTGCTTTATGTATGGCGCAGTCCGGCAGAATATTCGGGCGTAAAAGCCGATCATAAAGGCGATGATGCCAATAAAAAGATGCATGATTGCGCTAAAGAGGGGTGTGATTTTTCCAGAGAAAAAGTCAACAACAGCGAGCGTACAGTACAGGTAAATATGGAGTTGTCGTATCCGTTGTCGCTGCCTTACGCAGAACGGACCAAACGCTATTACAGTTTTGAGGTGAGCAAATGAAAAAACACGGGCACAGAACATTTATCCGTAAAAGCTGTTTTACGCTTTTTGAATTGCTGATTTCTGTCGGTTTGCTGGTGGTTTTGTCAGTAGTCCTGCTCCGGACACTGGTGCTTACTTCCGATTACTGGCATAAGACCGACGAGCAATCCCAGCTGCAAGCCGATGCCAAAACCTTTTTTTCGTTGCTGACAGATGATCTGGGGAATCTGGTTTATTCGGCAAAAAACGGCGGTTTTTACGCTCCGCTGCACATCGAAAGCAACCGGCTTTGCATGGTAACACACAGCCGTTTGCAGAGCAAGGTCGAGGAAAACAGCAAAGAAATATCCGCATACAGCGATGTGGGCAAAGTCATATACCGGTTTGTGGCACCCGGCAGTTCGACTTCCGGCAGAATCGAACGGATGTGCAGTTCGGATGCTGTGGTAAACGGCAATACGCTCGGCAGTTTTGATATGAGTTCAACCAACAGTGATACATTCTATCCCTCAACGCTGGTAAACCGTTCGGTGATAATAGATACAGTTGCCGATTTGCGGATGACCGCATATAAGATTGAAGATGATGAGCTTAAACCTATATCCAATGGAGATGTATTCAACTCTCCGGCTGTACGGATGATCCATGTAAAGCTGGTGCTGCTGCCGGTCAAACATTTCAGGGAATATGATTCTCTTTCCGGCAACAATGCGAAAAATGCTTTTATAACCAAACATGGCAGAGTATTTTACAAAACATTCTGGGTAAAACCCACTAATCAATAAAGGGTGAAAGTATGAATAAAAGACAATATTTTAGAGAAAGCTCCTCGGAATCGGGGGTGGCGTTGGTCTTTGCTCTGGCAATGCTGGCACTTTTATTGATAATGCTGATCGGTTTTCTGGCATCTGCCATTTTTGAGCAGCGCATAGCCTATAACCAGAGCGGTCAAAGCATAACCCGAACTATTGCCCGCAGTGCTTTGCAGCAGGCAATGAATGTTTTAGCGGTTTACGAAGATGGCATGAACGACGAGATCGTTGCCTATACTGCTTATGCGGATAACAATTCCGGCACGCAGATCACCGCAGCTACCATCCGGCGGATGGTGCCGGTCAGTTCGGTCAATACCAACAGCGATATAACCAATATGGCTAATAACGAGGCTGATGAGCTTATCAAAAAACTGCTGAAGCAGCAGGGGCTCAACAAGGATAATTACTATTGGGAAAAAGATAATACCCCGCAATGGGTGCCAATGGTCGTAAGTGTTCCCGTTTCTGCAACTTCAAAAGAAAAACACATTACCGGGCGTTTTGCCTATACGATCATACCAAACTTGGGTATTGAACCTGGATTGTTGAGCAAGGAAACGCAAGATAAGCGCAGCGGCGGGCGGTACAACGAGCTGACCTTTGCTGGTTTTGAGCTGGGCAGTGGCAACTGGCAGCGCATATTTAATAAAAACAAGTGGATGAGTCTGGATGTGCTGGGCAGCCGTTATGTACTCGGCAATGGTACTGCAAGTAATCCGTGGGAAACCAATATGTCTGCAACTGATGTTGCCAGAGAAGATTTCCGGCATGAGGCTGCTACTACCTTTATGGAGCTGGTCAATACCTATTTCACTACCGATCAGGATAGAAGTGTGGACTATGATGAGGACAGGATCGATCTGGCGGATGCCGGTAAGACTGCCACATCCAACACAATTGCTGAAAGTGATACACCTTATAAGATTGCAGACTTGATAACCTCTGACAGCGACCTGAAAAAACAGATCGCTGCCAACATCGTGGACTTTGCTGATACAGACAGCGTACCGACTTCGGATGTTGCTCCGGCAAGCTGGCTGACTCAAACACCCAAATATACCGGCAACGAGAGAACGCCGTACATCAATCAGATCATTCCGGCACTGAGTTTTACTGCCACCTATACCAGAACTTATACCGAAACCGGCGGCACCGGGATCCTGGGAGCGTTGACCCGTCAGAGAACATATACTCAAACACTTTCGGATATGAAAGTCAAGGGTAAGATCTATGTGGAGTTGATAAATATTTACCAGAAAGATCTTAAAGTTAAAAAGGTGGTGCTTAAAGGTTTGAAGGCTGCCTTCAAAGAGACCGCACAAGTGCGCGGCGGTTCACCGATTGCAACCGCAATTCCCGGTGTAGGCGGCAAAACTCAAAAGATCACCTTCGGCGATCTTACTTGCGATACCAGCGAAATAACCGTTGGCGAAACCGAAACTACGGTGAAGGCAAACGATTATAATGTTCTGGAAAGTGAAGAATTAACTTTTTCGGGCGAAATAACTATGCCGGATCTGGTGCTGGATCCCTACTCTGCACTGCTGGGCGAACCGCGGCTTGATGTAACAGTAGAGCTGGAAAAACTTGAGTTTGACCGGGCAATACTCTACGATGAAAACGATAAGCCGGTGGATTTTGTCAAGGGTATGAGTATCAGCGATAAAGACTTTGTTGAGCGTGTGCTTTTGAACACTAACGATGACAAGCCTGTGGAAATGAGCTTTAACGGCAATAATCAGACGAAGACTGCTTCACAATATATTAGCTTCAATGTTATCGACCCCCGGTGCAATCTGGGCAACGCTGATGAGTGGCTGGATGGAGTGGTCAGAAACCGTGCCGCTGCTTTGATGGCTGTTGACGACCTTAAAGGGGCTGGGCTGAACTTCGGAACTGCCAATGAATTTGAAGAAGATGACGACAAGATGGCGAACAGCGACCCCAAGAAAGAAAAAGATTTGGAAGTGGCAACCGATCCGGCAAAGGTTTCCACTGCTTATATCCGCAACGGTGTTATGAAATCGGTGTGGGAGCTGGGCTTTATCCACCGGGGCAAGCCGTGGCAGACCATCAACCTCAAGAGTGCCGATCATAAAAAGGATAAGGAATATCACAACGATGCAGTGCTGCTTGATGAAATAGCGTTTTATGCTCCGGCTGACGGCACTACCCCGGCGGCTGATAAAGAAGAAGAGAAGACTAAAAAATATAATATCAACTACCCCTATACGCATATTGCAGCATTCGGGCCGTTGGTAAGAGGTCTCAAGTATTGTCCGACCGATGAAAATGTAATTCCTGACGACAATGATCTTACTCCGGCTGATGGCACAGCACTTTCCCAAGCACAGTGGCAGAGCTTGCGTAAGTGGATAGCCTGGAAGTGTTATGAGTCAAGCGGCGGTAATCCTTCCAAGTTTGACGGAGCAAAGAACTACCACTTCTACCGACATCGTGGTTATTTAGCCAATGTTATCACCGATTGGGCAATAAATTGTGCTGATTCGCCATATCATGGTAAGGATCTGATGGATTCCTATTTGGAAGAAATCGTTTCCAAGATAGCTCCGCTGACCCGTGCCGGTGAACCTTATGAATACTTTACCATATACGCCGTGGCGCAGTCGATCAAAGATGTCGGCGGCCCCACCGGTAAAAATAAAACGATCAGCCGTTACGACCGTAAGGGAGATTTGCAGGAAGGTGAGTGTCAGCAGGGTAAGTGGGAAGCAAACTTCGATGAGGTCACCGGCGAGGTATTTCTGGTTGCCAGAGTAAGGCGTGAACTTATTTGCAAAGATACAGAAAACTGTAAAGAAGGACGGCATGACAGCGGTTGCAAATACAACCTTCATGTTATAGAAAGTTACACCATAAACGAGCTGTAAGGCTGCTTTAACTGTCACTTGGGGCACTGCTGATCTTGGGGTCGGCGGTGCTCTTTTTATTCAAGTATAAAATCCGCAATAGAATAAGCTGTAACTGTATAAAAACGGCTTGAACAAATGTATTTAGCGTTATTGTTCAAAAACGGTCTTTGAACATAAAGAGAACAGTGATGTGCGGACGCACTTTTACCGGCTGCTTTATGATATTTGCCGCACAACCCAGGTGGAACTGCGTTCCCCCTGGAACCCCCTGCTCATTGGGCAGCTATATCCAGCGTAGTTCTTCACGACTTTTAATTAACGGCGGGGGCTGCCGCCCCCTTAGAGCGATTTTGCAACTTGTTGCAAAATCGTCCTCAAACGCCGGATGGCTTCGCTCGACTCCGTTCGACCTCGCAGCATGCTGCCTCGGGTTTGCAGGAATTCATCCTGCAAACTACTCTCACATGCGCTCGCGGCGCTGACCGCGCTTTGCGGCTACGCCGCGTATGCTGTTGGCAAACAATATTAACATTTTTGCTATTGCTTTTTCCGGGGGTAAAAAAAGTCGTTTTTTTTGCTTGAAACGGGGGTTTTTTATTTGAGAAAATCCGCTTGTGGGTGTATATTTCCTTCATGTATATTTATAGGTAAAAAATCAACTTTTTAAATACATTATGGTGAACGCATGAGCGAAGTAGAACATCACGATTTTCCGATCAATATCGAAGACATCATGCATACTGCCTATTTGCAGTATTCTTTGAGTGTCAATGTCGGTCGTGCCATTCCCGATGTCCGGGATGGTCTTAAACCCGTAAACCGCCGTATTCTTTACGCCATGAAAAAACTTGGTCTGACCAAGTCCCACGGCTACACCAAGAGTGCCAAGGTGGTCGGGGAAGTTATCGGTAACTATCACCCCCACGGCGACAGCTCTGTTTACGATGCCATGGTGCGGTTGGCTCAGCCCTTCTCGCTGCGTATGCCTATGGTCGATGGTCACGGTAACTTCGGGAGCATCGACGGCGACCCCGCTGCTGCCTACCGGTACACCGAGTGCCGTCTGGAACGCCTCGCCGAAGAAATGCTCGTGGATCTGGAAAAAGATACTGTGGATATGATGCCCACCTTCGACGAATCCAATGTGGAACCCACCGTATTGCCCGCCCGTTTCCCCCAGCTGCTTGTCAACGGCACCACCGGTATCGGCGTGGGTATGGCTACGAGTATTCCCACGCACAACCTTGCGGAAGTCATCAACGCCACCGTGGCTTTGCTGGATAACCCCAAGGCTTCTATCGAAGAACTTATGCGGCATCTGCCCGGGCCGGATTTCCCCACCGGAGCGATCATCCGGGGGATTTCTTCCATCCGCCAGTTCTACCAGACCGGACGGGGTTCGATCAAAATGCGTGCCCGGGCCGAGATCATCGAAGAAAACGGCAAGGAACAAATTCTTATCACCGAAATACCCTACGCTGTCAACAAGTCTACATTGGTGGACAGCATTGCCAATCTGGTGCGGGATAAAAAGGTACAGGGCATTACCGGCATCCGTGACGAATCCAGCATGAAAGCCGGTGTCCGGATCGTTATCGACATCAAACGCGGCGTTATGGCAAGCGTGATTTTGAATCAGCTCTTTGCCCACACCCAGCTGGAAACCACTTTCCCCTGCACTATGCTGGTGGTTGACCACAACCGCCCGCGGGTGATGAATCTTGCACAGGTATTGCAGGCTTATCTGGATCACCGCATGGAAGTACTTATCCGCAAGACCAAGTTCGATCTTGCCAAAGCTCAAGCCCGTGCCCATCTGGTGGAAGGGTTCCTCAAGGCGTTGGATATTATTGACGAAGTGGTCAACACCATCCGGGAAAGCAAGACCAAGCCGGAGGCCAACGAAGCCTTGCAGAACAAGTTCGGATTTTCTGAACTTCAGGCAGCGGCGATTCTGGAAATGCGTCTGCATCAGCTCACCGGCCTTGCCCGGGAAGAGCTGGAGGCCGAATACGCCGAACTTTGTGCCAATATCAAATACTACAACGAATTGCTCGCCAGCCGGGAAATGCGGCTGGGCGTGATCCGTGCCGACTTGCTGGAAGTGCGTGACAAATACGCCGATCCCCGCCGCACCGAGATCACCACCGCCGACGGCGATCTGAATATTGCCGACTTGATCGAACGCCACAGCTGCGTTATCACCGTTTCCAACACCGGCTACATCAAGCGGGTTCCGGCGGCTACTTATCAGACCCAGCACCGGGGCGGCAAGGGCATTATTGCCATGAAGACCAAAGAAGAGGACTATGTGGAACACCTCTTTAATGCCGACAGCCACGATCTGATCTTCTTCTTTACCGACCGGGGCTTTATGTACTGGCTCAATGTGTACGAAATCCCCGAAGCTTCCCGCAGTTCCAACGGCAAAGCCATTGTGAATATGATCAAGATCGAGCCGGGCGAAAAGATCCGCACCATGCTGACGGTCAAGCCCGAAGAGTTGAGCGAAGAAGGCAAATTTATGCTGATGAGCACCCGCCGGGGCTTTGTCAAAAAGATGCCGCTCAACCTCTTCAAGAATCTCCGCCGGGTTGGTCTGCGGGCGTTGGTCATTGAAGATGACGACGACCTTATCAGTGCCGCCATTTGCGAAAACGGCAACGAAGTGCTGCTCTCCACTGCTTACGGTATGGCGTGCCGCTTTACTTTGAGCGATGAAGAACTCCGGCCCATGGGCAGAACCGCCCGTGGCGTGACGGGTATGCGGTTCAAGATCGAAGGCGACTATCTGGTGGCAATGACCGTTGTCCGGGAAACGCTGGACGATGACGATGCAGTGCTGGATGAAGATGCTGAAGTTGTGGAAACTGAAAGCTCTGACGATGGCGAAATCATCGAAAACGCTGCCGGACCGCAAGTGCTGGTGGTTTCCGACGGCGGTATGGGCAAGCGTTCGCTGGCCAGCACCTACCGCAAGACCCGCCGGGGTGCCAAGGGTGTGGTCAGCATCAAGCTGCGGGAAAATGAAAAGGTGGTCAACACCATCCAGATCCAGGATGGCGACGAACTTTTGATCACCACCGAACGCGGTCAGCTTACCCGCATACCCCTTGATGAGATCCGCACCGTGGGCCGTGCCAGCAAAGGGGTCAAAATTATGAACCTCAACGACGGCGACCGCATTACCGGTGCCGTGGCACTTATCGAAGTCAAGGGCGAAGAAAAAGATGATGCCGAAAATGCAAGTGACGGCGAAGTGACGGATAATGTCACTGCTGAAGCAAGCTCAAATGACGGAAATATGACGGAAGGATCCGCCGAAGTGACGGATACTCCCGAAGCCTGAAATAAGGACTGGTAAGTCAATGAAAACGGGCGTTTTCTCCTGGGAAGAGCTGTTGGCTCTCCGGCAGAGGAAACGCCCGCTTATTGCCGGGATCGTCAATGCCACGCCGGATAGCTTTTCGGATGGAAAAGGCTTTGTTGACCCTGCTGAACGGATAAATTTTGCGTTGCAGCTCCTTAACGAAGGCGCTGACATCATTGATTTGGGGGCGGAATCCACCCGCCCCGGAGCAGCGGAAGTACCGGCAGCGGAAGAGTGGAAAAGGATCGAGCCGGTTTTACAAGGTATACTTTCGGCAGTGCCCAATGCAGTGATAAGCATTGATACCCGCCACGCCGCCACTGCGGAAAAAGCGCTGCAAGCGGGGGCAAAAATCATCAACGATGTAAGCGGTTTGGCGTTTGACGAGCCTATGGCAGAAGTGATCGCCCGCCATCATGCCGGGTGTATTTTGACTCATGCGGTGGGTACGCCGGAAACCATGCAGAAAAACGGTACGGTCATAAATGCTGATACGCTGACAACGGTGGAAAATGGCTTGCAGGAAATCCTTGCTTATGCCGCCAAACAAAATATTCTGCCTTCGCAGATCATGCTGGATGCGGGCATTGGTTTCGGCAAGACCCGGGCGGGCAATTACGAACTTTTGCGGAATGCCGGGAGCTTGGAAAAACGCTTTGCTTTGCCTTTCTGCTGGGGGGTATCACGGAAAAGTCTGTTAAAAAGCGAGCCTGATACCATGGCTAAACGCATTGCCGGATCGCTGGCTTTGGCGGTAAAACTTGCCGAACAAGGTGTGTCGCTTTTGCGGGTACACGATGTGGCAATGACTGTTGCCGCACTCAATGCCGCTGCGGAAATGGCTGATTTGCCATGAGTTTTTTCAGCAAAGCCCGTGCCAAACACCTTAAACTGGGCAGCCGGGGCGAGGTATTGGCAGTCAAACTCTACAAAAAACGCAATTGCCAGATATTGGCCCGCAACTGGCGGAACAGTTTGGCACACGACGGTTATGGCGAGCTGGATATTGTGCTGCTGGATGGGGAAACGCTGGTCTTTGCGGAAGTGAAAACCCGCCGCAAGCTGGATAATTATCTGCCGGGAGCCAACTTGACTGCCGAACAAAAGAAACGGATATTGCGGGGTGCAAGAATGTATTGCCGCTTGAAGCATATAAATACCAATATAGCCAAACGCTTTGATCTGGTGGAAATCATCCATGATGGACGGAGCTTGAAGAATATTGCTTTACACGAAAATTACATGCCATTTTCTCAAGGCGAATTCTTGACGCAGCCGTAAATGGATTGTATATTTAAAATAAGGCGGCATTTACGCCCTTGTATGGGGAGTGCCGCATAGTCATTATCCGGGGCAACAGGTGAATCCAGTGTAAATCTGGAGCTGTCGTGCAACCGTGAGCTGTTGAAAAAAGACCTCTCGAGCCGAAGTATTTTTTCAGTATTATTGCTGAAGAAAGTATGAAAGTATTTTTTCAACCTTGAGGTCATTTATTTTATTTGTGGAACAAATAAAATAAATGACAGTAAAAGGTTTGGAAAAAAGGGATGGGGTTTGGGGAAGGGGAAAAGAACCTTTCCTCAAAAGGTTTTTTCCCCTTCCCCAAAGTCGTCGCTATTTAACAGCAAGTCGGATCCCTGCCGGGTAGAATTGTGCACGCAACACAAAAGGAAACATCTTATTATGATGGCTTTGCACAAAGTCCGTCGGGGGGTGGCGCAGCTATCTCGGAAACTTCGTTTTACCTTAATTGAATTGTTGGTAGTAATTGCCATTATTGCCATACTTGCGGCAATGCTCTTGCCCGCACTTGCCAGTGCCCGGGCATCGGCGTGGAGTGCTAATTGCGTAAGCAACCTCAAGCAGCTTGGTTACGCCAATATAATGTATGCCGACAGCAACCGGGGGCTGCTGGTGCCTTACGCTGTGGATATGAATGGAGCCAACACTCACCGCTGGCACGGTTCCAGCGAAGGTTCCAGCTCCGGCGGCGGAGCCAAATACGATGCCGGGAATGGCCCTTTAGCTGAATATCTGGGCGGCAACGGTTTGGTCAACCATTGTCAGGCGTTGATCGTGCCGGATGATTTCAACGGTTTTGAGCGGGGCTGCGGGGGGTACGGTATCAATGTATTTATCGGCAAACGCCGCCCGGATGGCTGGTCGAATGAAGATTTTGCTTCGGGGTTTCCACTTCATGCGGTGGATGATCCGGCAAATACCATAATGTTTGCCGATTCGGCGGCACCTTGCCGGAAAGACGGCAACTGGGCAACGATCAGCAGTATGGATTTTCTCGGCTACTCTTCCAGCGTGGAATCTCCGGATGCGTGGATGAGTCCTACTATGCACTTCCGGCACAACAAAAACGCCAATGCGGTATTTTGCGATGGGCATGTGGATTCTCTGGCGATGGGGGATTCCAGCGGCGGACACGAGAAGTATTTTATGGCGTTTCCCTGTAAAGATGATACAGAGGGCAAAAACAAGTATTTTCATCCATTGCAATAAGGTTTTTTACTGATGAGATGGTGGTTCATAAAATTAAGTTTGGCATTGCTGCTGCCGGTGGTAATGGTCAAATCCGAAGAGTGCCGGATCGTGTCGCTCTCTCCGGCATTGACTGAAATCGTCTGCTATCTGGGGGGCGGTAATTCGCTGGCGGGGCGGTGTTCGGCTTGCGATCAACCTCCGGAAGTCAAGTCGTTGCCCACGGTGGGGCGGTTCGGCATACCCGAGGTGGAAAAAATCGTTGCCCTCAAGCCCGATTGGGTGATCGCCAACGATTTTATGAACCCCAATGTTGCCAAAAAATTGCGGGAGCTGGGTATAGAAACCACTTTAGCACAAATCAACAGCGTTAGTGATTACCTCAAATGGCTTGAAATCATCGGTAAAAAACTCAATAAAAATAAGGAATTGACCGCCGCACTTGAAAAATTTGCAAGCGAAAAACGCTTTTTGCAGCAGCTGAAACCCTTGCCCTTAAAGGTGTTGTGGGTGGTCAATGCCAAGCCGCTGATGGTGGCGGGCAGCGGCAGTTTGCCCGATAGCGCATTAAAACTTATGCAGTTGGAAAATGCAGCAGGCATGGTAAAAAAAGAGTATTTCAAGTGTTCGGCGGAATGGGTTTTGAACAGTTCCACAGATTTGATAATCTGGGGCGTACCCGGCACGCCGGAAAAGAGCGGGGCGTTCTGGAAAAAAGTTCCGGCAGTGCGGGCAAAAAAAGTGGTTTATCACCATATATATTCGCCCATCACCCGGCCGGGACCCCGCTTTTTGTCAGCAGTCAAAGCTATGCGGCAGGATATTGAAGCAAAGATCGGAGCCAAACCATGAAAAAGCAGTTTTTTTATGAGATCATATTGCCGCTGCTGGGGGTGATGGTTGCCGGAACAGTGAGCTTGACTTGCGGGGGTGTCAGGATAGATTGGAACAATTTTATTGCTGACCCTATTTTTGAATTGCGGTTGATAAGGTTGATCGGAGCTTTGACGGTAGGTGCTTCGCTGGCGGTAGCCGGGATGGTTTTTCAGGCGGTGTTACGCAATACCCTTGCCGAACCCTTTACGCTGGGTATTTCAGGCGGTGCCGGAGTGGGAGCTGCGGCGGCGATCATACTCGATTTGCAGGCAGTAACTTTGCTGGCGGTGCCGCTTTCGGCGTTGGCGGGGGCGTTGATTTTGCTGATTTTTGTGCTGGCATTTGCAGGAAAACGCACGCCCGAAAATCTGCTGTTGAGCGGCGTGATCGCCGGAACCGTGGCTTCGGGTATCTTGATGTATATGGTCAGCATTGCCGATAAAGATGAACTTGCCGGGCTGGCGTGGTGGATGCTGGGCGATCTGCAAACGCCGGATAAAACGCTGCTTGCAGCGGCAGTTGCCGTATTGATAACGCTGACCATATTTTTCCGGCTCTTTGCCCGGGAACTCAACGCTTTGACCATGGGCGACGAGATGGCGTACAGCATGGGGGTAAACAGCAAAGTGTATTTGCGGGTTTTTGTGGTGGCGGCAAGTTTGCTGGCGGCTCAAACTGTGGCTTTAGCCGGGATCATTGCCTTTGCCGGGTTGATCGTGCCCCATCTGGTAAGGATGTGTTACGGCAGCAACCTTCATCATACGGTGCTGCCCACGGCTTTGTGGGGCGGCGGTTTTCTGATGATTTGCGACTGGTTTTCGCGGATAATCAACCCCATGCACGAATTGCCGGTGGGGGTGCTGACCGCCGCCGTGGGCGGGGTGTTATTTATTTACATACTTAACCGGAAGCGGGGCAATATATGAAAATGAGGGTAAATGATCTGACTTTCGGCTACGGAGCAAAGCCGCTTTTTTCCGGAATCACCGCTGCTCTGGAACCCGGCAAACTCTACACCCTTGCCGGACCCAACGGCTGCGGCAAAAGTACTTTGCTGAAACTTTTGTGCAATTATCTTACTCCGCAGCATGGGGAAGTTTTGCTGGACGATAAACCCATAGCCCAATACAGCCATCTTGAACGGGCACGCAAAGTTGGCGTAGTCTGGCAGGCAACGGCGCCGGGGCTGGATTTTACTGCCCAAGAGGTTGTGGAAATCACATCTTCGGCACGCTTCGACCGGCTGGGCAAACTCTCCGGAGCTGATAAAGACTCCATTTATAACGCATTGGCACACTTCGGTTTGCAGGAAAAACGCCAACAGAGCTTTGCCACTCTTTCCGGCGGCGAAAAACAGCAAGTCATGCTTGCGGGCGTTATGGCATTAACTCCGGAAGTCCTGCTGCTGGACGAACCCACCAGTGCGTTGGACCCTGCCAACTGCCGGACGGTAGTGGATTTTATAACTCAATATGCGCAAGAGCATATCGTTCTGGTTATAACCCACGATTTATATATACCCTGCCGTGCGGGGGGCGATTTGTGGCTTTTGGATAAAAACGGTAATTTCTATTCCGGCAGCTGCGAAAAAATGCTCAACAGCGAACTTTTGAGCAAAGTCTACAACACTCCGGCAACTGTGGAATGCGATTTCAACGGCAGAAAAAGCGTATTTTTTGATTGATTTCTGTTACCGGCGGCAAACAGATAAGCACTGATTGCAGTATCGGGGAGAATCGGCTTACCAGCCTTCAGCAATCGCCCATACGATTTTTTTGGAAACATCAAAACAAACTTGCCGTACCGCCTTCAACCGGCCGCTTTCCACATCGGCACCGGCCTGAAAACGCAGCGAGGCACTTTTGGTTCCGGAAAATACAGGTTTGCCGGAGCCGGGGATGATGAGTTTATATGAACAGGTAACTTCCACCCACCACTCTTCGGGGCGGTACTGAAGATCGTTATCTACGACCGCCGAAAGCGATTCAGAAAAGCCAATGTTCAAAACCGTTATATACAGTATGGCATCCGCACGGCGCATATCCGAAAGTTTATAAGTGCCATCCTGCATGATAACTTCGCACATTTTCATCCGCATATCCGAAGAAGCATTATAGATAGCAGTTTCGTTGATGACTGGGGCTACTGCTATGCTGTTCAACTGCGGATGTTTGGTAAAACCGACCTTGTAGCCGCAGCCGCCCAGCAGAACTGTCAACGCTGATGCACAAAAAAATATGCTGAAAAAACGGATCATTATTTCTTCTCCTTATTCAAATTCAAATCATAGATCGGCAACAGAAATTTGCCATTGCTGTTTTCCGGAGCCAGCAGAAGTTTACGCTCTTCCTCCGGAAATTTAAGCGTTTCGTATTGGGGAAATTCCGGAACCACCGCCGGAGTGGTCGGCGCCGGAAAATAAGTTTTATCCAGCCGGGTCAGCAGTTTTTCGCTTTCCGCTGCCGATTCGGTATCCGGAAAACGCCGCATAACTTCCAGCAAATATGCCGCTGCCGGCTCATCACGCCCCTCGCGGTGGTAGAATTTGGCAATATTATGCAGGCGTTTGGCATAAGCGTTGCGTGCCTTGGCTTCGGTATGTTTGACCCATTCATTTTCGGTAAGCTGCGGGTATTTGGTCTTAAAGTCCCGGAAAATACTCATTGCTTCGTCAAAGTGTTTGCCGTCACCGTCGCCGGTCAGGGACATTTCGCTGAAAGCATTGCCCAGCTCCAGCATAGCGTAGCGGGCGGTTTCGGTATCCGGATAAATACGGATGATCTCTTTAAGCAGTTTGAGCGCCTTGTCGTTTTCATTCTTTTGCAGACATCTTACTGCCAGCCGCAAGCGGGCGTTGGCTCCGGATGGGGCAAAAGGCGCATGCTTGAGAGCCGCTTCATAAATTTCAAACATCCGATCCTTGTCGGTCAGCCATGGAATAAAACGCAAACTCCAAAATGCCGGATCGGCGTAACCGTGAAAGTAAGCATCGCCCAGAGCGTATTCCCGATCGACCAGTTTTTTGTAATCTATATGGGTCGGATAACGGCGGATAACTTTTTCGATAGCTTCAAATTCTTTGCCCCGGTAACCGGCTTTGCGGTAACTCTCCACTTCACGCAAGGCAGCTTTAAGCTTGAGTTCCACACTGTCGGCTTTATGTTCAGCACGGGCAAAAATTTCTGCCGCATCAATATAATCTTTGGCGTTGAAGGCTTTCAAACCTTCGCTGAAAATCGCCGAACTCTCCGCATCGTCGGCATAAACCGCTCCGGCAAACAGGACTGCTGCTGTCAGTAAACGCAATATCAAACGCATAAAAAATCCTTTTTGTATCGGTTGTAAACACATCATTACATATATAATGTAATTCCAAATCAGCAAAAATACAAACATCCTTGCATCTTATTTTGCATAACAGTTTGATTTCATAGCAATTTGCATGTATATTAACTCCGGTTACTTGAACAGCAGGGTTGGAATTGTGAGCTTAAAAAGTTTTTTTGAAAACCGTGAAAGATATTTTCTGGAGCTGATCGAAGGCAAACGCCATACGAGAGGCGACCGGATCATGCTTGGTTTTCTCTTTGTTGCTTCCCGCTTTTACCGCATGGCAGTACAGTTCCGGCTCTGGCTTTACGACAAACGCTTTATCCGCAACCATGCAATCGGTTGTCAGGTTGTCAGTATCGGCAATGTCAGCTGCGGCGGTACCGGCAAAACTCCGGTGGTGGAGGTCTTTGCCAAAAGTTTGAGCAAACAGGGCAGAAAAGTTGCCATTTTAAGCCGGGGATACCGCAGTAAGGAACAACGGAGCTTTTTTCAGAAAGTCCAGGGATTTTTCAGCACCCGCAAGCGTGAAGTTATGCCGCCAAGGGTGGTTTCTGACGGGCGGGATCTGTTACTGCAAAGCGATGCCGCCGGTGATGAGCCTTACATGCTTGCTTCAAACCTCAAAGATGTTGCTGTACTGGTGGATAAAGACCGGGTGAATTCCGGACTTTACGCCATCGAAGAATATGGCATCGATACGCTTATTCTTGACGACGGGTTTCAGTATTTGCGGCTCAAATCGCATGTCAATATTGTTTTGGTGGACTCTACGGCGCCTTTCAGCAATCACCATGTACTGCCGCGGGGGATCTTGCGTGAACCGATCAAAAACCTTCGCAGAGCCGACTACATATTTTTAACTAAATCAAACGGCGGAAAACATTTGCGCCATTTGAAAACATTTTTGCGCAAACACAATCAGCGGGCAGAAATCATTGAGTGCTGCCACAAACCAATGTATCTGGAACGGGTTTTTATGCGGGGGGCGCAGCAGCCGTTGACCGATTTGAAAAACTGCAAAGTCGCCGCTATTTCTGCCATTGCCAAACCGGAAAGTTTTGAAGCTTTTCTCAAAGATTACGGCGCAAACATTGTTCATACTGCACGCTATGCCGATCACCACCGCTACACCGAACAGCAGATACTTGACTTTGTAAAACAAGCCAAAGCTGCCGGAGCGCAAATGATTGTAACCACCGAAAAAGATGCTGTCAGAATACCGAGAATCTTAAGGGAAGATATAAATTTCTACTTCCTCCGTGTGGAAATAGACATTTTAAGCGGTCAGGAAAACTTCGATCAGTGTATCCGCAGAATCTGCTTTATATGAAGCGGGGCAGGCCCGGCGACACGGTTGATGGCGGCAAAAACGGTAACTAACGGTAAAACATTGCCGCCGAACAGCTGCAAAAATGTGCGTTGGGCGGCTGATGCCGCCTGACTGCGGGGCAGGCCCGGCGACATGGTTGATGGCGGCTTTTTATGAGAAAATATGGGAGAGTATGGGAATGTATGGGAATGTATGGGAATGTATGGGAGTATTGCCGCCCATTGCAGCGACATTGTGTGTGGCGGCTGGCATTACCCGGCGTATAGCTTGCCGGAGTGGTGCGTCTACCGGCTGCAGCGGGCTCTGCCCGCTTCCCATACCCTCTCATACATTCCCATACTCTCCCATAATCTATCGCGCGGCACATCCAACTTCGTTGTACTACGCCGTGACAAGCCGAACGGTTCGCCGCCGTCAAGGCCTCAAGATTTGCCGCAATTTTGCTTGCGTCAAAAAAACAAACTATCGCCCAGCAAGCTAAAGTGCGAGCAAAGGTTGAGGTTTTGGCAAGACGCACCTGAAGGAGTGTACCTTTGTACTCGATCCGGCTTCGTTTCACTACGCCGTGACAAGCTGAAGGGGCGGTGCAGTCAAGGCCTCAAGATTTGCCGCAATTTTGCTTGCGTCAAAAACTAAAGCCCATGTTGAAGTGGAAACGCAAGCGGTTTTTTATGTTGTCCTGATTGTTGAGCACAGGGAACGCCAAATCCAGTTTGATGGGCATGGGTACGCTGGGCAGTTTGATCCGCAAGCCATACCCGGCACCAATATTGAAGTTGTCAAATCCGAACTTGTATTCAGATTCGCTTACGCCGCCGGCATCGACAAACGCGGCACCGCGGAGGAAGTTCCAGATGGGGTGCGAAACTTCCAGCGTAAATACAGTCATGCTTTGCCCGCCGACCTCTTTGCCCGCCGAATCAAGCGGCGAAATTCCCCGGAATGGGAAGCCGCGCACGCTGTTGCTGCCGCCGAGGAAATAGCGTTCGTAAATGGGGGCCCGTTCGCTGTGGAAGCCATCTACGACCCCGGCACGGGCGCCGGCTTGAACTGTGATGGCGTTATCGAAGAAGCTTTTTACATAGAGCAGTTTGACTTCGGCGCGGTAAAAATCTTCAGATGAGCCGAGGATTTTCGGGGAAACCGCTCCCAGCAAATTGATTTGATAACCGTTTTTGGGATCGGTGATGCTGTCGAGGGTGGTGCGGTCGAGTTCGAGCGAAAACTGGCTTACCCAATCTCTGCCCCGTTCTTTCCGGGTTTCCCAGCCCATATCACTTTCCATATCGTGAACATTGACTTGTTCAAACTTGTAGCCGATGGTGGCTTTGGTAAAATCGTCAAAGAATTTTTTGGTCAGAGCCACACGGGCGCCCCAGCGGGTTTCGTCCCAGTCATCGTAAATCGTTTCGCGCAGATAAGCACCGACATCCAGCCGTAAAGGTATATCGAAGAGCCAGGGTTCGGTAAAGTCAAAATTCAGCGCCGCCCGCTCAATCCCGATGGCTGCCTGCAAGCGGACTCGCTGCCCGCCGCCACGGAAATAGTTGGAGGGATTGGTGATATCGAAGTTGCGGCTGCTGGCTTCGATCATACCGAAAAGGCTGTCAACATCGCTGTATCCGGCGCCTACACGGATATCGTAGGCGTTTTTTTCTTCGACTTTGATAATCGCATTTTTTTCGCCGATCTGGTCGGAGTTGACAAAAGTGGTCTCCACTTTATCGAACATATCCATATTCATCAAGCGGGATTTGGAAACATCCAGCAAGCCTTCATCTGCCGGATCGCCGGGGTAGATCACCAATTCACGGCGGATAACATCGTCACGGGTGTATTCGTTGCCTACAATGGTTACCTGGTCAATGGTATATTTGCGGCCTTCGCTGATTACGAAGGTCAGTTCCACGGTTTGTTTTTCAAAGTCGGCATCCCGCCGTACATTACAGACGGCATCGGCAAGGCCTTCGCTGTGCAGTAAGCTCAATATGGCGTTGCGGCTGGCGGTTTCTTTCTGATAATCAAATACTTCGTTAAGCGGAACCACTGTCAGGCTGCGGAGTTCTTTTTCGTCAAAACTTTTGATCCCTTCAAATTTGATCCCGGTAACAGTGTATGGCTTGCCTTCGTGGAGGGTGAAAAGCAAATTGACAAATTCCGGATCATCTTCGCAAGGCGAAATTTTTGCCGATTCGATTTTGAAATCCAAATACCCTTTGTTCCAGTACATATCCCGCAGGCGTACTTTGTCGATTTCAAGCGTTTCCCGGTTGAGCAGCCCCAGATTCATGAAGCTCATCCAGTTGAAGTAGCTGTATTGATTTTCCATGCTGTGCCGGAGAGTCCAGCTGCTGAAAACGGTATTGCCTTCAAAGAAAACATCGTTGATCTTGAGTTTGAGATTTTCTTTGATTTTGAAGATCACTTTTACGGTGTTGCCTTTGCCGCGCTCCAACAGGGGGGCGATTTCTGCATCATAGTAGCCCTTATCCCGGTAGAATTCCCGCAGGGCAGAAGCTCCATCCCGGAGATTCCGTTCGTTGAGCGGGGCATCTATGCCGATATTGATCAGCTTGGCGAGGTCTTCGGTTTCGTACTTCTGGTTGCCGTCGAAGATTATTTCGGTTACTACGGCGTGCAGTTTGAGGCGGAATTTGACCTTGAGTTTACCATCCTGCATCGGTTCGGCACTGGCAGTCACATCCGAAAAATATCCGAGTTCGTGGAGGCGTTTGATATCTTCATCGAGCATCCGTGCATCGTATGGTTTGCCCGGCTGCTGGCGCACATTGAAACGCAGCAGATCTTCCACTACCGGTTTGCCGCCGGTCTGTTCAAAAACCAGATTGCCGACCAGCACTTTGCTGTCAGCTGCCGAAACGGCAAAACATACCGCAAAAAACAAAAAAGCCAATAACGCTTTGGCAAGTTTCCGAGAGTGGTTCATTATCAAATTCACTGCAATACCTCATGTATATTTTGTCTGAATTGGGTCTTATATATATAATAGTAGTCATATAATTTACAGCCACTTGGCAGAAAAAACTAATTTTTTCTCAAAAAAAACTGTTTTTTTTCTTGCAAAAAACGCTCTTCCGGATTATTTTTCCCCTGAAATATTGAATTTTCAAAATTGGAGATCTATTATGCCAGCAAAAAAATCTGTTTCCCGCGGAGCTATCGCTATTATGACCAGCGGCGGTGATGCTCCGGGTATGAACGCCTGCATCCGGGGCTGTGTGCGTACAGCGCTGGAGGCAAATTACAAAGTTTTCGCCATTTATGAGGGCTATCAGGGGCTGATCGCCGGGAATATCGGCGAGCTTAAATGGGAAAATGTTGCCAATATCATCCAGCTGGGCGGAACTGTGATCGGTACTGCCCGCAGCAAAGAGTTCCGGGAACGCTCCGGCTTGCTCAAAGCGGCACACAATCTGATCAAAAACAAGATCGACAAACTGGTGGTCATCGGCGGCGATGGCTCCCTCTCCGGGGCGGAGGCGTTGCGGTCGGAATTCCCAAGTCTGGCCGCTGAATTGCAGGAAAAAGGTTTGATAACCGCCGCAGAAGCTGCCCGATACAGCAATCTGACCATTGCCGGAGCTATCGGCAGTATTGATAACGATATGGCAGAAAGCGAGATCACCATCGGTGCCGATTCAGCTCTGCACCGGATCGTGGAGGCGCTGGATGCCATTACCAGCACCGCTTACAGCCATCAGCGGACTTTTATTATCGAAGTCATGGGCAGAAACTGCGGCCACCTGGCACTGATGGCGGCACTGGCATCGGGGGCAAGCGGTTGTTTTATCCCCGAAACGCCGCCCGCCGACGATTGGGCAGACCAGCTGGAAAAAAATATTCTTGAGGGTGCCAAAGCGGGCCGCCGGGTCAATTTGATCGTAGTTGCCGAAGGTGCCAGAGATAATAAAAATCAGAAGCTCGATGCCCGGATAATCCAGCAGGAACTTGCCAACCGCTCGCTGGATTCACGCATAACCATTCTCGGGCATGTCCAGCGTGGCGGCGTACCCAGTGCCTACGATCGCTGCATGAGTACCCTTTTCGGCGTGGAAACAGTGAATATCCTGCTGCGCAACAGCCGCGATTCGCAAATTGCCTGCTTGCAGAAAAACCGCATTACCAGCACTTCGCTTACCGATGCGGTTGCCAAGACCCGGGCTGCCGGTAAAGCTCTGGCTGACGGCGACTTTGCCGCCGCCGGAAAAGCCCGGGGCGATGAGTGGCTGCGGATGGCTAATATCAAAAATACCTTGATGCGGATAGCTCCGCCTAAAAATTCCCCCTGCCGGAAAGTCCGCATCGGCGTAGTCACTGCCGGGCGGGCGGCGCCCGGAGTCAACAGTGCGGTGCGTACCATAATCCGTATGGGTATGGCATCGGGTGCCGAAGTGGTTTGTTTTGAAGAAGGCCCCAACGGTCTTATCAACGATAAAGCCCACATCGCCAGCTGGATGGAGCCGGAATTGTGGAACAGTTTCGGCGGTTCCAAGCTGGGTGCGGGCAGATACATCGAAAGCCGGGGCGATACAGCTAAAATCGCCGCCAACTTCAAAAAATATGCTCTTGACGGCTTTATCCTTATCGGCGATTGGGGCGGCTATCAACTGTTGAACAAACTCCATAACAGCCGCAAACATCATAAAGAGTTCAATATACCCATGGTGGCGATCCCGGCAAGCATCAACAACGACCTGCCGGGCAGCGAGTACAGCATCGGCTGCGACACTGCTTTGAACAATATCGTGGATGCCGTGGACAAGATCCGCAACTCTACCGATACCGCCAAACGCACTTATATTGTGGAAGTTATGGGGCGTTATTCCGGGTATCTGGCATGCTGCGCGGCTCTGGCATCGGGGGCAGAATATTGCTATACGCCGGAAAAAGTGCTGTCGCTGGATGATTTGCGGCACGATGTAAAAGAGCTTGCCGAAGCCTTCAAACAGGAAAACCGCCACACCGGCTTGATCATCCGCAACGAAAATGCTCACGACGACTATACCACCGACTTTATTTCCACTTTGTTTGAAGCCGACGGCGGCATTGAATTTGATGTGCGTAAAGCGGTGCTGGGGCCCTTGCAGCAAGGTGGAGTGCCGTCGCCCATTGACCGCATCCAGGCGGTGCGGCTGGCTTATTTTGCGGTACGCAATTTGCTGGAAGCAGTGGTGATGAATATTTCCGGAGCTTACTTTATCGGCTGCGAAAATGGCGAAGTAGTCATGCACGAATGGAAAAAACTGCGTAAATACCCTGATCCGTGGCAGCGCACCAAGTGCCGCCGCTGGTGGCAGGATTACGAAAAAGCCATCCACCGGCTTTCCATTGATCCGGCAGTGCGGAAAAAGGTCAAAAACAACTGACGGAAAAGTGACGGATAGTGTTCCGTCACTTTTTCAACAAACTGTAAATCAATAAATTACGATCCGTCATTTAATTGGGAGATGAATATTTTATGAATTACTCTGACTTGCTGCGTAAACGCCGCACCATCCGTTTTTACCGCCAGATGCCGGTGGCTGAAGAGCATTTGCTCAAGATGATCTCCGCCGCCTGCCACGCCCCTTCGGCAGCCAACAATCAGGTTTTGCGTTACACGGTCGTCCGCAATCCGGATTTGGTGCAGGCGGTCTTTTACCACACCAAATATGCCGGCAGAGTCACGCCCAGGCGGTCGCCGGAGTGGGGAGTGAACGCCCCCACCGCATTTATCGCTTTAAGTGCAGTAAAAAATACTCCGGTTTTAAGCCCTATGGTTTACGCCGATGCCGGGGCGGCGGTTATGAGCATGGCATTTCAGGCGGTGGAAGAAAAGCTGGGTACCTGCTGGATCGGAGCATTCAACGCCAAAGAAGTTACGCAGATCCTTGAAATAGATAAGTCCGAAGAGCTGATCTATCTGTTGGCGGTGGGCCATCCTGCGGAAAACCCGGTGGAAGACCAGATAAATTCCGGCGAAAGCGTTGCTTATTATGTAGATACATACAATACGCTGCATGTGCCTAAATACACTGTGGAAGCTGTTACCCGCATCCTGTAAATTACCGCTGCTTACGGCGTTTGACCGGCGAAATGCCCGTTAAACGCTTGTAGTAGCGGGAAAATGTGTAAACATTGTTGAATTTCAGCTGGGTGGCGATTATGGAAAGCGAAAAATCCGTAAAATCCAAATAGCGGTCGATCTGGTAGAGTATGGCCTGATCGATGATTTTTTTTACCGAATACTCTTCCGGAGAAAGCCCGTACTCTTTCAGCGCTTTTGAAAACTGATAATTGAGCTGGGGGGCACTCATATTGAGCCTTTCGGCACAACTCTCCACATTGATCGCAGCACCGGCAATCAGGACTGTATCGCGGATTTTTTTGAAAATTTCCGGCTCATGGCTCCGATGCCGCTCGCTTTCCAGCATAAAGCGTTTCATACAAAGATTCAATACCCCTTCCACGATTTCCCGGTTGCTGTTGGTTATGGGCATGGCGTAGCGGGCATCTGCGCTGTGGCAGAAGTTGAAACTTTTTATGCACCACATGTTGAAGTCGCAATTCAAAATAACTGCCGGTTCATCCGGAGCGGCAGCGGCTTCAAATTTCAGCGAGTAGAATTTGTTGTTTTCATCCGGGTAAGTCACATAATGCCCTGTGCCCGGCGGCAAGAGCAGCATATCACCGGCTTGCAGCACAAATTTTCCCTGATCGGTGGTCATCAAAAGGTGGCCCGCTTCGCAAATTTCCAGCTGGCAGTAGGGGTGATACTCAAACTGGCGTTTGCCGCTTTTGCTCAATTTGCCCCACGATCTGCCCCAGTACAGCAATTCTATATTCATAGCAACTTTTATGAAAATGGTAAATTTTTTATAGTTTTTGCCATTGAATATAGCATAAAGTTGTGATATATTCAAATAAATCAACAAAAAAAGGATTTATATATGCTGAAAAAAATTTTGTTTTTAAGCACTTTTGCTGCTTTACTGTTGCCCGCACAGGAAAAAGATATTGCCGGACGCTCTTGGGATAGACTTGACCACGATGGCAAAACTCTCTCCGCCGAAGAACTTGCCCGCCCTTTGAGCCAAAAAGAGCTGCTCCGCCGTGCCGACAATCAGCTGACTCTTTGCATGATCGGCGACAGCGTTACCTGGGCACAGGCAGGCGACTATTTCCGCAAAGAGCTTTTGCTGCTGATACCCGATCTGGCGTTTGCAGGCACCCACACGGCAGCCTTGGGCTATTCTCATGCCGGAGAAGGCGGCAACTCCAGCTATGGGGTGCTGAAACGGCTCAACGACAAAAACAGTATTCCCGATGCACCTTACTACCACTTGCTTATTGGTGTAAACGATGCCAGTGCAGCTAAAGTTGACAGCAAAAGTCCGGCAGTGGCAGCTGCTACCGTTGAGCGTATTACCCGGATCGTCAACGGCTTGCTTGCCCGCCCGACTACATGCAAAGTGTTCCTCGGTTCGATTCTGCCCAGCCCCTTCGGTAAAAAAGGTGAATCCACTGTCAGGGAGCGTACCGGTTCGTTGATAAATGCTATGTTGCGGAAGGATTTCAAAAAACTTTTCCCCAATGGCAATGTTATTTGGATCGAATACGAAAAACCCCTGCGGCAAGAGCTTGCTGTTTGGAAAAAGCGGGAAAATCTCATTGGAGCCCACCCCACCGCCAAGGGGTACAAGTGGATCGCCGGGATCGCTGCTCCGGTAATGAAAAAGGCTATGACGGCTGAAAAACTTGCCGGAAAAGGTGCTGTTGGGGTAAAGGTGGTGAATCTCTGGCAAAAGCAGCAGGCAGCAAGTCTGCCGCTGATCCCCGGCTGGTACACCCTTTCCATGGAGCCGGAAAAGACAGGCAAACTCGCTTTTACCCTCTATTCAGTTACCGACAAAGTCAAAGCTCAATTCAAAAAGAGCTATACGGTAAATGCCCAAGCCGGTAAGCGGATAACGGTCAACTTTATGACCGGGTATCAGAATTATGGCTACACATTAGCTCCTTTCAAGCTGGAATTCAAGAATGGTTCCGCCAAAAATATTATGATCGAAAAGACCCGGCCGCTGAAAAAAGCCTCCCGCTACGGCGAGGGAACTTTTGTGGATAGTGTTTCGCCCATTGCTCCCGGCGAAAGATTGGTCAGAGTACAGTAAGCACCAGACCGGATAAAATCAGCAAAGTACCAACGATCTTCGGGGCACTGCACTTTTCTTTGAGAATAAGTATACCACCCAGCAGCCCGAAGATCAAACCCAGCTGCCGGAATACTTGCACATAAGATACATTCGTTACATAATTCATTGAAAGCAAAACTGTTACATAGGTTAGCGACGCACACGCTCCCGCTGCCAGTGCCATCCATTGTTTCTGGCGGAAGATGTTTTTCAGGTTGGTAAATTCTCCCCGGATAAGCAATGTGGCGATCAAAAGCGTGGTCGTAAGGCAAATGCCCCGGGTCGAGTAGTAAGACAAACTGATGATCGGTTTTTCCGCATGAATATAGACCTGCCGCAGCACGCCTTGCGCCTGACTGTCAAAAATCGTGTAGCCGGTGGTGCCGCAAGCCACGATGATGATAAAAAACATGCGGCTGTTCAGGTAATCGCTCCATTTGAAACTTTTGAAATCCTTCATGGGCATGATCAAACAGCCGATAAACACCACCATCATCCCCAGCAAAGCTATGGGCGTGAGCGGTGCCCCCCACCCGGCAAGGCTGGTAACTGCCGCCGTAAAAAGCAAAGGCAGACTCCGCATCATAGGGTAAGCGGTGCTCATTTCCATAGTACGGTAAGCCCGAACCAGCCCCAGGCAGTAGACTAAATCGCTTAAAACCGATCCGGCAATATAAATGTAGAAAATCACCGGTAAGCTCCACATTGCCAGCGGTGTCCAGAACTGCACATGGCACCAGAGCGTTGCTGCAATGGCGCAAAGGACGGTATAAAAAGCCACGCTCATAGCCGAGCGTTTGGCAATCAAGTTCCACGAAGCGTGCAAACACGCGGAAAAAACGATCAATAAAAAAGCTGCAAGTGTCATAAAAAATCATTCCGTTTGAAAAATGTGCTGTATAGAGGTAATTTCAAAACTCCTCAAAAGTTGTCAAAGGCACAACCTTCGCTCCGGCACAAGGGGTGTTTGCGGCGGTTACTTTTCAGGCATCCACCTTAAACTACCTTATCCTGTGCTGTGGTTTCGCTCTTTGCTTTTGTTTTGAATGACTTTTGAAATCATCCCTATAATATAGCACCAAATCGCCAATATTGCAATATGCCGGGAGGATTTGACCATTGCAAAATTAAGGCAAAAAGTGAGGAAAAATCTTGACATTCAGGATTTTCGAAGTATATTCTCAAATGTGCGGTTAAAATTGTAATTTTAAAAAGTCAGTTGATCAACACACAATTCAGATAAAAGTTGTTATAAAAGTGGGTCACGACGGTGAAGTCAAAGCTGTGGAGCGGCTGAGCCTATAGGATAAAGGCGGGGGAATGTTTACAAAAGTATTGGAATGTCCGGATTGCCGACAAAGATTCAACTATGAGCATGAAGGACAGGTTTTTGCAGATAATATAACCTGCCCGGAATGTGGCGCCGAGCATGAATACCACCAGTTTTCTGCATTGATTTTTTGTGCCGGTTGCCGCGCCAAGCTCAAAATTCCGCTGAATATTCTTTTCTCTCCCCAGCTTGCCTGTCCGGAATGCGGCAGGGCGATTTTGGCAGTCAATCTCTATGCGCAAGATACATCAATAGCCTCTACCATTACCGCCAACGGGGAAACGCAGCCGCAGGCATACGCCCCCATGTTGCAGGATGGCGAAATGTTCGATAAATACCGGATCATCCGGCTGCTCGGCCGGGGCGGTATGGCGGAAGTTTATTTGGCAGAACACCTTTTGCTGAAAAAAATGTGTGCAGTAAAATTGATGCGTAATGGTGCCGATGATCCGGTTTCCGGCAAGCGTTTTCTGCGTGAAGCCAAACTTTCGCACCAGTTCGATCACCCCAATATTGTGAAGGTTTTTGATGTTGGCAGCGATAGCAGTACCGGCTATCTTTTTATTGCCATGGAATATATCGAAGGCAAGACTTTGCACGAATTGCTCAAAGAACGGCCGCTGACCGAAGAGGAACTTTTTGATATTCTCAAAGCTATGACCCATGCGCTCAATGCTCTGGGCGAAGCCGGAGTGGTTCACCGGGATATAAAGCCATCGAATATTATGATCGACAAAGACGGCGTTTACAAGCTTATGGATTTGGGGATCGCCAAAAGTGTCGGCAGTCAGGCGGAAGAAGGAACTCTTACTCTGGATCAAAGTTCAATCGGTACACCCAATTACGCTTCGCCGGAGCAATGCCGGTCGGCGCACAATACGGATTGCCGCAGCGATATTTACAGCCTGGGGGCAACACTTTACCATCTTGCCAGCGGCAGACTGCCCTTTACCGGAGAAACTCCGGTGGAAACGATATTGAATGTAATGCAGACCGAAGCAGTGCCGCTGAAAGAGCACCGGAGCGATCTTTCGGATAAATTCATTGATCTGGTGGCGCTGATGATGAAAAAAAATCCATTGGAACGCCCCCAGCTGCCGGATGCGCTTTTAGCAGAAATATATCGGGTGGATAATGGCAGTTCCGGTAAGCAGAAGCCGCACGCTGCCGAAAATAAAACTCCGGCCCGTTGGCAGCTGCCAACGGAAAAGCGGGGGCTGGAACTGGTCAGGTTGCTGCTGATGGTTGTGGCGGCATGCAGCATTATTTACAGCACGAACATACATTGGATAAAACTGTATAAACGCTGGAGTGCTGAACCCGCCGGACGGGTAAAGGTCAGGAAATTTTTCGGCACATTTGCCGGAAAACTGCGCCACATGAAAAAGTATCCGGATGCTGCCGGGGCTATGAGGTCAAAAAATGTTTTGGTGAATAAAAATTGGCAGACTGTTTATCCGGCAGTATCAGTTACTCCGGTACCGTATGAAAATTTGAAAATGTGTTTTGACAGTATGCGGTTGATGACTGATTATAAATCTGTGATTAATGGTATGACTACCGTCGGGGAATATCTTGCATTTCCGGAAAAAAGTTTCAGTTTATCCGGGTGGGAAGATGTTTTTAAGCACCGCGGATTGACTTTTACAGAATTTGTTGTTGAAGAATTTACGCTTTCGCTGGATTTGCGGGTGCCGTCAAGCGGCAGCAGTTGTATATTGAGTATGGGCAATATAAAGATTTTGATCGAGTACGACAGAAAATTGAGCGTGGTCATTGGCGAAAATTATGCGAAAAGCAATCTGCGGATCCCGGCAGATCGCTGGTTCAATCTGTCGCTGGTCTTGAGCGGTAACGGACGGCGGCTGGCGCTTTATTCCGGCAGCTGTCTGGCGGGGGTGTGGCAGCTGCCGCAGAAAAATGTCTGCCGGATCAATGCAGTGGACTTTTTTACCTATCGGCCGCTGCTGGATAAAAATCAGAATCTCTCGCAAGTACCGCTTGAAGAAATCAAACATGCAATGCTCAAATTCACCGGGGAGATCAGCCGGCTCTATTTGTGGGATAAAGCTGCCGAAGTAACTTATGCTTCAGAGCAGGAATATCAGCCGCTGCAAATTGCTTATAACGCCGGAAAACTCTCCAGTGAATGGTTTGTCAAGCAGGCAGAACCGCCCGCCAAACAGCAGGCAGTTCCGGAGGAAAAAACAGCACAGCCCGCTGCTGCTGTCGATACTTTTGTCGAAGTTGGCAAAGAAAAAACTCCGGCAACAACTGTCGGCTCGCTGGAATGGCGGATGCAGGTATGTACGGAAAATCTGCAAAAATTACAAGCCGCATCTGCTGAAAACACCCAACCGCAGATCGATTATCTCAAGCAGCAAATCGCCGCTTTGCAAAATCAGAACCTTTACCGCAGTAAAATTGCTGATGCCCGGAAGCAATATTCTGTTGCCCGCAGCAGAGAAATGGCAAATGAGCTGAACGATTTATATATGATAGATAACCAACGCTCCTATATGCTCGAACGCCGGCTTTTCAATCTGCTGGATATGCAGACCGTTGATCCGGATACAGAGATCGCCGGAAAACCGTTTCCGGTCTTTTTGGCAGAAAACAGCGGTAAATTTTCCAAATTTAAGGAATTAAAAAAGCTGCTTGACGGTAAATACTCTGACGGCAACCTGATTATGCAGTATATTGATGCAAACTATATAAAGTTTGATTACACATATTGGAAGAATAATTTTATCCGGCAGTGGTACCGGCAGGGAGTGCAGGATATAAATGCGCACAAGGTGTTTGCCTATCTGGATTCCAAAGATCAGAAAATTGCTCCGTTGTTCGGTTTTGCCGAAAGCTGTATCAAAGAGCGCCGATTCGGACTGCGGCTGGTTGATTTTGATCCGCTTAAAGAGTTATTGCTGCTGGCTCCTAATATCAATATAAAAAATGATATAAACGGCAAAAACCTTATGCACTACGCCGCCGAATGTGATGATTCCGACCTGGCAAAGATACTGCTGTACAGCAATTTTGCCGGGAGCCGGCACTTTGATTCCAATGGTCATACGCCCTGGCAAACCGCATTGCGCAGCGGCAGCAGCGGCATGGTAAAGTTTTTGCAGGAAAACAATTTGCAGGCTAACGAAAAAAGAGAAGATAAGTTGCAGCTCAAATTCTGGCAGGCGCTTTACAAGTTGGATTTACATGTTATAAAAGAGACATTGCAGACAACTGCCAACCCTTATTTGCCAAATAAATACGGCGTAAATGCTTTGCAGTATGCCTGTTTAAGAAACAGCAGCGAACTTGTGCGGCTGCTGCTTGCAGAAGGCGTAAAGCCTGAAGTTTATATTGACGGATTTGAGTTTGACAATAACCCGCTGCAAATCGCTGTGCGCCGTCAGAATATTGCCATATTTGAACAGCTGCTGAATGCCGGAGCAGAACTGAAAAATACCGATAAAATGGAATTTGCCGATACTGTGTGGAATTTGAGCAAAGAAGCCCTCGGGCATTATCTGGTGGCATCCGCATTGAAAAACAGATGGGATATTGAGCAATTCAAGCGCTTTTTTGAAAAAATAAGCAAAGGTGCAAGTTTCGATATCAACCGGGTGTTCAACAATTACACAATGCTTTCGCTGGCATGTAATTACAATAATCCGAACCGCAATATATCAAACGGTGAACGCCGGAAGATCATTCAGTATCTCATACAAAATGGCGCCCGGATATCTGCGGAATATTTTAACTTGCGCCCATTTTTGCAAGAGCTGTTGTTGATGGAAACAGCCTGGCGGAATTCCTCAAAAAAACCAGTAAGCAGAAGAGCAATCGAGGAAACGGGGAGTTTTCAGGAAATCGGCACGGCAGACAAAATCATAGAGATCAGCTTCAGCGTGCTGCGGAATATGCACTTCAGGTTCCGTAATGGTAAATTATACACCACCAGTAAAGCCTCCAGTCAACATTGTGCGGTAAAGAATATCGGCAGCAATTCTTACACGAGCTGGCTGATGCGTATGCCGTTACAGGTGACTCCGCCTGAAAAAAATTATGTTATAGGTAATATCGAAGTGTTGAGCAGCAACCGCGATATCATAGATGTTTCATACGGCAGAAAATTCGGGAACGAAAGCCGGATAGTCTGGAATGAAAAATCTTTTGAGGCAATCGACAGTAAGTCCGGCACAGCCACATTCCATTTGCGGATAACATTTACCACCGACTTCGGAACAGTGAAAAGATTTTCCACCCGGAGTACAAATCACCGTAAATTAAAAAAGCGGTGAACTGCCGCCAGCTGTGGGGATGGGCTAATCCCCGCTATTGTGAACTTGTTATATTTGTATTATTTCAGATTAGGTTTCTAAAAGAAAATGTTCTGTTCCCAATAAGGGTCGGTACTTGAGGAGGGGGAAAAGACCTTTTGAGGAAAGGTCCTTTTCCCCCTCCTCAAACTCCACCCCCTTTTTCCAAACCTTTTCCCGGCATTTATCTATTTGCTCTGCAAATAGATA
>JAZMZK010000049.1:0-2608 GCA_045585955.1 Victivallaceae bacterium
TAAATGCCCTTTAAGTTTTGAAAAGATTTTATTCAACATCTTTACTGTTAATCAACCGATATTGGGAACAGAGCCTATTAAAACAATTTGACCGTTTCCACTGCCGCAGTGATCAATGCTGCAAAAAATAAATAATATGCAAAGCAGTCAAGTCGACCTCTTTTCAACAGAGCAATAAGTCCAGCCAGCGAAAAATAACCAACCACAGCTGAAACAGCAAACCCACTTGCCAACAACATACCTTCATTTGCAGTCATGTTTTCCGGAGCCTTTATTATATCCAACATTTCCAGCAAAGCAGCCCCTCCGATGGCGGGGATCGCCAGCAGAAAAGAAAATTCAGCAGCATCAGCCTTACGCAAACCACTCATAACTCCGCAACTGATCGTACTCCCGGAGCGGGAGATTCCCGGAGTAATGGCAACAGCCTGAGCGCAACCTATGAGCAATGCTTGAGTATAAGTCATTTTTTCCGCAGCGATTGCGCTGTCGCTGTCTGCGTTATGCTTTGCAAACACCTTAAGCAGCATAAACCCGGTGACTGCAAAACCAACAGCTGCAATATATGGCGAAGAAAAAATCATCTCTTCAATATGGCAAACCTTCAGCGAGATCCCCACCGCTGCCGCCGGAACAGAACCGGCTATAACTAACCCGATCAGTCGCCGTCTGGCAGGGTCAACAAGTATACTCCACAATTTTTTGAAATAAAAAATCACTATTGCCAAAAGAGTTCCGCCATGCAATACAACATTAAGAGTCATGTTGCTTTCTGCATCGAATCCGAACCAATTTCCCAGCACCAGCAAATGCCCGGAGGAGCTGATCGGCAAAAACTCTGCGATTCCCTGCGCCACAGCTAAAATACAAACTTCCCAAATCGTATTCATAAAATTAAAACAACTTTTCTCAATACCAAGATCCGCCTTCACCGGCTTTTTCGGCAATATCCTCACCGACTTCACGGGTTTTTCCGGCTATTTCAGAAACAGTTTCCGAATCCTGAATTTTATTTATATCGTCTTTGATTTTTTCAACTTTTTCCGATTCTGCTATTTTACCGACAGTATTTTTCAATTCATCGTATTTACCGGCAATACTTTCTCCGGCATCCTTGAGCGTATTTTGGGTTTTATCGATGGCTTGCCTGGAATGATCTTTGAACTGTTCGATTTTTCCATCGACATCAACGCCTTTTTCTTCCAAAGCCGGTTTGACAATAAAACACCATGCAGCAGTCAGAACAGCAGCAACCAGCAATAACACCCCCAACCAGGTCATGCACCCGCTCTTTTCCGGAGCAGCCTGACCGGCGGTCTGGTTTTGACTTTGTTGATTTTCGACAGTTCCACTCATAAAATCAAACTCTTTACCGCCGTGAGGTTTTCTTGTTTGAAGAAATTTTTCCATTTTTGCCAAAAACGGAAATTTCCATTTTATGTTCAATTTTTGCCGGAGCTGTCACACAGAAGAGTTCGGAAAGAAAATTAAGCGAATTTACCATCCAGCACAATTCGCAGCAGCTCGGCTCTTCCATTCCCTGGATCAGTACCTGCCAGGGCTCATCCAATGCTCTTGCCAGATACAGTTCGCCATCAATATTGCACAGCACAGTCATCCCCGGCAACCACTGTTTGACTTCGGCAATTTCAATGCGAACATCGTAGAGGTCAGACCAGCCGAACTCGGTTCCGGGAGCAATTACCACAACCAGCCCGACCCGTTCCCCATCTTCAACGCCGGTCATGTGCCGCCAGGCAAAATCAATAAGATGATCGTAATGTTTGTTGAAATTAAGCAGATCAGTGATTTTGATGATCGGCAGTTTTATAGTAGAGTTGCCTTTGTGCTGATATGGAACATTAGTATCTCTGAAAACGCTGCCGGAAGATTTTTTTTTCTCCTCTGCCGCCGGTTTTTCCTGTGGCAGATCCGGCACGACCTGCCACAGCTCGCCGACATTGCAGTTGAATATTGCAGCCAATCGCACAGCTTCGTGCGGCGTAGGCTGCACATTGAGTTTATTTTCCAGCATATTCAAATTATTTACCGGAATACCGCTCATTTGCGAAAGTTTTTCCAAAGTAAGTCCGCAGCGTATTCTTGAATTTTTTATAAAATCATTCAAAGGCGAACGCAATTCCTGCACTCCGGAGCGGATTCTGGTCAGGCAATCGCGCAATTCAGCAGCACTCACGCGATCCAACTGCAAAAACTCCATAATAACCTCAAGTTGCTGCAACTTGAGTGTTATATTCCCGGAAAGCATCTGCGAAACTGCCGACCCGGAAATACCTAAAACCGCGGCAATATCCATTTGCCTTGCCTTATTTTCTTTGATATGCTTTTTAAGCAAATCGCAAAAATATATTTTCAGATTTTTTTCAGCCACTGAAAACCCCGTGCTGTAATAAAATTTATCAAAATCATTTTTTCATTAAAGAAATATAATACATTATTTTCAGCTTGCAACTTGATAATGCTCTTTTTTTTAATTTTTTGGGCAAGAAAAAGCAATATTTTCAACTCCATGGTAAATTTTTTTCACTATCCGGGACTTTTTCAGCAACTTTTCAAACAATCGCCGCATAAAAACAAAGAAAAAAAA
>JAZMZK010000050.1:0-7105 GCA_045585955.1 Victivallaceae bacterium
TGGTGAGTAAAACTTGTCAAATAGGTGTTTTGCCGTTGTATTACCTCAAAAAAATCTATAAAAACAACACATCCTTACGCCCGGCAGGGCGCACTTCACGCAGTTTTGACAATTGTCAAAACTGCTCTTCACACCTTCACATCTTCACTCGATCAGCGTTCACGCTGATCGAACTGCTGGTGGTGATCGCAATCATCGCAATTTTGGCAGCCATGCTGCTGCCGGCACTTTCCGCAGCCAGAGAGCGTGCCAAAGATGCCAACTGCAAGAGCAATTTCAAACAAATTGGTCTGAAATGGGCGTTGTACTGGGATGATTACAATGGTTATTGCCCGGACAACGGAAGCATCCTTTTCCCGGCTAAACTCCTGGAAGCTTATTCTTATGAAAATGAAAATGCCACCGGCACAGCCAGGTATGTAAATTATGTTTGCCCCTCGGAAGCTGATATCGGCTCATACTCCTACACCACCAATTACTGGGTGTTCCCCTGTGCTTCGCCCCGGAATGACTCCACTAAAGTTGGTTCTTATCCGGTAGGGGCGTTGAATGTTTACAGTATGCCGCACCCGGATAAGCACCTGATAACCATGGGAACAGAAAAAGGCAAACCAACCGTAAGTTCTTATCAGAACTACCCGAATCGTTTCCGCCACAATGGAGCGGTCAACGAACACTATCTTGACGGGCATGTGGAAGGGCACACCATGCAGGAATGGGTAAATATCGCCAAAGACGGCGTAAATTACAACCGTTATTGGAAATTTTACTTGAAATAAGCAATCAACATTTTAACACATCAAGGGATAAATAAAAAATGAAAAAATCTGCTGCAATCATCTTTTCGCTCTGCACTGTGGCATTTGCCGCAACTGCCGATGACGCCAACCTTTTGAAAAACGGCAACTTTGCCCGGGGCAAAACCAACTGGGTTACGGTGGGAAGCGTTGGCGAAGAAGCCAACGGCGGCGTGCTGACTTTGGGCGGCAAAGCCAACCGGGCGATCAGCCGTCAGGTGATCAAAGTGGAAGAAGGTGCAACTTACAAAGTTTCCGCTAAAATAACTTCCAACAAAAGAGTTCAGATCCTGCTGGGCGTTATTCCCATGGGCAGACAGAATTACGAAATGTATTACCGCCACAGCTCCGGTGCCAAGCCCGAAACGCTCACCGAACTTGCCGAAGCTTATGTAAAAGGCAGCAACACAGTGGTTCTCAAAGATAATCCTGCATGGAAAAGCGGCAATATCGTTTTCAACGCCAAAGCAGATATGAGCGATCTGCCCAACTACGAAATTACCAACTTCCAAAAGTTTGAACGCAAAGACGGCAAGATTTACCTCACTCTGCCTAAAGGCTACAAACGCAATTTTGCTGCCGGAACCAAAGTGCGTTTGCATGTGGATGGTGCAACTTACCCCTATTTGGCTAACCTCCGCAAAGAATTCCCCGGGGCAGTCGATGCTGCCGGCACCATCGGCAAAGACGGCAAGAGTAAATTCCCCGCCGGAACCGTGGGGTTCAAAACACTGATCCTGATTCCCGGCAAACCGGCTGCCGATTTGAAAGTGGAAGTGCGGGATGTAAAAGTCGAAAAAGTTGCCCCCGCCGCCAAATAATCATTTTTTGAGGTAAAACCATGAAAAATTTACTCCTGGCAGGAGCGTTAATGCTTTCTGCAATGCTCCCGCTTTGTGCCGATGTGATACTGGCACCCGACTTTGCGGCAAAGAAAATCGACTATGTAAACAGTGCCGGTAAAAAACTTTATGGCGATATAACCAGCGGCGAAGGGCGCTTTACCCAAGGCGGCATTGAGCTGAAAAATCAGGGCTTATATTACGAGGCCCATAAAGTGATAAATCTGAACAACGGCACCCTCTCGTTTGATATAGAGCCTTTGAACTTTGCCGGCGGCAAATGGAAATCCAATCAAAGCAGTTATATAACTTTGTTTGCCGTTTCCGGCGACAGCGGCTTCACCCAGCTCTGGCTCTATTTGTACCCTCACGCCAACCAGCTTTGCTTTTACAGCTGGGATAACAACCGCACCACCGTTCAGGCCCGGGGCAGCTTGAAAAAAGTCCCCAAAGCCATGACACTCAAACGCAAGACCCGGATCGTCTGCACCTGGGATCCGCAATTCATCCGGCTCTATGTGGATGGCGTGGAGATCGCCAACGCTTCTTACGGTCTGGGTTCTGACCGCGTTGCCGGTGAAGATATGCTCATACGCTTTATGCCCCCAACTTATATGAACCCCAAAAAGACCAAATATCACAGCCGTATCAGCAATCTTTATATAACCGACAACACCAAAACCGCTGCCGAAGTCAAAGCCGAATTTACCGCCAGCAAAGTCAAGGCAAGCGATGTATTGAGCTTGAGTAATCTTTCGATACCCCAGCTTAAATCAATTCCGGTGATCGACGGCACTGCCGCCCCCGGCGAGTGGGCCGATGCGGCAAAAGTCCCCCTGCAGAAGCAGAACGAAAAAGGCTTGCTGGACAGCTCCATAGCCGCCACCGCTCAAGTCAAGCATGGTTCCGGCAAACTTTATGTACTTTTTGATGTACCCACTGTGCAGAAAGCCATCCCCTCCGGCAAAGCCGGTGTTTTCGATCAGGAGGTCTACCGGGGCAGTCTGGTGGAGGTTTATTTACGGAAAGTCGGCAGCACCCGCAACGATTTTTATCAATTTACCGTAGCACCTCACAACGGTTATTCGGTATTGACGCCCAATGCCAAGTTTAAAAATATACCCTTTGAACACAAGGCAAAAGTTTTCAAAGATAAATACCAAGTGGAAATGGCCATCGACTTGAAGTCGGTGGGTATGCAAGATTTGGAAAAATTGCTGATGAACTTCGGCTTGCACCTCCACGAACGGGATGACATTGCCCAGTTCGACCGCTGGATAACCTGGAGCGGCCGCGGGGGCCGGGTCAGCTTTGCCCATCAGTGCGGCGAAGTGACTCTGGCAAAAGATAATGCAGCATCGCAGCTGGCAGCAGTCAGCAATGTCAATTACGGCACTTTTACCTTCAAACATACTGTCAATGTTCCGGCAACGGCAGAACTGACTTTGCGGGATGGTTCAGCCAAAGTAATGGTGCAGAAAAAGTTTGCCGATGCGGGCAAAATCAGCCTCAACGAAAAACTCAACTGGATCGGCGGCGGATTCTTTGATTTTCAAGTTACGGATAAAGCCGGGAAAAAACTCAACGCCTATTCCGGAAAACTGCTGATCAAAGAGCCCTTTGATGTAACTTACCGCACCTTCCCCAGTGCCGGAAAAATCGAATTTGCCATAGATGCCAACGGTTTGGGCAAAGCAGCGGCAAAGAATCTCAAGTTCACAGCTGTATTGACCGACGGCAAAAAAGTTTACAGCCAAACTTCAGTCAAACTCCCCGCTTTGCGCAGTACAGCCGATTTGAAACTGCCGGAACTCAAACCCGGCAAGTACAACATGCTTCTTACCCTCGCAGACGGCAAAGCCATTTACCGCAAAAATGTGGAGTTCATCCGGCCCGACGATGAGTTTATCCGCAACCCCAAAGGTATGGAAAGAGTGATCCCGTCGCCCTGGGGCAAGATGAGTTACAAGTCCGATAAATTGCAGGGTAAATTCTTTGAATACACTTTCAAAGCCAATTCGCCTTTCCCGGCAAAAGCTGAAAAACTGGGCAAAACCATCCTCACCGGCAGCGAGCTGGAACTGGTGGTCAACGGCAAAAAACAAATTTTGCAGCACCAAAACTGCAAAGTTCTGGAAAATGCTCCCGACAAAGTGATCACCAGTGGCGAACTGGTCTGCAAAGATGCTCCGGTCAAGGTAACTTACCGCTGCACAGCAGCTTACGACGGCTTGCTCAAGTATGATCTCAAGCTGGTTCCCGCCCGGCCGGTAACGGTCAACCGTTTTGCCTGGTCGGGGTCAGTGGTGCCGGAAATGGCAAAATACTGCCTTGATTTGAATAAATCGCCCACCTTTGCCGAAGAATATTTTACCCCAAAAAGCACCCGTTACCGCACCTATTACACAGCGTGGGTGACCGGCTTGCAGTACGGATTTACGGTTTTTACTGACAACGATGCCAACTGGTACGGCAATGATCCCAAGAGTTACCTTTTGCTGGATAAATCGCCTCAACGCACCGTATTGACCGCCGAAATGATCGCCAAAGATGTCAAGATCACCCGTCCCATACCTTATGTGCTTGCCATGATGAGCACTCCCGGCAAGCCGCCCCGTTCCGACTGGCGGCAGACTTACAGCGGCGTCCCCGCCAAACCCAACACCGGCGGCACCTATTACCGCACCATCGGCTGGGGGCACGAACGGAACATGTTCCGCTGGTACCGCTGGATACTGCTTACCCATTTGTGGAACCCCGAAGCAGCAGAAAAACGCGTGGCGTATTTCAAAAAACGCGGCACCTATTCAGTGCCTTACTGTTGCGGCAATATCATGCCCGACAGCAACCCAATTTACAATTATTACGGCCACGAATGGCGCCGCAGTGTCAAAGGCAGAATTTTGCCGCCATGCGAACAGGGCACCGACCTTGACGGCGTAATGTTCTACGGCGGGATACCCATTTGCTGCAACAATCAGGGGTTTGCCGATTACATGACCCATTACACCAACGAGTATCTCAAAAAGTACGACCTTTACGGCTTGTATCTGGACTTCGGCGGAGCGTATCCTACGGATACACCCTACAAAGATACCGATTTGACCGAGTATCTTGAACCGGGCAAAAAAGTCACTGCCCGCAATCTGTTCGGATTGCGTGATCTTTATGAACGCTTACGCAAGATCATCCAATCCCACGGCAAAGATAAGATCCTCTGGATCCACGAGTGGGATCGCTATCACCCGGCATTTACCAGCTTTGCCGATTTGATCTACCCCGGCGAAGAGTTCATGCACCGCATCCGGGTCAACCGCCGGGTCTACGGCGAAGAAACGCTTCTTGCCCAGTGGCAGGCAGCATACAGCAGCAATGTTCACGGTGCCTCGGTACAGTTCCTGACCCAGTACCGCTACTACCGGGAACCCATCCACAATCTGAAAAAGAGTGATAAAGAAAAAATCGACTTTGCCCGGGATCTGATGACCATGGTATTGCTCCATGATATAACCATGTCCGACACCTTTACCGGCAAGTGGCATTTGCTCTGGGATCAGCTCGAAATGAAAAAAGCTGACTTTACAAGCTACTACACCAATGTACCGGTCGTGACCGATAACGATGCGGTAAAGAGTGCCATGTATATCTGGAAAGACCGGAAAACTGCCGTGCTGATTTTAGGCAACACCACCAACAAAAATCAGGTGTGCAAGGTCAACGATTCCAAGCTCAAGCTGAAAAGTCAGGCAAAAGACCTTTTCAACAACCAAACAGTTGATTTGAGTAAAGAGATAAAATTCCGGGATTTTGACTTCCTCGTACTGGAAGTAACTCTGGAAAATTAAGTAAATCAAACAAGTCAAACTCCCTTTGGCAATAACGCCGGGAGTTTGCTTATGTTCAGGAGAGAAAAATGCTGAAAATAGCTATGTTGGGAGCCGGTTCCGGCTTTGTACTTTCGGTGGCAAAAGAACTGATAGATCAGGAAATTTTTGCCGACGGCGAATTTGTGATCATGGATCCGGCTGCCGACCGGCTGGCGGCGGCGGAAGCCACAGTGGGCGAACTGTTCAAAAACGCCAAAACCGCCCCCAAACTTACCGCCGTAAGCGAATATGAACCCGCTTTGACCGGGGCAAATTATGTAGTGACCAGCTGCGAAAAGAACCGCTACGCCAACTGGGTCAAAGATTTGCGGATCCCCGCCAAATATGGTGCATGTCAGGTCAAGGGCGAAAACGGCGGCCCCGGCGGACTTATCCACGGCATGCGGAATATCGCAATGTTCCGGAATATTGCCAAAGATATGGAAAAGTTCTGCCCCGATGCGTGGCTTTTGAACTTTACCAATCCCATGAGCATAATCTGCACCTGGTTCAAAAATTACAGCCCCATAAAAACGCTGGGTTTCTGCCATCAGGTACACGGCTCTTTCGGCTTGATCGCCGAACAGCTGGGTATGCAGCCGGGGGATCTGGAAGTCATCACTGGCGGGGTCAACCACTTCAACTGGCTGATGGATATCCGCAAAAAGAACACAAATCATAGCTGCATGGCAGAGTTTTTGCAGAAAGTCAGCGATTCAAAGTATTGGCACCAGAGTTTCCCCAACACTCCCAAGCAGACCTTTACGCTGGAAATATTTAAAACTTTCGGAGCATATCCCGTAGGTTACGACGACCATATCATCGAATATCTGCCATTCTTCTACGAGCCCGAAGAATGGGCGGAGCACGGCTTTGAATCCCTTGCCGATACCTACGAACATATGGCAGCAAACAAACAACACACGCTGGAAACCCAGCGGCTCCTGGGCAAAGAGTTTGTCAAGCCGCCCTTCCCGGTGGATCCCGATCACCCTTATTACGCCGAAAATCCCTGCAAGGTGATCCACGCTCTGGAAACCAACACCCCCACCTATTTTGACGCTATAAATATTGTCAATAACGGGGCGATAGATAACCTGCCCGCCAACGCCATTGTGGATGTTCCGGCATTGGCAGTAGGCGGCGAAGTCCGTTCCATCCATGTCGGCAAGCTGCCCACAGCTCCGGCAGAACTTTGCCGCCGTCAGGTAACATTGCACGAAATGATTGCCGAAGCCGCCGAAACCCGCAGCGACTCGCTGGCAGTGCAGGCTCTCTGCCTAGACCCGTATGTGCGGAGCATAACCGCCGCCCGCAACATCTGGGCAGAGTTCAAAGAGGTCTACGCCGGAGAGCTGGATTGGCAATAAATTTGCATTATATGAAAAATTGCTGTATATTATGCAGTGTTTTTTAAAAATAAAGCTTTGTTCCCAATTCGGGTAGGTAGATAAAAATGACAGATATACCTGTGCATTGAGAATTTTTTCAAAATTTGAATGGCATTTATCTTTTTGCGGAGCAAAAAGATAAATGCCGGTAAAAGGTTTGGAAAAAAGGGGTGGAGTTTGAGGAGGGGAAAAAGGACCTTTCCTCAAAA
>JAZMZK010000051.1:0-4810 GCA_045585955.1 Victivallaceae bacterium
CCAAACCTTTTCCCGGCATTTATCTATTTGCTCTGCAAATAGATAAATGCCATTCAAGTTTTAAAAAAGTTCCAATACAAAAGTTAATCATAAAGATTTTTACTGACCTACCCGTATTGGGAACAGAGCTTTGTTTTTTGCAAAAAATCATTTTTTTTATGGCAAAAACTGCACTTTGAGTTTGCAAAATTTTCGTTATGAGAGTATATTCATTATCAATTACCAATGTTACTTTTAACATTATAAGGAGTTTTTATTATGGAAGGCAGATTTGATGTGGTGTTCGGTTTTGATATGGAAACCGACGTCGGCAGCTTTACTGATTACTACAACGGCGTACAGAAGGGTACTCCCCGTTTGCTGGAACTTTTGAGCAAGCACAAGGCTCCCAGCACCTTTTTCTGGACCGGTCATGCGGCCAGCAACAACAAAAATATTGTGGAAATGGTGCGTGATGCCGACAACGGTATGCACGAAACCGGCTGCCACTCGCTGGTGCACGAAACTCTGGGCGATGCGATTTTCCCGCTGCCAAACAACTGGCCGGTCTTTCCCTTTGAAGTGGAGGGCCGTATCCGTGAAGCCACCCGTCTGGTGAAAGAAGCCAGCGGCGTGGACCCCACCAGCTTCCGCTGTCCCCGGCTTTGGGGCAGCACCAAAGTTGTGAATGTGTTGGAAGATCTGGGCTACAAGGCCGATGCCACGCTGCCCTTGTACTTCTACCGTACCATGTATAAACCTTATCACCCCGATAAGAACGACTGGACCCATGAAGGCGATATGAAGATCGTGGAGATCCCCAACTTCTGCGATTTGGTTATGGAAAGCAACGACCCCTACAACCGTGACCGTGACCAGTGGCCCTTGTTCCGTACCGAAGGAGCTGACGCTCTTATGAAGAAAGTCTGGAGCTACATAGATTATGTGGAATCCAAGGGCGTGCGTCCGGTACTCTGCTTCTATCTGCATCCGTGGGAATACTACGAAATGCCTACCGGCGTGCTGGATTACGGCGAAGCCGAGGTCAAGCCCCACAGCTTTATCACCCTCAACTGCGGCGATGTGGCAGTTAAAGAAATGGATAAACTCCTGACTGCTCTGACTGCCGCCGGCGGCGTTTACAAAACTGCCGGAGCTTTGAGCGATGAGTATTGAAAAAGTTTTCAATATTTGTAAAGCCAACGGCCGCCGCCCCATTATGATCACTGCCGGTAATTCGGCAGTGGTGGCGGCTTTGAGCATGGAAGGCCGACTCTTCTATGCTCATAATGGCGAAATGACCAGCTTGTTCCGGCCGGAAGCTGCGGAGAATATCTCCAACAGCAAAAACGGTTTTTTCAATCCCGGCGGCGACGGCTTGTGGCCCGCACCCGAAGGTACCTGTTTCGGTTACGAATACAGCACCGGTTCGTGGCGGGTCCCGGCAGCCATGTCCGGGGCTCAATACGAAGTTATTGAGCAGTCCGGCGACAGCTTTACCATTGCTGCCGAAATAGATCTGGTCAACAATCAGCTTTTGGGCATACCCTGCCGATTTATCCGTAAATCCACAGTAAAAGAAGCTGCGGACGGCACTACGACTATTGAGCAGTACGATGCTATTGAATACATCGGCAACCGGGAGTTGAGCCGCAGCGAATTTCTGCTGGCACCCTGGAGTTTGTCGCAATTTTATGTTGACGATAAAACCATTGCCCGCTTCGGTTCAGTAAAAGGCGAAGTGCGGGATCTGTACGCACCCAGCAAAGATTTGCTGACCGTTAAAGGCGATGTAACTGAAATGGTTCACGACAAAGTCAACCGTATTCAGCTGGCTCTGCCCGAAGAAAGCAGATTTGTGGAGCTGATCGTGCCGGATAAAAAACTGGTCATCAGCCGTACTTCCGCAGCTCTTGCCGACGGCTTGGAGGCTGTGGATATAGCCGACGCTCCGGTGGAGGTCAAGCCCGCCGGTGCTGTCCGTTACAGCATTTACAACGACCCCTCCGGCTTTATGGAGCTGGAAGCAGTGGGCGGTTGTGTCAGAGAAAAACTTGTTCCGGGAACGGTTCTCGGGGTAAATATAACTAATGTGATAAAAAAGTTGGAGGATTAAACAATGGCTTACGTCATTCCGAAAAACGAGTATTTTGAACGCATTGCCAAATTTCAGGCCAACATCAAGGCCGCCGGTTTGGATGCCTGTCTGGTGCATGGTACTGAATCAGATTTCGCCAATGTGCGTTATCTTTCTGAATATTGGCCGACCTTTGAACAGGCCGGTGTCTTTGTTCCCGCCGAAGGCGACGCCGTGCTGCTGATCGGTCCCGAAAGCTACAAGTATGCTGTGGGGCGCAGCGTTTTGGATAAAGTTGCATTGATGCTCAACTATCGTGAATCTGCTGAACCGGACTACCCCGGCATCGACCTGGCGACCTATCCGGAAGTTGTCAAAATGGCTATGGGCAACAAAAAGCTCAAGAAATTGGGTCTGGTGGGTACCGCTGTTATGACCAAACCCACTTTGGATGCAGTTGCCAATCAGCTCCCCGGCGTGGAAGTGGTGGTTGCTGACGATGTGTTCCGTGAACTGCGCTGGATCAAGAGCGAAAACGAACTCAACTGCCACCGCAAGGCATTCAAGGTTGCCGAAAAAGCGGTTGCCGCCATGCTTAACGAACTTAAGCCCGGCATGACCGAATTTCAGGCTATCGGTATTGCCCAGCGGGAAATCTACGCCAACGGCGGTGAATACGAAGGTCACAGTTTGTACTGCTTCGGCGGCGACCGTACCAGCAATGGTATCAGCCGTCCTACCGGTGCCAAACTCAAGAAGAACGAAATCATCCAGCTCAACATCGGTGCCCGTGTCGGCGGCTACTCCAGCTCCATCGGTATTCCGGTCTACTTCGGCAAGCTGCCCAAGGAACAGATGGCTCTGGTGGAATTCGGTCTGCGTGCCCACAAGTACACCTTTGAACTGATGAAGGCGGGCGTGGAAGCCTCCAGCATCGCCCAGAAATACTATGACTGGGGCTGCGCCGAAGGCTGGAAAGATTACATGCTCTACGGTCCGGTACACGGTCTGGGCATCATGGAAACTGAAAGCCCCTGGATCGAAACCACCAGCAAGTACAAATTGCAGGAAAACATGACCTACCAGATCGACACCTTCTTTACCGGCAACGGTTACGGTCTGCGTTGGGAACGCGGCTGTATCATCACCAAAGACGGCTGCGAACTCTTGAGCAAGAAGTTCATGAGTTTGAAAGATTGCAAACTTGACTGAAAATCCACATTTGTCTTGAGGCAGCTTGCCCAAGTACAGGCAAGCTAAAAATCAGGCGGTTACCTTAAACAGGCAGCCGCCTGAATATTTTTGCCCTTGCCTTTGTGCAATCCCTACTCAATCCTTCGCCATTTTTTTGTCAGTCACGCCCGGTGGGGCTGTTGGCAAACGACATCAGCAGTTTGGCGGCAACCGCTTCTTTTGTATAAATAACTTTGATATATTTATTTGGATGTTCCGAAAATTCTGCCGCTGGCATCCCGGTAGACTGTGCGACTGCCGGATACGGTACTGCGGTTGACTGTTCTGCCGGAGCCGTTGCGGTAAACGGTTTGATTGCCAACTTTTTGAGCTGTCCCGGAAATTCTTCCGGAGCCATCCCGGTAAATGGTGCGGTTGCCGGATGTTGTGCTGCTGCCAGTCATTCTGCCGGAGCCATCGCGGTAAATGGTGCGGTTGCCCGATACAGTGGTAGTACCGGTGATCCTGCCCGCAGAATCCCGGTGGATCAGCCGGTTACCGCTTTTGGTGGTCGAGCCGGAGATTCTTCCGGAGCCGTCCCGGTGGACTATCCGGACATTGTTTTTGACTTTTTGGGGATCAAGGGCTTTCTGCTGAAGTGTACTTTCGGCAGCAAAAATTACTGCCGAACCTGCCAGCAATAAGCAGCATATTCCGGTAAACTTTTTCATCGTCAAGACTCCTTATCAGGTAAGATAGGGGTTGGAACGCTTTTCTTCGCCAATGGTGGTTCTGGGGCCGTGCCCCGGATAGACCACCGTATCATCCGGCAGAGTCAAGAGTTCTTTGCGTATACTCTTTTCCAGCTCGGCAAAAGAGCCGCCGGGCAAATCGGTTCTGCCTACCGAACCGGCAAACAGGGTGTCGCCTGAAATAACAAATTTTTCTTCGGCAAAATAAAAACAGCTGCCCCCTTTGCTGTGGCCGGGCGTAAGCAAAAGTTTTACACCCGGAACATCCCACACTGCCGTTGTTTTTGGCAGATCCGCCACCGGCGGCAGATAGGGCAGAATGTGGTTTTCCGGACTGTTATACAAATCAGCATCGCCGGCAGCCAGATAGACAAATTCGCAGTTGAGCGCTTTATTTATTTCCGGCACAGCTCCGATATGATCCACATGAGCATGGGTCAGCAGGATCGCCGCCTTTTCGTATGCAAAACTCTTTGCCGCACTGATGATCAAATCAGCATCATCGCCGGGGTCAACAATCAGCAAAAGTTTGCTCTTTTCCAAAAATACGAGATAGCAGTTTACCGCCAAAGCACCAACCGGTATAATGCGGAAATTTTCCATATTCTAAAAATCCTTTGCTTAATGTGCCGTTTTATATAAAGGTTAATATTCCATCAGTCTTACCACGCGGCAGACTATTCCAACTCCTGCATTCAAAGATGACTGCCTTGCAGATCGCCGCACAAGATTTCAAGCAATCTTTCAGGAATTCTGAAAGCCGTCCAAAGAGTTTATTTCAATACTCATTCAAAAATTGATTGAAAAGCTTGTGGGGATGAGCTGTGAA
>JAZMZK010000052.1:0-17542 GCA_045585955.1 Victivallaceae bacterium
CAAGCCGCCATCAACCGTGCTGCCCGCGTATGCGGAGCAAGGCGGCATCCTCCTACGCCAGAGGCTACGGAGGATGCCGCCCACACACAATATTGTCCGCGTATCGCGGTTTACTTTGTTTCCACTAAAATCACCCGTTCAATGAATATGCCGTTGGGCTTGGTGGAGCCATCAACATACGCCGGACCGGTTACTTTTATGGAAGCCCAGATCTCTTTGGGGAAGTTTTGGTCAATGCCGATGATGCCTTTACGCATATAAATACGGCTTGCCCAGCTTTTGTGCCAATATATCCGCAAATTCTGGGTTATGACGGTTGTACCCAGCTTGACCCAATGATACTTTTCGTCGGTGGCGTAATCGCCTTTATTCCACTGATATTGGGCGACCAGTTTTTTGTCTTTGGGGGCGGTGCTGTCGTACAAGCCGATATGGATGGGCAGATCGTGTTTGAGGTTCTTCTTCCGCCGGTCAAAACCGAATGCTCTGCCGCTGGCGGCTTCGGGATCATCCACCACATAGCGTAAATGTGCGCCCCACGGGTCGAAGTCCGGCCAGTGGAAATCCTGGATCTTCCTGCCTTTGAACTGTTCGGGAATGATGAAGGGCATCGCCTTGAAAAGTTTGACCTCGTTCTGCAAATTCCCCAGAGTTGCTTTCAGCGACTCTTTACGCCATTTGCGGTCAACGGTAAAGGTTTTCCAAACCATACTGGAGTTGTCGAGCCACCGTTTGATGACCTTTTCCTTATCTTTGCCCAGCGGGAACTTATCCTGCCGGAGCAAGCGGGCGTGATCCACGGGGATCCGTTCCCAGCGGACATGCTTCAAACTGCGTTCATCGCCTTGAGCGGCTTTTTCGGCGGCGTCAAGGAGTTTATCTGCGGTGGCAAAGAAATCAGCATCCAGCAAACCGAAGGGATTGCCCCGGACGGCAAAAGGCAGTTCCAGCATCCGCTTTTCCAGATATTCGCAATACTCTTTCATGGCAGGAGCCGCCGCACCGTAGTAGCCCCGGAAAAATTCGTCGGAGAGTTTTTCTATATCGCAATCGGGGTTTACCGACAAGTGGCTGAATAAATAGTATTGCAAGGGCCAGAAGTTCCGGACATAAGGTTTTTCGTTTTCCGCATAATAGGTCAGCACGCCGTTGTCCCGGCAGAACTGCATCTCTTTTTGCATGACTTTGCGGGGCTTGAGGTAGGGTGTTTCTTCCCCGGCGTAGGGTTTCCAATACGCCCAGACTGCCAGATTGTGTGCCATTTTCCGCCAACCTTCAAGGATATTGCCTTGAGCGTTGCCCGGCAGGGCGGGGGCGGTGATTTCGCTGCTGCAAGTGCGGACGATAACATTCTTTCGAGCCTTGTACTGTTTGGCAGGCTGCTGGGTGTGCTGATAAGCAAAGGTCTGCACCAATATTTCCGGATAATCCTTTTCGATAGCTTCGGCAATAGAGTTGGTAAAGTCGATATTGGCGTCAGCTACTGAAGGATATTTTGCACAATCAGAACATTTGCAGTTGTTGCCGTAACCGTCGTTCTGGTCAACGCTGTAAATCATCCGCCATTTATCTTTTGCCACACCTTTGCGGTCTTTTTCAATAAAGCGTTTGAGCTGTTCAGCAAAGGCTTTTCGGGCAGCCGGATCGCTGTAACAGGGGGCGTTGGGATTGCCGATTGCCCGCTTGAATTTGACAGTCTTGGGGATTGCGGCAATGTATTTGCCGTAGGTGTGGCAGCCGTGGGGCGAACCGGAAAGCATCTGGATCTCGCTGAAACGGGTGCGTACCGATTCTTTGCGTTTCATGCGGAAATCCACGGTATTGAGCCGGGGCACCCCCGAACTCATTTCCCGCCGGATAAATGCCGGTTTATATCGCTCATTGATTTCGGGCAAAGTCCATGCCGGATTTTTGGGCACGATCTCCGTATCGTTGGCAAGGAAGCGGCAGCCGAGGTACTTTTCGATAAATTCGTAAGTGCCCCAAACCGTCCCCCGGACATCGCCGGTGATCACCAGTTCATTGCCTTGGGAGGCAATGTGCCACTCTTCAAACTTCAAATCCGCCGGACGCTTGTACCACTTGGCGTTATCGGCAGCTTTGCCCAGATAAACTTTTAACTTGACATCCTTGCCGTAAATACTTTTGCCGGTAACAGCTTTGTAATATTTGGCAAGATCCTGTTTGGCGGCATTTTCGGCACGGCTGGCACCCTTGGCAAGCTCGATGTTTCCGGCAAAAACCGAACCGGCAACTCCGCACAACATCATAGACAACAATATTTTATTCATAAAAGACCTCATTCATACAATTTCCAACGCTGCACATTGAGTGCCGGTTTATAACTGTCGCTCCAGAAAGCTTCTTCCGGCGAAAAACTTTCGGCGTGACCATCTGCCATACCGTAATTCTGTCTGCCGCCGTGGCGTTCAAACAATTCTTTATAGGTGCTGCTCGGCGGTTTGGCGTAAATTTTACCGTGGCTGCTGCGGGTGTTCTGCGGTGCATCGCCATTGATTATAGATATCGAAGGCTCCGGAAAGTCCCCGATCTGAAAGACTTTAGCCGGATAAGTTTGGGAAGCGTAAATCACCCCCGCCCCACCGGCATACATATTATACATGGCAAGAGTGTGGTAGGTGGGGTTATACGCTGCCGGACATTTGAGGATTTCCAGCTTGCCCAATTCATTATTATCTTTGCCTTCTTTTGCCGGATCAAGGTTGAAATAAGTCAGTATTACACTGGGGTAATAGAGGGGATTGGTACTTGCCGTAGCACTGCCGTAAATACCTTGGGCACCGGTACTGATCCCCGGCGGAACATAGTTGTTGTTATCCCCGGAATACATCTGGGTAGCCGCCAGATTCAGCTGCTTTACCATAGCTAAACAGTTGGCACTTCTCGCCCGCTCCCGGGCAGCAGAAAGTGCGGGCAAAAGCATTGCCGCCAAGATGGCGATAATGGCAATTACCACGAGGAGTTCAATTAGGGTGAAGGAAGATTCCTTCACCCGCCCATGGGCGGAAAATACATTTCTAACCATAATTACTCAACCTTTCTTTTATTTGAATTCACAAGAAATCAATGCTTTTTCATCACAAACTACCAACGGGTAATCGGTAAGCGGCAGCTCGTTGAAGAAATACAGTTCACCGAATTCCTCCACATTCCAGTTGCCGATCCGGTATACTTTTCCTGACAGCATATCCACCAGCACCGGTTTTTCGATAGGCTTCAAAGCCGGATTTTTCTCTCCGGCAAGCATCAATGGCGCAATGCCTTCAAAGCCATACTGCACATCTTCGGATAAACTGTACGCAAAGAACGGATAACCGTTACGCTCATAAGTGTAGGTCTGGATGGCAATATCTATCAAACGCGAATGGCGTTCGTAACGCGGCAATGCTTCGCGGAGATTTGCCGCACAATAGAGTTCTGCCGGTTTGGTTTTGTCATCAAAAAATACCGCCAGATGCTGCATGGTTTTATAGGAGAGTTTGGGCTGATAATTCACGCCGTCAAGAATACCGTGCCGTGCCGGATTTTTCTTGGTGGCATTACCCATTTTATAAACGCTCATCATATCTGCCATCTGGAAAAATGAACTTTTTTTCATGCCCAGAGCTATATCGGTAAAGTATCTGCGGAGCATCCAGATCGCCTGATTGTGTTCGCTTTCAAACACATAGGGTTCCAACTGCGGATGCACGGGCGGAAACCAGGAGGGAAATCCGGCTTCCCCCTGCCAGAGTTCCACATGTTTTCCGCCGTTTTCATCAATTATTCTCCGGAGCGAAGCTACAAACTTCGGATAGTTCAGTTCCGGCTGCTGGCAATAGGCGTGGATAGAAAAGAAGTTCAACTCTTTGGCGATACCGGTACGGAACAACTTAAATACAAATCCTTTCCGTACCCAGGTCGAATGAGTCGCCACGCAGCCGCCGATTTTAGCATTGGGGATAGCCGAACGGATCTCATCAGCAGTGATCTTGATAAATCGGGCATATTCTTCCGGATCGGCTTTCCGCGGCTGCCAGAAGTTGGAAATATTCGATTCGTTCCAGATTTCAAAATATTCAACTCTGCCTTTGAAATGTTCAGCCAACGCCCGTACATAGTTCTTCCATGCCTGAAGCGTTTCTTCGCCGTAATAAAGCGGCACAAAACCCACCGCCGCATCGCTGTAAACATCGTTCATATAAAGTTTGTTGCCGTAGCCTACATTGAACCACGGTTGGACACCTTGAGCCAGCAAATTATCCACAATACTGTCGAGCCACTCAAAAGTATAAACACCTTTCTGCTGTTCGCAGCGGTTCCACCCGGTCTGACAGCGTGCCCACTTTACGCCGGTTTTCCCCAGCGGTTCATAACAGCGGTCAGGATCGAACATCTGCCGGTCAAGACATTCAAAACCAATGCTGATGGGAGAATCTTTTATTTCCTGTGAAGAAAGCACTTTAAGTTTGCCGACTTCTTCCAGATTTACCGATTTATGCTTAAAAATCATATTCCCATCCCGATCAATAAATCATAAACTCTTTAACACTCTTTTTATACTCCGCACTCTCTTTTGCTCCGCGGGCGATAAATTCAGCGGTACTCTGTTTGCCTGTACGCCAATCCGACGAACCCAGCACCGGGTCAAAAATTCTTACATCGCAGCGGCCGTTGGGGAAAGGTATGGCAAACTCTTTGCAGCAGCTGCGGAAGACTTCCAGCATCCACATACCCATTTCAAAGGTGTTGAGTGCGTGACTGTCGGTAACAAAAATTTGCACACCCCGGCAGCACTCGCCCAGATACTTTTTGAAAGCGTTGTATTCGGCAGTAAACGCACAAGGCCGGAAAAATACCCCCTTGAGCTTGAGTTTATTAAGTTCAGCGGCAACCTTATAAGCATCAACAAAGGGTGCTCCGTACATTTCATACGGCCGGGTGGTGCCTCTGGCTTCGGAAATATTGGTTTGCCCGAACTGGGTGCATCCGGCATACAGCAAAGCACTGGTAAAGTTGGGCAGATTGGGCGAGGGATTGCTCCAAAAGAGATCCATATCGTCAAACATCATATCCCGCTTGAGGTTGCAGCAAGGTACCACCGTCAAACGGCAGGCGTTGTTGTAATAACGCTTGTTGACCATTTTGGCATATTCGCCGTGGGTCAAGCCGAACCGCCACGGTATGCCGTAGCCCCAGCGTTTGTCAAAGTCCCCTTCGGGCATAACGCCTTCCACAGCTTCCAACCCCAAAGGATTGATGCGGTCAAGCACGATCAACTCTTTGTTGAGTTTGGCACAATCTTCGATCAAGTAAGCCAATGTCCGCAAATAGCTGAATGCCCGGCTGCCCACATCCTGAATATCGTAAACGACAGCGTCGATATCTTTGACCCGCTCTTCGGTCAGATGAAGAGTCGGTCTGTATATGGAATAGACTTTTTTCTTGTAGACCGGGTCGATGGTGTCATCGAATTTCACCCCATTCTGTAAATCACCCCGGATACCGTGTTCGGGGGCAAAAAAGACCTCCACGCGGTTTTCTGCCGCCAGCAGATCGGCTACGGTGCGGCACTCCCGGTCGATGGCAGAAGGGTTGGTCACCAGACCGATCTTGTGGTTTTTCAGGGCATTTTTCACTGCCTGAATATTGTCAATACCGTTCATTACCGGATTTTTCATTTGCTTATTGTTCCTTTTTTGACATGTTCCCACTCTGCTTTGGCAGCCATTCCCGGCAAATAAAGCGGTACCGCCCAAAGCTGCGGCGGCACCGGCAACAAAACCACTTTTAATAAAGTCACGGCGATCCATAAATCCCTCAAATCTCCCATAATTAAGATTGTTTTTATTGGACAAAATTTTTTCTTCAGTAAAGATACAACATTAATAGAGGAGTGTCAAGGATAATATTGTCAAACCAATTGGATTTTTTTGCCAAATTGCTTGTATAAAATGCAACAGATGGCAACCTGGGAAATTTGGGAAGAGTATGGGAATGTATGAGAGTGTATGGGAGTGTATGGGAGTGTATGGGAGGCGGCAGCCGCCCACACACAATGCCGCACCAGTAAGGCGGCAATACTCTCATACTCTCTCATACTATCTCATACCCTCCCATATTTTCCCATAAAAGCCGCCATCAACCGTATCGCCCGCGTATGCGGTGTATAGCGGTATATGTTATACCGTCGCAGGGCGAACGCCTGTTTGACGCGCGACAGATTATGGGAGAGTATGGGAATGTATGAGAGTGTATGGGAAGCGGGCAAAGCCCGCTACAGCCGGTAGACGCTCCGCTCCGGCGAGCTATACGCTGGGTAATGCCCGTTGCTCACACACCATTGCTCCCGCGCAGCGGCCCCAGCCGCCCACACACAATGCCGCACCAGTAAGGCGGCAATACTCTCATACTCTCTCATACTATCTCATACCCTCCCATATTTTCCCATAAAAGCCGCCATCAACCGTATCGCCCGCGTATGCGGTGTATAGCGGTATACGTTATACCGTCGCAGGGCGAACGCCTGCTTGCCGCGCGATAGAATTGGGAAGTATTGGGAGGGTTTGGGAAGAATTGGGAAGCGGGCAAAGCCCGCTACAGCCGGTAGACGCTCCGCTCCGGCGAGCTATACGCTGGGTAATGCCCGTTGCCCACACACTATTGCTCCCGCGCAGCGGCCCCAGCCGCCACGCACAATGCCGCACCAGTAAGGCGGCAATACTCTCATACTCTCTCATACTATCTCATACCCTCCCATATTTTCCCATAAAAGCCGCCCACACACAATATCGCCCGCGTATGCGGTGTATAGCGGTATATGTTATACCGTCGCAGGGCGAACGCCTGCTTGTCGCGCGATAGATTTGGGAAGCGGGCAAAGCCCGCTACAGCCGGTAGACGCTCCGCTCCGGCAAGCTATACGCTGGGTAATGCCCATTACCCCAAAAAAAAGACTGCCGCAAATTTCTTTGCCGCAGCCTTTGATTTTTCAGAGAATTTATCAGTTGCCGATCTTGCCCACCCAGAGCACTGCCCGGCGGTTCTGGCTCCAGGCACTTTCGCCGCTGCCGGCAACGGCGGGTTTGTCTTCGCCATAGCTGACAGTACGCACAGCGGCAAGATCAACACCGTTTTCAGCAGCTTTGCTTTCCACGGCACGGGCACGGCGTTCACCCAAAGCACGGTTGTATTCTTCGGTACCCCGTTCGTCGCAGTGACCTTCGATGACCAGCACCAGATTGGGGTTGCTCTTCATAAAGGCAGCGGCTTCAGCAACTTTGCTTACTTCCGAAGCATTGATGCGGTCGGTATCAAAGCCAAAGTAAAGAGTTTTGGGGAATCCGGCAACTTCCAAGCGGCGGACACCGGTGCGTTCATCCAATGCCCCTTCGTTGGCACCTGCACCCCAATCGGAGGGTTTTTCGTCACCGGCATTCCAGCCGTTGACACCGTTGCCATTCATGCCGCCCACCCGGGGAGTACCGGGTTCTTCCCATGCCGGAGGAATTGTACCACCCTTGCCCTTTTCAGGATCAGCACAACCGGTCAGGACGACCATAGCACCCAACAAAACAACTGCGGCGGAAAGATGAGCGGCGATTTTCATAATATTTTTCTCCTGTAATTTTGTTATTTATAAATCAAATCAAAGAAATATAACACCAGACAAAATTTTTACCAACTTTACAACCATTTTTTATTGGATTTTTTTTGTCATTGCTTCGGTCATAACTCTTTCCACCCGGGCAGTAAGGGCTTTCCGGTCTTCTCCCGGCAGCGGAGTTATGGGCTCCAAAGCTGTGACTACCACCCGGATGCGCTTGCGGCCGATGAATTTCCACGCATGGGGCAGCAGCGTTTGATCGCCATACCAGGCGGCGTTCCAGTTATCTTCTTCCCGCAAATACTCGGTAATGATGGGCTGAATCTTGAAATTTGTACCAATGACAGTAGCAAAACTGGTGGATTTGAATGGCAGCAGACCATGTTCGCCATCGCTGGTCGTGCCTTCCGGGTAGACTAAAAGCGATACCCCATACGCCAATGTCCGGTGGATCTCTTCGACCATTTCCGTTGATTTCTGCCGGTTTTTCCGGTCTACCCACAAGGGGCGGCTGATCCCCAGATAAAAACCCAGTATGGGCCAGTATTTGATCTCTTTTTTGGGCGTAAAACGGATGGGAAAAAGCGATGCATGCAAAAGTACATCCACATAGCTTTGATGGTTTGATACTATCAGCATGCCCTCTTCAATCGGGTGATCGCAGATAAATTTGACCTCTACTGCAAAGTTTTTTACCAGAAATTTGCCCCAGGCTCTTGTGCAGTAAGCCACCCGTTTGATCCCGGCACGCCCGCCCATGCCGCAAAATATGGAATAGATCGCAAAGGGCCACATCCAAAGCAGGAATTTGCTCAAACGCCACAACTTACGCAAAAAAGTCATCTGCTTTTGCTCCGATAGTTCAAGCCGTCAAAGAAAATGGCGGGCGTACTTCTGATCGATCTCGCTTAACTTGAAAAGCACCAGAAAGTCGATTGCACCGAACTCTTTATCCAGCACCGGCTCTCTGCCGAACTTGGCACCCAATCGGAGATAGCCCTTCATCAAAGGCGGAATAATTTTTCGCAATTCACCACTCTTTTCGCCATCGGTATAGGCTCTGACCGCTTCCGGATCGACTTCCGGCAGCTCCCAGCCCGGCTGGGGAGCTACATCCAACTCATCAGTAAAAACATTGCCTTTGCGGGCAAGAAATTCGCACACAGCTCTGCCGATGACCGGATCAGCCGGAGTCAAACTCACGCACCCCAGCAGATACTGGCACTGGGAGCGGTCGTAAACCGCTGCCATACCAGCCCAAAGCAGAGCTACGATCACGCCGTTGCGATACTCTGACTTCACGCAGGAGCGACCCACTTCCACCGAGTTGGCGGCAATTTTATCCAGCCCCCCCAGTTTGAATTCCTGCTCTGAATAAAAACCCAACCCCTGCAATGCAACCGTTCCCGGGTGCACCCGATAGGTGGCAATAACTTCGTTGGCGGAGCGTTCAACTACGATCAAATGCAAACAATAGGGGTCAAACTCATCTTCATCAACAGTACAATCGGCTGATTTGCCGCCCAAATGCCCTTGTTCTTCCATGAAAACATTGTAACGCAAACGCTTTGCGGCATCGATCTCGTCCTGATTTTCCGCAAACTTAACCAAAAACTGCTCCTTTTCCACCAACAGCGGCGGATCCATGAGCTTTTTCAATGTTTCATTCTCAATCACTTTGCCAATATCCCAAACTTAACGATCAAACAGGTAGAGTGAACATATATTCCTGTGTCATAGATAAGATATCACTATCTTGCACATTATTCCACTGAAAAAATTGATTTTTTTAATAATTTTTCAAAAATCCCGATAAAAAATCTCATTTGCCAATGCAAAATCTGGAAAATATCTCATCCAGCAGATCCGGTTCTGCCGTTTCTCCCACGATCCTGCCGGTTTCGGTCAACGCTATCTGCAAATTGACCGATGCCAGTTCCCAATTGTCCGACTCTATTTCTCCTGCCACCGGTTCCAACGCGTCTTCCGCACTTTGCAGCAAACTCAAATGCCGTGCATTGACCGCTGCCGGGGCATCAGCACCATTACCATCATCCTGCCAGACGAGCTTCTCAAAAACATCCAGCAGCAAGTTCAGATTTTCGCCGGTCGCTGCTGAAATTTTGACTGTCGGCACATCCGGTATTTCCGGCAAATCACGCTCCGGAGCCAAGTCTATCTTGTTCCAGACAGCTATAAGTTCTTGTTTGTTCGATTTTATATTGCGTTCAAATTCCGCTATTTCTCCGGCAATATCTTCTGCTGATGCATCCAACAGATAAAAGACCACCTGCGATTGCAGCATGGCGGCTTTTGCCCGTTCTATCCCCAAAGCTTCGATCTCATCATCAGATTCCCGCAAACCGGCAGTGTCGGTTATCTCCACAGGTATATTCCGCAAAACCGCATTTTCTGCGAGCGTATCCCGGGTGGTGCCGGGTATGGAGCTTACGATCGCCCGGTCGATACCCAGCAGAGCATTGAGCAAACTGGATTTTCCGGCGTTGGGCTTACCGGCAAGCGTTATCCTTACACCCTGGCGTAAAACCGCTCCGGCATGGGCGGAAGCGATCAACTTCTGCAACGCATTCCGGGCAATGTTAAGCCTTTCAACCAGCAAACTGCTGTCGTCAAACTCCAACTCTTCGTCAGGGAAATCCAGCCGTGATTCGCAATCCGATGCCAGCAACAGCAGGGTTTCGCGTATATCATTTACCGACCTTGAAAGATTCCCTGCCAGCTGCCGCAAAGCCAGATTCAGCGTGGCATCGCCCGTAGCGGTGATTATATCGCCGACTGCTTCGGCTTGAGCAAGATCCAGCTTGCCATTGATAAATGCCCGCATGGTGAATTCACCCGGTTCGGCTGCCCGCACATTTTTCTGCGAAAGCACCGCTTCCAAAGTGCGGCGAATTGTTACCGCTCCGCCGTGGCAGTGCAGTTCCACAACATCTTCTCCGGTATAGCTGTGAGGATTGGGCATATAAACTGCCAGAGCCGGTTCGCCGGGATCGCCGATCAACCCGTAAAGCATCATTCTGGCATTGGCTTTGCACAAAGATTTCCTGCCCCGCCAAACCTGTTGAGCTGCCGGTAAAGCGTTTTCGCCGGATATGCGCACAATGCCGATCGCCCCGCCGGGAGCGGTGGCAACTGCGGCAATAGTATCAACTGTATTCATAAAAAACACCTCAAAAATTACTTTTCACGGTAATATAACGCAAAAAAATCATCTTGCAAGGTTTTTTATATGGCAAAAACGATTTTAAGGGGCTATATTATAAAGTATTATATTGTATTATCAGCAAATCAAAACAAAGGATATTATTATGAGCGAGTACGATTTCAAGAACATTGAGGCCAAATGGCAGGCCCGGTGGGAAAAAGAAAAACCTTTCAAAGCAATAGATTTTTCTGACAAACCCAAATATTATGCGTTGGATATGTTCCCCTATCCCTCCGGGGCAGGGCTGCATGTGGGTCATCCTGAAGGCTACACGGCTACCGATATCATCTGCCGCTACAAGCGCATGAAGGGCTTTAATGTTCTGCACCCCATGGGCTGGGATGCCTTCGGTCTGCCCGCTGAACAGTACGCCGTAGAAACCGGTACTCACCCGGAAATCACCACCAAAAAGAATGTTGACCACTTCCGCGAACAGATCAAAGCCTTGGGTTTCAGCTACGACTGGGATCGTGAAATCAACACCACCGATAAAAATTACTACAAGTGGACTCAGTGGATCTTTATGCAGCTGCATAAAAAAGGTCTGGCTTATCTGGATGAAGTGGCGGTGAACTGGTGCCCGGCTCTGGGTACGGTGCTTGCCAACGAAGAAGTCATCAACGGCCGCAGCGAACGGGGCAACCACCCGGTGGAACGCCGCCCCATGAAACAGTGGATGTTCAAGATCACCGAATACGCCGAAAGATTGCTGGAAGATCTGGACGATCTGGATTGGCCCGAAGGCATCAAAGAAATGCAGCGGAACTGGATCGGTAAATCCACCGGTGCCGAAGTAACTTTCAAGATCGCCGATACCGACAAAACTGTAACTGTTTACACCACCCGCCCGGATACTCTGTTTGGTGCAACCTACATGGTGTTGGCTCCCGAACACGCTCTGGTGGACAGCATCACTACTGCTGACTGCAAAGCCACGGTGGATGCCTACCGCAAGGCCGCTTCGCTCAAAAGCGACCTTGACCGCACCGAACTTGCCACCGAAAAGACCGGTGCCTTTACCGGTGCTTACGCAATCAATCCGGTGAACGGAGTAAAAATCCCCATCTGGATCGCTGACTATGTTCTGGCAAGCTACGGTACCGGTGCCATTATGGCGGTACCGGCTCACGACACCCGCGACTTTGAATTTGCCACAGTCTTTGGTTTGCCCATCAAGTGCATCATCCAGCCTGACGCCGCCGAAGCTGCTGCCGAAAATGCCGATGTAGATGCCATCCTCGCCGGAAAAGCCTGCTGGACAGGTGCCGGGGTGATGATGAATTCTGCCAACGCTGAAGGTCTTGACCTCAACGGTATGCCGGTGGAAAAGAGCAAGAAAGCCGCCACCGACTGGCTCGCCGCCCGGGGCGAAGGCAAAGAGTCCACCAAATACAAACTCCGGGACTGGCTCTTCAGCCGTCAGCGTTACTGGGGCGAACCATTCCCCATAATCCACTACGAAGATGGCTCCATTGAGCTGGTGGACGAATCCGAACTGCCGGTGGCTCTGCCGGAAATGGACGATTTCAAACCCTCCGGCACCGGCGAACCGCCGCTGGCAAAAGCCAAAGCGTGGGTGAAATACACTAATCCCCGCGATGGCAGAAAAGGCCGCCGGGAAACCAACACCATGCCCCAGTGGGCAGGCTCCTGCTGGTATTACTTGCGTTACATCGACGCTTGCAACAACGACAAAGCCTGGGATCCCGGGAAAGAAAAATACTGGATGCCGGTGGATTTGTATGTTGGCGGTGCTGAACACGCTGTGCTGCACTTGCTCTATGCCAGATTCTGGCACAAGGTGTTGTTCGATCTGGGGTTCGTTTCCACCAAAGAACCCTTCCAGAAGCTGATCAATCAGGGTATGATCCTGGGTATATCCTACAAAGATACCCGGGGCGTGCTGGTGCCCACCAACGAAGTGGAATTCACGCCCGAAGGCCCGGTTCGCAAGTCGGACGGCGAAAAGCTCGTTGAGTTCCCCGCCAAGATGTCCAAGAGCCTGCGTAATGTGGTCAATCCCGACGATATCATTGCCGCCTACGGTGCCGACAGCATGCGTCTGTACGAAATGTTCATGGGGGCACTCGAAGCGGTCAAACCGTGGAACACCGCCGGGGTGGAAGGCGTGCACCGTTTCCTCAAGCGGGTGTTCCGGGTAATCACCGAAACCCCCATCGTGGATAAGCCCTGCGACAAGGATCTGGAATTTGTGCTGCATTGCTCCATCAAGAAAGTGGGCAAGGATATTGAAACCTTCAACTTCAATACCGCAATCAGTCAGCTGATGGTTCTGACCAATACTTTGAGCGAACTTAAAGAGATTCCGAGAGCCGCCGCCGAAGCGTTGGTGCAGATGCTTGCACCCTTTGCTCCTCATGTGGGCGAAGAACTCTGGGAAATTCTGGGGCATACCGAAACTATCACCTATGTACCTTTCCCGGAATACGACGAAGCCAAGACCAAACTTTCCGAAGTCGATGTGCTGGTACAGGTACTGGGCAAGCCCAAAGCTCATGTAATGATGCCCGCCGAAGCGGACAACGACACCATGACCAAGTTGGCGTTGGAAAATGCGGATGTTCAGACCGCTATTGCCGGCAAAACCGTTGCCAAAGTCATCTGCGTAAAAGGCAGATTGGTCAACATCGTAGCCAAATAACGGAGCTTGAGCGTAAAATATGTTGGAGTGGATGTTTGGTGATTTTTCATGGCTCCAGATCGCAGTTATGGCGATCGGAGCAGTGATCATCGGTATCAACAAAACCGCCATCCCGGCACTGGGTGCGTTGGTGGTGGTGATGTTCACGCAGTTTTTTGATCCGGCAACGGCGTCGGCGGCAGTGCTGCCGCTGCTGTGTACCGGGGATCTGCTGGCAGTGATCTGGTACCGCCGGGCAGCGAATTGGAAGTTTGTGCTGAATCTGCTGCCGTGGGCACTGGTGGGGCTGCTGCTGGGGATGATAACGGTCAGGAGCATAAGCAACACCAATGTTCTGGGGCTGGTGATCGGTGCCATTATTCTGGGCGTGCAGCTTTTGAGCCTGACCAAAGGTAAGATGCAGGAAAAAATCGACGCATGGCGGGGCAGTATGGGTATGGCGGCAGTCTTCGGTATCCTTGCCGGATTCACTACGCAGGTAGCCAATGCCGCCGGACCGGTAATGGCGATCTATCTGGTGCTGATGAAGTTTTCCAAAGAAGAATACATCGGTTCCGCCGCATGGTACTTTCTGATTTTGAACTGGCTGAAATTGCCGCTGTTCGCCATGGATGGCAGATTGACTTTGGATGTGCTGAAAATCGTTCCCGGCATGGTGATATTTATCGTGATCGGGGCAACAGTAGGCATATTGCTCTTGAAAAACATCTCGCAAAAGAGCTTTACACTGATAATTCAAGTGCTTACATGCCTCTGTGCATTGCGGCTTTTGTGGATGAGTTTAGCCAAGATGGTGTTCTGAAAAAAAGTTATACAGTTTGATTTTTTTATAAAGAAGCCGACCTGATCGCCGGCAAACAACAAAAAGGTTATTTTATGCATTGGGTAGATTGGTTGATCGTCGGGGCACTGATCGCAGTGTTGGTCGTTACGCTGATAGTTTGTCAGCGTTATGTTAAAAGTACAGCAGACTTTCTTGCTGCCAACCGTTGCGCAGGGCGTTATCTGCTGGCGATCACCAGCGGTATTGCCGGGATCGGAGCAATCAGTGTAGTTGCTAATTTTGAGCAATATTATGTAGCCGGTTTTGCCCCGATATGGTGGAGTTTTCTCTCCGGCCCGCTGGGGATGATAATCTCCATTACCGGCTGGGTGTATTACCGGTTCCGTGAAACACGGTGTTTGACAATGGCGCAGTTTTTTGAAGTGCGTTACAGCCGTAATTTCCGGGTATTCTGCGGTATACTCGGTTGGCTTTCCGGCGTATTGAACTATGGGATCTTTCCGGCGGTATCAGTTAAATTTTTCATCTATTTCTGCTGTTTGCCTCCGAGTTTTCACATTCCCGGGATCGGTTTTGAATTCAGCACATTTGTCTGTTTGCTGATCGTGGCGATTTCAATGGGGGTGATTTTTGCTATATTCGGCGGGCAGATAGCCATTATGATCACAGACTTTATTCAGGGAATGTTCTGCAATGTGGCGTTTCTGGCATTAATGGTTTTTCTGGTAATGCAGTTTGACTGGTCGATTATTTTTGAAACTTTGCAGCGGCTCAACGATGCCAATCCTGATGCTTCACTTTTTAATCCTTATACCACCACCAAGATCAAAGACTTCAATATTTGGTTTTTCCTTATGGGTTTTGCCATAACAGTTATGCACACCGGTTCGTGGCAGGGCTCTTCCGGGTACGCTGCTGCGGCAAAAAGTGCGCACGAAGCAAAAATGTCCCGTTTTCTTGGTACCTGGCGGGCGCTGGTGCAGAGCGCTATGTTGATCTTTATACCGATTTGCGCAGTGGTTTTTTTCAATAATCCGCAGTTTGCTGATGCGGCAAAAGATTTGCAGCAGGCATTAAGTACCATGGCAGAACAGGATGCCAGTCAGGCACGGGTGCCGTTGTTTCTGACCAAGGTTCTGCCGGTGGGATTTGTCGGCTTGTTTGCAGCGGTGATGTTTGCGGCAATGCTTTCTACTGACGATACATACATGCACAGCTGGGGATCGATTTTTGTGCAGGATGTAATATTGCCTTTCCGTAAAAAACCGTTTACGGAAAAACAGCACCTCTGGCTGCTGCGTCTTTCGATCATCTTTGTTGGGGTGTTCGCTTTCTTTTTCAGCTGGCTTTTTAAGCAGACTGAATATATTCTGCTGTTTTTCCAGATCACCGGGGCAATTTTTACCGGCGGGGCAGGGGCAGTCATAATCGGCGGTCTTTACAGCAAAAGCGGCTCTACGCTGGGGGCGTGGGTTGCCATGATCCTGGGGTCGGGGCTGGCGCTGTTGAGTATTATTTTGCAGCAGGTTTGGCCGACACTTGCTCCGGCGTTGGCAGAAATTACCGGCGGCAGCACTGCTGAATGGCTGCTTGCCAACAAAGAACGCTTTCCGTTAAACGGACAAGTGCTGGCATTCTGGGTAACTGTATTTGGTTTTATAAGTTACTTTGCCGTTTCGTGGATAGACCGGAAACTGCATGGTATCAGGGAGTTTAATTTGAATCGTATGCTGCACCGCGGCGAATACGATATGACCGGTGAACATAATGAATCATGGAATGCCGGTCGAGTTTGGCGTATTCTGGGTTTGACCAATGAGTTTACCATGTTTGACCGCATACTTTTCTTCAGTTCGATCATTTGGACACTGATTTGGACAGGGGTATTTGTTGCAGGCACCTGCGGTCATTTTTTCTTCAACTGGGAAGATATGGTATGGTTACGGATGTGGCAATTCTATGTGATGCTGGCATTTATACTGGGTATTTTTACCACGATATGGTTCCTGATCGCCGGATTCCGTGATATCGGCAGATTGTTCAAGTCGCTTGCCAGTGATGATCGCAATCATGCAGATAACGGGCAGGTGATCGACGGCAAAAATGCCGACGAAGCTGTTGAAAAATGAGCGATCCGGAACATGAGGCTCCGGCAGAAAAGTTTGCATTCCGGGCAATAGGGAGTATTCAGAATGATTTTCATTATCAGTATGAAGCTCCCCGGCAGGCGGTTTTTGCCGGAGGGTGCTCGTTGCTTAAATGGAATCGTCCGGTATACAGAAGTTGTGCCGAAGACCTGACCGGCTTTGACCGCATTTGGCTGGTGTGGGTGTTTGATCGGAATCTCTCCGGTAAATTCAAGACTAAAGTGCGGGTGCCGGTACCGGCAGAAAAAGATCATTACAGCGTATTTGCCACCCGTTCGCCCTACCGGCCCAACCCCATAGGGATAAGCGCAGTTGAACTTTTGGAGATCCGTCCTGACGGTTTGCTGCTGGGGGCATGTGATCTGCTGGATGGTACGGCGGTGCTGGATGTTAAACCATACATTCCGGAGGCAGATGCTTTTCCGCAGTCCAAAGCCGGTTGGCGTGACCGGGTGGAAAACAGCAGTTATCAGGTATCATTTTTGCCGCAAGCGGCGGAGCAGTGCGAATTTATCAAATCGACCGGCGGACTTGATTTGGTCAATTTTTGTCTGGTGCAGCTGCGGTATCGGCCGTTGGATAAACAGCGCAAGCGGCTGACCTTTGCTGAAGAGGAGAAATGTTGGATAATCCATTGCCGGACATGGAAAATATTTTTTACTGCCGACGAAGAAACCCGGTCAATAATAGTAAAATCCATATCCGGTAATTACACGGCAGAAGAGTTATCCGCCGGAGCCGAAGATAAATATCAGGACAAAGAACTGCACCGGGCATTTATAAAGCGTTTCGGATAAAATCTTCAGCCGCAGCTTGTAGAGTTTGAGAAGTGTACTATATTCCTACACCGCCGAGCTGTTCGGCGAACAAGTTGTGATTTGATGTTTTTTGGGAGTGTGCTATATTACAATGATTGAAACAGTATTTAGCATTAAAGTTGTGATTTGATGTTTTTTGGGAGTGTGCTATATTCGCGAAGCTTTTGCGGAGTGGTACCGAGATGTTGTGATTTGATGTTTTTTGGGAGTGTGCTATATTCGCGAAGCTTTTGCGGAGTGGTACCGAGATGTTGTGATTTGATGTTTTTTGGGAGTGTGCTATATTACAGTGGCTCAAG
>JAZMZK010000053.1:0-25215 GCA_045585955.1 Victivallaceae bacterium
CTCCGACTTGGTTACCGCGCTTGTTGGTATCTTCACTCATAGTTGCTTACCCTGTTTCAGTTGGCCGCACGACGGGTAGTTTCGGTCAGGAGCTGCGCGATTTCGCGGCGCACCTGGCGAACCCGGGCGGATTTTTCCAGCTGACCGGTAGCAGCCTGAATGGCCAGGGTCAGCTTTTCACGACGCAAATCATTCAGCATGCTGACGATTTCGGCATCGGACATTTCACGGATTTTCGAGGTCTTCATCTTAGAGATCTCCCTTCGTCAGAAACTTGCAGCGCAGGCAAAGCTTGTTTGCGGCACGAGCCATTGCTTCACGAGCGACAGTTTCACTGCAACCTTTGACTTCAAAGAGCACCCGACCCGGCAGTACCGGGGCGAACCAGCCTTCGACGTTACCCTTTCCCTTACCCATACGCACTTCCAACGGTTTTTTCGTGAAAGGCTTGGCAGGAAACACACGAATCCAGACCTGACCCTTACGGTCCAGGTGGCGGTTGATCGCAATACGCGCCGCTTCGATCTGGTTGTTGGTGATGTAACCACGGGTGACAGCCTGAAGACCAAAGTCACCGAAGTCAACCTTATTACAACTGGTGGCAAGCCCGGCAATACTACCGCGCTGCACCTTTCTGTACTTTGTTCTTTTTGGCATTAACGGCATAATCTTGTTCCTCCATGCCTTCCTTGTGGCAGATCCACACCTTCACGCCGATTTTACCGGCGGTGGTGTTTGCTTCTACGAAACCATAATCAATGTTCGCCTTCAATGTGTGCAGCGGTACACGGCCTTCTTTGTACTGTTCAGTACGGGCCAGTTCCGCGCCGCCCAAACGACCGGCACAGTTGATCTTGATACCATCCACGCCCATATCCATGGCCTGCTGGATGGCACGCTTCATCGCACGACGGAAACCGATGCGGCGTTCAAGCTGCATGGCAACACTTTCTGCGACAAGCTGTGCATTGGTTTCTGCACGTTTGATTTCATTGACATCCACTGCGATATCGCGGATATCTTTACCTTCGACCATCTTCATGACATCCTGACGGAGCACGTCGAGTTCCGCACCTTTTTTGCCGTTCAGCATACCCGGACGGGCGGCGAAAATCGTGATCCGGACCCGGCTGGCAAAACGCTCGATCTGAATACGGGCGATTGCAGCTGCCGCAAATTTTTCCTTGATAAACTTGCGGATCTTCAGGTCTTCATGGAGCCACTTGCCGAAAAGAGCCTTACCGGCGAACCAACGGGATTCCCAATTACGGGTCAACGCGGTTCTCAAACCGATTGGATTTACTTTTTGTCCCACAATAAACCTCTTTGATTAATCAGCCAGAATGATTTCGAAATGACTGGTACGTTTCCGGATACGGCCCGCGGATCCGCGTGCTTTCGGACGGAAACGACGGATGATCGGCCCCGGGCTGACCAACGCAGCCTTGACCGTAAGTTTGGCACGGTCGAGGTTTTCGTTGTTCTCGGCGTTAGCCACCGCAGAACGAAGGGTCTTGCCCAGCAAAACAGCCGCCTTGCGAGGACTCAAGTCCACGATTGCCAAGGCCTCCGTAACGGGTTTGCCCTGAATAACGCGCGCCACATGGCGGGCCTTTTCAGGAGAAATCCGCACGTTTCTGGTTAATGCTCTGACTTCCATAGTTTTTAATTGCTCTCATTTGTTTGTTTGTTGCAAATCCAGCACTGCCGCATCCCCTTGCGACAGGGTCCGTATATCGCCGTCCACAACCTGCGCCGCTGATACCAAACTGCGGGTTGCAAAAACCCTCAATTTGACCGGTGCAGCTTCAGCTGTCTTCCCTGGCACGTAAAAAACCAACCCATTGAATACTCCATGAGCGGCTCCTACCGGCAACACCACGAATTCGAGATCGGTTTTAACTGCCGCTATCCGGCATTTTTCCACCGGCTTCGCGTCAATTTTCCAATCACTTAAAGTGATGAACTTGCGTGATGCGCTTCGCACTTCGTCGATTTTCAACCGCAGGCGCACTCCTTCCAGATTGCCTGCCGGCAGCGACTTGACTATCGCATCTGCCTCATTGCAGAATTCCGCACTCAAGATGGCTAAATCCTGACCGCTTTTCGTAATCCCAGCCATTGCTTCCACGAGCTTCGCTTCCCGGGCGGTTGCTTTCGGCATATCGCCGACAGCCAGCAAACCAGCCACACTCTGCTCCAATTGCCGGAACTGCGCATTCTGCGTTTCCATTTGTTTGATTGCGTCAAACAACTCCTGCTTAAGCAGGTTCCGTTCAGCTTCCAGCCTGACATTTTCCGCCTTGACCTTCCGCTCCAACGCTTCGAGTTCAGAAATCCTTTTCTTCAGTTCAATGATCTCATCAAGCCTTTCAGCACCTTTGAGCTTAACATCGACCCAAACTTCAGATTTAACTCTCTGACTCCCGGTTTCCGCTGCCATCGCTCTTCCCAAGCAGAAAAACAACGCAAACCCTAATATAAACTCCACAACCCCTCTTTGCTGACTGCATGCAAAAAAGGTTAAACTCTTTTTTGTCCGGCGTTTACCGACACCGGCAATCAACTTTTCAGAGTGTGCTTTATAACTCATTTATTCTCAACACCTACAGTGCGTTTAAAATGCGTTTGCACAATTTGTGCGTCACATAATATAGCACAAAAATCATATTTTACAACTTTTTTTTCACAAATACTTAAAAAAACAAAGTTGCAAATCATTCCGGAATGAATTTTTCCGCTTACTCATTGCTATACCATCAAGCTTAAAACCTTATTTAAATAAGAAGCGGCGTTTTCATTACAATACCGGCTTTCCACATCGTTTTGTTTTGCGATTCACCCAAAAAAAGATGCCGGAGGATAGATTTTCTCCGGCATCTTTTGATAAAATCAGAGATTATTACTGGGCAGAATCATCCGCATTGCTGTCGTCACAGCCACAGCAGCAGCCAACATCGAAGCGGTTGGGGCCGGTGCTGGGCATAGCACAGAGAATAAGTACGATTATCACCCCTACAAACGGAATAAGAGCCAGCAACTGCCACCAGCCGGAGCGGTCTGTATCATGCAGTCGACGGGCGCAAATGGCAATACTGGGCAGCAAGACCGCCAGATTGTAAACCGGCCCCAGAAAAAACAATGCAGGAAGTATACCGGTAATGATCCCGATCACAACCCCGGCAATAAAGTTGAACAGCACAAACATCCAGAACTGGGTGCGAGTGGCACGGCCTTGAAAATTCACATAGTTACGAAATGCGTCGATGTAGTACTCCATACATCATCCCCTTTTTTAATTGGTTTTATAACAGTGACCATCACTGTTTTCTACATAAAAATACACCCTCAAAAGTTCAATGCAAATTTTTCCCTGAAAATTGTTTGTTTTTTTCATAATTTGACGATTGTAAAAGTAAACGCACGCTCTTTTTGAGAGCAGTGTGCGTTTACTATGACAAACGTGCGTTTACTTTGTCAAGTGACCTTTTTTCATAATTGACCAGATTTTTGACAATTTTCGTATAAATATTTGCAAAAAACCAGCTGGCATTGTATCTTATTATAATATACATGTGCGCGTATACGCGTGCGTGAGTTTATTGAAATCAACACCGGAAGGTTTATTTATGTCATTCAAATTTGATCCGATCGAAGAAATCATTGCCGATCTCAAGCAAGGCAAAATGGTGATCGTTACCGACGACGAAAACCGTGAAAACGAAGGCGATCTGATCGCCGCTGCCAGTCTTTGCACACCCGAAACCATCAACTTTATGGCAATGCACGCCCGCGGGCTTATTTGTGCTGCCATCACTGAAGAACGGGCTGCGGAGTTGAAACTCAATGTGCCGATCAACATGGCAGACCCCTTCCGCACAGCGTTTTCTGAAAGTGTGGACTACAAATTCGGCACCACCACCGGTATTTCCGCTTACGACCGTGCCCGCACTGTTCAGGCTTTGATCGACCCGGCAACCGCTCCTGAAGATTTCATCAAGCCCGGGCACCTCTTCCCGGTAGTAGCACGCAAAGGCGGCGTTTTGCGGCGGGCGGGGCATACTGAAACGGCGGTGGATTTAATGCGGCTTGCCGGACTTGCCCCGGCCGGGGTGATCTGCGAGATCATGAATGATGATGGCTCCATGGCACGCCAGCCGGAGTTGGATATTGTCCGCAAAAAACACAACCTCAAGTGGTGTACCGTAGCAGATTTGATCGCCTACCGCCGCAAGCACGAGTGCCTGATTGAGCGGGGCGAAGTAGCTAAAATGCCCACCGCTTTCGGCGATTTTGCCATCAAGGCATACCGCAGCAAGGTGGATAATCTGGAACATGTGGCACTGGTATACGGCGATGTGGAAGGCAAAGAAGATGTGCTGGTGCGGGTTCACAGCGAGTGCCTTACCGGCGATGTGTTTGCTTCCAAACGCTGCGATTGCGGCGAACAGCTGCACAAAGCTCTGGCAATGATCGCTGAAAACGGTTCCGGTATATTGGTCTACATGCGGCAGGAAGGCCGGGGCATCGGTATTTTCAACAAGATCCACGCCTACAAATTGCAGGATCAGGGGTTGGACACCATCGAAGCCAACGAAAAGCTGGGTTTCCCTGCGGACTTGCGGGATTACGGGATCGGTATGCAGATATTGCTGGATCTGGGGGTAAAATCCATCCGGCTGCTGACCAACAATCCCCAGAAGATCGCCGGGATCTCCGGCTACGGCATAACCATTACCGAACGGGTACCCATTGTGATACCGCCGGGCAAAGAAAACGAGTTCTATCTGGCAACCAAACGCGATAGAATGGAACACATGATTTGATATTCAATGTATTTTCAAATAAACAAGGAGATAAAAAATTATGGCAAACATCAAAACTTATGAAGGCGATTTGCAGGCTCAAGGTCTTAAATTCGGTCTGGTCGCTGCCCGTTTCAACGACTTTTTCGTCAGTCATCTGGTGGAAGGTGCGGTAGATACCATCGTCCGCCACGGCGGCAATGCCGACGATATTGCAGTAGCATGGGTCCCCGGCTCTTATGAAATACCTTTTGCCGTAAAAAAGATGCTGGACAGCAAAAAGTATGATGCCATTATCGCTATGGGCGTAGTTATTCAGGGCGCCACTCCTCACGCCGGTTACATCAACAACGAAGTCGCCAAAAGCCTTGCCCAGCTGGGTATGGAATACGGCACTCCTGTAACCTACGGCATGATCACTGCCGACAACATCGAACAGGCTATTGAACGCAGCGGAACCAAAGCCGGCAACAAGGGTGCCGATGCAGCACATGCGGCAATCGAAATGGCAAACCTCAATCGCCAGTTGGCAAAATAATTTTGAGATCGCAGGCGAAAAGATGATCAACGATATTGAAGACAAGCAGCCCCGTCCGGAACGGCTGCACAACAAACGCATGGGCAGAGAACTTGCCATGCAGTTCCTTTTCCAGTGTACGCTTACCGGAGAAAAATTTTCGGCAGCTCGCTGGAACGCTTTTATTGAACAGGCAGGCGCCGAACACAATATCGGCACCAACCGTTACGGCAGAAAGTGCCGGGAATATGCCGAAAAACTTCTGGAAGTGTGCATCAGCGATAAAGAACGCATTGAAGAAACCATTAAGAACAACGCCCGCAACTGGTCGCCGGAGCGTATTTCCGCTGTGGATTACGCCATATTGACCGTTGCCATTGCAGAAATGCTCAACTTTACCGATGTACCGCCGGTAGTAAGCATTGACGAAGCTGTTTCCATCACCCGTGATTACAGCGACGAACGGGCCTGCGACTTTATCAACGGCATACTCAACGCTGTAAAAAGCACCCTCAACCGCCCGGAACGGGAAGGAGTCAAGGCGTAATGGGGTTGTTTTCCATATTCAAAAAAGGTTTGCAGAAGACCGCAGTGGGAGTTTCACGCACCATCAGCGGGCTTTTTACCGGCGAAAAAAAGTGGGATGCAGCAGCTTTTGAAGAGCTGGAATTTGCATTGGTTGCCGCTGATTTCGGCGTAAAAGCCTCCGGCGAGATCGTTAAAGAGCTCAAAGAAGCCTACGATCTGGGCAACATAGCCACCAGTGCGGATATTTACGCAGAAGCCACCAAGCTGGTTGCAGAGATCCTGCGGAAAAATCAGCGGGAAATCAACTTTGCCATCGCTCCTGTTCCTACTGTTATACTTATGGTGGGAGTCAACGGTTCGGGCAAAACCACCACTATCGGCAAGTTGGCACAACGCTGGAAAAATGCCGGTAAAAATGTGGTACTGGGTGCAGCTGATACCTTCCGTGCCGCCGCAGTTGAACAGTTGCAGCTCTGGGGCGAACGCACCGGCTGCCCGGTAGTTACCGGCAAACCTCAAGCTGATCCGGCAAGCGTGGCGTTTGCCGCCGCTGAATATGCAGTGAATAACCACGCCGATATTGTTTTGATCGATACTGCGGGCCGTCAGCAGACCCGCAAAGCGTTGATGGATGAATTGAGCAAGATCGTCCGTGCCATCGGCAAAGCCTGTCCGGAAGCTCCTCACGAAGTGTGGCTCACCGTGGATGCCAGTTTGGGCTCCAACGCCTTGAGCCAAGCCCGGGAGTTCAGCAAATCAGCCAACCTTACCGGTTTGGTTCTGACCAAGCTCGACGGCTCCGGCAAAGGGGGCATGACCGTTGCCATCCACCGGGAGTTTGAGCTGCCTACATTCTTTACCGGCTTTGGCGAAGCACCCGACGATTTGCAGGAATTTGATCCTGAAATGTACGCTTCGGCACTCTTCCAGGCTGCCGATAACCAATAAGGATATAAAGTTTTATGAGTTCCAGCCAGGCAGCTGAAGACCGGAAGTTTATGCGTCACGCGCTGACTCTTGCCCGTCAGGCATGGGGCAAAACTGCCCCCAATCCCATGGTAGGTGCAGTGGTGGTCAAAGATGGCGTAATTGTGGGCGAAGGCTATCACCATAAGGCCGGAACACCCCACGCCGAGGTGCACGCATTGAATGCTGCCGGGAAGGATGCCGAAGGGGCAACGATCTATGTAACTTTGGAACCCTGTTCAACTTACGGCAGAACTCCCCCTTGTACCGAAGCGATAAAACGCTCAAAAATCAAGCGGGTGGTTTGTGCCAGCGAGGACTTCAACCCCAAACATGCGGGCAATGGCTTTGAGATATTACGCAACGCCAATATTGAAGTAAAAGTGGGCGTCTGCCGGAATGAAGCGTTGGAACTCAATAAAGCATTTTTTTCGTATATAACCCGAAAAAGACCTTATGTGCTGCTTAAAATGGCAATGACCCTTGACGGCAAGATCGCCACTGCTGGCGGCGACAGCAAATGGATAACCTCTGCCGCAGCCCGGAGCCGGGTGCAGCAGCTCCGGCAGTGGTGCGATGCGATCATGGTCGGCGGCGAAACTGTCCGGCTCGACCGCCCGGGATTGATCGTGCGGAATCCGGAAAATTGGGAAAATCAGCCGCAAAAACTTATTTATACAAGAATGAGCGAAGCTCTCTTACGCAGCGAATATTTTCCCGACGATCCGGCAGTAAGAGCCGTTGCTCCGGCAAACCGCGCTGAATGGCTGGAACTTTTGACCTCTTTGAGCGAAAACAATGTGACTGCTCTTTTGCTGGAAGGCGGTGGCGAACTCTCCGGGCAAGCCTTGCAGTGCGGCATTGTGGACGAAGTGGAGTTTCATGTGGCGCCCAAACTCCTGACCGGGCGTAACAGCCGCAGCGTGGTGGCGGGAGCCGACCCGTTGAAACTTGCCGAAGCGATAAATCTGGAAAAATTGCAAATAAAGCGGGCGGGCTGTGATTTGATAATTTCAGGCAAAGTAAAATTTGAGGATTGATTGTATGTTTACCGGATTGATACAAAAAACAGGTTTTATAAAAAGCCGCAGCGGTCTGGCGTTGGAAATCGAAGTAAACGATGTGTGGAGCGACCTTGAATTCGGCGAAAGTATTGCCATTAACGGCACTTGCCTGACATTGGAAAAACAAACAGGCAATGTGCTGACTTTCCATACCTTATCTGAAACTCTTAAACGCACCAATCTGGGCATATTGCCGTTGAAAAGCCAAGTAAATATGGAGCGGGCGTTGCGGCTCAATTCCCCGCTGGACGGCCATCTGGTTTCCGGGCATGTGGATTCCACCGGCAAAGTGGTCAAGTGGCAGGAACGCCCCGGCGGCGATATGGAACTGACAGTGGAACTGCCGGAAAATATCGCTCCGCTGGTCGCCGAAAAAGGCAGTATTGCCATAGATGGCGTATCCTTGACCGTTGTTGCGGTGCGGGATGATGAGTTTACTGTGGAGTTGATCCCCGTGACCCGGGAGCATACAGCTTTGGGCTGCCGCAAAGCAGGTACGCCGGTAAATCTGGAAGCCGATTTGATGGCACGGTATGCTGCCCGCTATCTGGCGGTGCAAAGCAAAAAATCCGGCAATGTAACTATGCAGAAACTCTTTGATGCCGGGTTTATGAAATGAAAAATCATGGACTGAAAATCGGCTTGTCGCTGCCCTGTACCGATTGCGGTGCATTACAAAATTTTGAGCATATACCCGACTGTTTTGAGTATGCCGAACTCTCCGGAGAAACCATTGCCGGAGCCGGCAGACTCCATAAAGAACACCCGCTCTGGAGTGAATTTGAGTTTTTCAACTTCCGCAACATAATCTCTTCATCATTGACCTGTCAGCTCACCAGCGAAAATCAGGTCATTGTGCAGGAGTACAAAAAAGAGCTGCGGAAACTGCTGGCTCAAGCTCAAGCGTGCAAAGCAAAGTGTGTAAGCATCGACCCGGATTGGGAAAATCTCTGCGGCGACCAGGAGCGATTGCAAATATTCAACGATGTATTAAGCTCCACAGCCGGAGATCGGGAATTTTACAATATAGATTTGCTTATCAGCGTAAGATTGCCCGGTTCCGGGATCGTGCCGGTCACTGAAAGTTTGCAGTTACTGCACAAACTCTCCAGTCACCGCATAAAACTTGCGTTGGATATAAATCCCCATGAGCTGATAAACAGCAATATAGAGTGGGAAAAACTTTTGAGAAAATTCCGGTTCGATGCCCCGGTGATCCGCTTCTGCTACGCCAGCGAACTGGGCAATAAACTTTTGTATCAGCACATAGCTCCAATCATAGAGGTCTTAAAAAAGCTCAAGCAGGAGTGTTTTATCTATTTGGCACCCTCCGGCAAGGCTGATTTGGAAGAATTATCTCAATGTGCAAATGACATAGACCAGAAAGAGTAAATGTATGAAAGCCAACAACGATGAACTGCGTCAGCGAATGCTGCTGGGGCTGGGTTTTGACAATAAAGACGGGCACAAACGCTACACCAAAGGCGACGATTTTGTTTTGATGGGCGGCTCCGAAGAAACCCACGAAAAAATGACCGAAACCGCCATAAAAGTAAACGAAAAACTGGCAAAAAAAGGCAGATCCATACGCACCGCCAGCGACGAAGAACTGCGGGATATTTTCGGAGAGTTGAACGGCTGACCACGCAATCAAATGCCTGGCAAATCTCGAGCCTTGCAGCGGCGAACCGTTCGGTCGAGTACAGTCGTACACTCCCTCACTTGTCCGCCTTGCAAAACTCGACCTTTGCTCATGCATTTGATTGCCTATACAGCGTATGGGTTTCCTTGCAAAACTCGACATTTGCTCATGCATTGGCTTGCCGGAACGGTTTTGCTCAAGCATATATCTGGGGAGCCATTCGGTCACATACGGCGGCTTCTGGTGGGAATTTTTGAGAAGGCTTGGGAGAGTTTGGGAAGATTTGGGTGTATTGCCGCCAACTGAAGCAACCGCATGTGTGGCGGCTGACTTGTCCTCCGTAGCCTCCGGCGTAGGAGGATGCCGCCTCCCATACACTCTCATACACTCTCATATCTTCTCATATATCGGCTTTACCGCAGTGTTTTCTGTGTACGGCTGCTTCCGGCAGAAATTATTATTGCCAGCATTATCATTGTTCCTACTGCTGAACTGCCGCCGTAGCTTACCAGCGGCAGTGTTACCCCGGTGGGCGGCAGTAGACCCAAGTTTACCAGTATGTGCAGAAAAACTTGCATCAAAATCATACATGCCATGGAGTCAATGACCATTCTTCTAACCGGTTCGTGCCGCCAGTAACTTAATGCGTACATCTGATAGAACCATGCGGCGTAGAGCATCAGCAAAACCAACGCTCCGGCAAAGCCCAGCATTTCACACATCCCCGCAAAAATCGAATCGTTGTGGCTCAAGGGCAGAAAACTGTTGCTCCACACTGCCATATCGCCCTTGACTCCGAACCATTCTCCCCGGGCAATAGCGGTGGCAAACTGCCGCAAGTGCCAGCTGCCGCCCCCCGGATCAAGGGAGGGGTCAAAAAAATTTATCAGCCGCCGCCGCATGTACGGGTGCAGCATGATCGCCGCAACGCTTGCCGGGATCGCCGCCGCCGCACTCATCAGGAGATATTTTATTTTAGTGCGGCAAAAGTACAATGTTCCGATCCCCCCCGCAGCGTATACACACATAGTGCCGAAATCCGGCTGCAAAAGCAGCAAAAACATAAATCCGCCGATCACTGCCGCCGCTGCCGTAAAGCGGGCAAGGCTGGAGAGTTGCGGCAGGGTCATAACTCTTACCAGAGCAACGATGTAAAAACCTTTGAGTATTTCCGAGGGCTGGATGGTCAAAGAACCAATGGCGTACCACCCGCTCATGCCGTTGACCTTCATACCGAAGAGCGGCAGCAAAAAGAGAGTCGCCGCCCCCAGCGCGGCAGCTATGGGGGCGTAACGCATGATTGCAGCAAATTTAACTTGCGTGAGCAAAAAGAATATTGCCCAAGCTGCCAGCATCCACAAACTTTGTTTCCAGAGAAAAATCTCCCATTTTCCGTTCAAAGCCAAGGTGCGGTAAACTGCCAGCAACCCCCAAACGCTGATCGCCGCTGCCAGAACTGTTATCAAGAGCGAACTGTAAAGGATATGGTTTTGTTTTTCAAAGCGTTTACTCATCGTTTTGCTCCGGCAGTTCTTCGCTTAAATATACATCTTTTCCGCTTTGGGGCGGCGTGACTATGCGGAAGGTGGAATTCACCCACCTGCCGTAGCGGTCGAGCATTACGGTAAAAGTTCCGGGCGTACCGCTTAAAATATCGTCAAACTCTTTTTCCCAGCCGGATATACCTTCTTCCATACCGTCAGTTTGCCGGACTTCCCCCAGCTCCGGCGGCGGGTCAGCACAGCGGCGTTCCCAGCGCAGTGCCACATCGAATTCGCTGTATCGTTCAGCAAGCATATCTGCCGCCGCCAGCTCGTTGGCGGTCAGATTATACTTTATGACCACGGGCAAAAGCTGATTTTCTGCAACCGTTGCCGGAAGTTTCAGAAACATGAATTTTGCCAGCTGTTTTTTCAAAAAATCCACTCTTCTCTGATCAGCGGGCAGCTCTTGCAATACCAGGTCGTAACAGCGTTCCGACCAAACCAGTAGTTTATCATTTTTATCAAAAATCCTGCCCCGGATGGCGGAGAGTTTGCCGCTTTTGTACGCCATGGAGCGGGCGCTTTGCCGATAGGCTTTGCCCTGCGAACCGGCGAGAATGATCATGCGGCATAATACTGCGGCAAAAATCACTCCGACCAGGATAAAAAAGATTTTATGGCGGTTACTCAAATGATATATTCCTCGGTGTTGCACTCTGTTGCATAACAATAACTCAAAACCCGGATAATGCAAACTTGCTATTCAACAAATTTACGCCTTTTTTATGTAATATTTATATAAAAAGAGCTTTGCAAATTGAAAAAATCTGTTTTGTGGGTTACATTATGAAATAACAAAATTCAGGAGATGGTTTTTATGGATATGAAACGCGTTATTTCTATACAGGATATTTCCTGTGTCGGCAAATGTTCTCTGACCGTTGCGTTGCCGATCATTTCTGCTATGGGTATTGAAACATCTATTCTGCCTACGGCGGTACTTTCCACACACACCATGTTCAACGGCTTTACTTTCCGGGATCTTACCAGCGATATAACCCCGATCGTTGAACATTGGAAGAAGGAAAAGTTTGAATTCGACGCTATCTACACCGGTTATCTCGGCAGCTTTGAGCAGCTGGATTTAGTGGACAAATTCTTTACCGATTTCAAGCGGGCAAACAACATTATTTTTGTTGACCCGGTCATGGCGGACAACGGCAAACTCTATCCCGGTTTTACTCCGGAATTTGCTCAAGCTATGAGCAAGCTCTGCCGTCAGGCCGATGTGGTGGTGCCTAATCTTACTGAAGCTGCGTTCATGTTGGGCGAAGAGTGCCATCTTGCCGGTTACGACGAAGAATATATCAAATCCACCCTGAAAAAACTTACTGCTTTAGGTGCCAAATGTGCGGTGCTTACCGGGGTGAGTTTTGAAGCAGGCAAAGTCGGCTTGATGGGGTACGATTCAGTAAAAGATGAGTTTTTCAGCTACTATCACAAACGCTTGGATGTATCGTTCCACGGTACCGGCGATGTTTTTGCCAGCACAGCTGTCGGCGCTCTGGTGCGGGGCAAAACTTTGGCGGAAGCTTTGAAGATCGCTGCTGACAACACCGTGGAAAGCATCGAACTTACCATTGCCGACCCGGAACACGAGAATTACGGCGTGCGGTTTGAGCGTGCCATACCCAAACTTTTGAAAACCCTCGGTGATTGCTGAGTACAAGGATAATTTTTTACGATGGCTGAAGGCAAACTTACACCCATGATGCAGCAGTACCGGTCTGCCAAGGCGGAGATCCCCGCCGACGCCATACTGCTTTTCCGGCTGGGCGACTTTTACGAAATGTTCTTTGAAGATGCGGTCAAAGCCAGTGCCATTATGGAGCTTACTCTGACCAAGCGTCAGGGCTACCCCATGTGCGGATTTCCCTGGCACGCATTGGATGCCCAGCTGCCCAGATTGCTTAATGCCGGAGTGAAAGTGGCCATTGCTGAACAGCTGGAAGACCCCAAACTTGCCAAAGGTATCGTCAAGCGGGCCATTACCCGCATCATTACGCCGGGTACGGTCATTGACTCCAGCGTGCTCAAGCCCCAGGTCAGCAACTTTCTTGCCGCATTGAACTGGGAGAAAAAGCGTTGTGCATTAGCCTCATTGGATATATCCACCGGGGAATTCAATGTTATAGAGTTTGATTCGTTAGCGGCGTTGGAAAGCGAGTTATCCCGGATCGCCGCCCACGAGTGTCTGGTGCCAGGTAATGCCATGGAAAAGTGGCAGCTGGAAGGCAAGCTCCCCAGCCAGCGCAGCAAGATCATGTTTACCGAAGTGGACGAATGGGTATTTGCCAAAGAGTTTGCCCGGGATGCCTTGCTCAAGCACTTCAATGTGTTGAGTCTGGATGGCTTGGGCGGTCGGGAACTTACTGCCGGGATCGGAGCGGCGGCGGCGGTTTTGCATTACGCTGCTGAAAATCTCCGGCAGGAGATTTCGCACATCAGCCGCCTGAAAGTCTGCAAATCCGGCAATTATATGGAGCTTGATGCCATCAGCCAGCGGAATCTGGAACTGGTGGAACCTATGTACGGCTCGGACAAAAGCGTTACTTTGCTGGGAGCATTGGATAAAACCTCAACCCCCATGGGCAGCCGCCTGCTGCGGGATTGGATATTGCGGCCGTTGTACGATAAAGAAGCCATTGATTCCCGGTTGGATGCTGTGGAAGTCTTATCCGGCGACCCCTTTGCATTAAGCGAAACCGTGGAAACATTGGGCGTGGTGCGGGATCTGGAACGCATTACCGGCAGGCTCAATCTGGGCACCGCCAACGCCCGGGATCTGGCGGCTCTGGCAGTGAGTCTGGAAATATTGCCGGGGCTGAAAGCTCTGCTGGAAGAGTTTGATGTGCCGCTGCTGCGGGAGATCGAAAACCAGATCGTGCCGCTGCCGGAGTTGGCAGAAGAGATCACCCGGGCACTTAACGATGAACTGCCTTTGACCATCACCGACGGCGGGGTCATCCGCACCGGCTATCATGCGGGGCTGGATGAATTACGCAGTGCTGCTACCGAAGGCAAGAGCTGGCTTGCCAATATCCAGAGCCGGGAGCAGGAGCGTACCGGGATCAAGTCGCTGAAAGTCAAATACAACAATGTTTTCGGTTACTATATAGAAGTAAGCAAAGCCAATCTGGCATTGGTGCCGGAAGATTACACCCGCAAGCAGACACTGGTCAATGCCGAACGCTTTATCACCCCAGAACTCAAAGAGTTGGAAAGCAAGATATTGGGTGCTGAAGAAAAGTCCAAAGCTCTGGAGCTTGAGCTTTTCCAGCAGCTGCGCACGATGGCGTTGCAGCACACGCTGGAGATCCAGAACACCGCCCGGGTGATCGCAGTGTTGGATGTGCTTTGCTCCTTTGCCGAATGTGCCCGGCAAAGGCGGTATATCCGCCCGGAAATTACCAACGACGACCGTTTGTATATCACCGGCGGCAGACATCCGGTGCTGGAACTTAATATGGAAAGTGAAAACTTTGTGCCCAACGATTGCCTCCTCGATGGCGACTGCAACCGCATGATGCTGATCACCGGGCCCAATATGGCGGGTAAATCCACCTATATACGGCAGACCGCTTTGCTGACGGTTATGGCACAAATCGGCTCCTTTATTCCTGCCGATCATGCCGAAGTTGGTTTGGTTGACCGCATTTTTACCCGGGTGGGCGCAGCTGACGACCTTGCCCGGGGGCAGAGTACATTTATGGTGGAAATGGTGGAAACCGCCAATATCCTCAACTATGCCACGCCCCGCAGTCTGGTGATCCTTGACGAAATCGGGCGGGGCACCAGCACTTTTGACGGGTTGAGTATAGCATGGGCAGTAGCTGAATATCTCCATGACGATGAACACTGCCGCTGCCGTACCCAGTTTGCCACCCACTACCACGAATTGACCCAGCTTGCCGAAGAGAAGCGGGGCGTAAATAACTACAATATTGCCGTGCGGGAGTATGGCGATAAGATCATCTTTTTGCGGCAGATCGTGCCGGGAGCCACCGACCGCAGTTACGGTATACATGTAGCCCAGCTTGCCGGATTGCCTAAAGAGGTGATCAAAAGAGCCGGTGCGATCCTCAATGATCTTGAGAGTTCTTCCGGCTCCAGCTGTACCAGTCAGATCAAAGAGTCAAATTTAGGCGAGATCGCCAGCCGTCAGCGGGTGCGGAAAATGCCTGTTGCAGCCAAAAAAGCCGATGACGACTCATTCCAGATGCGGTTGTTTTAACTGGAATATTTTTCAGGGATTTATTATGGAAAAGAAAAAAGCAGTTGTCCTTTTATCCGGCGGGTTGGACTCCGCAACCTGTCTGGCCATTGCCAAGGCAGAGGGTTTTGAAGTTTACGCTTTGAGTTTTGACTATCAGCAGCGGCACGCCAGCGAGCTTGCCGCCGCCAAAGCGCTTGCCGGAAGTATCGGGGTGGCAGCTCATCAGATCTTGAGCGTGAATTTGCGGCAGTGGGGCGGTTCGGCCCTTACTTGCGACGATTTGGCAGTGCCGGAAAACCGGGAGGTGGACGGCTTGTCGGTACCGGTAACGTATGTGCCGGCAAGAAATCTCATATTCCTTTCGCTGGCAACTGCTTATGCTGAAGTGTTGGGGGCAAAGACCATTTACATCGGCGTCAATGATGTGGACTACTCCGGCTATCCGGATTGCCGGGCGGCATTTATCAAGGCTTTCAGCGAAGCCGCCAGATTGGGCACTTGTGCCTGCGACGAAAATTGGGCTTTCGATATCCGCACGCCTTTGCAGTATTGGAGCAAGGCGGAAATCATTAAAAAAGGTACCGAATTGGGCGTAGATTACTCTTTGAGTGTCAGCTGTTATCAAGCCGACGACAATGGCAGAGCTTGCGGAGTTTGCGACAGCTGCACTTTGCGGAAAAAAGGTTTTGCCGATGCCGGAGTAAAAGACCCCACGAAATACCGCAATTAATCTTCCGGTAAAAGCTGATTGGAGCGTTTTACAGTTGAGGTCAGCACTATTGCTGCCAGAAAGGTGCAGATCACAATAAATGCTCCGGCTAAATAGCTCCACGAATTGCGGTCACGCACGCCGGTTTTATGCAGTTTGTTTTTCTCCGGAGCAGTGATGCCGTAGCTACCAACAGGGCCGTATCCTCTATCGCTGCCAATAAGCTCTTGCGAGTATTCCAGCGTTGAGGGATTGTAGTATATTTTCAACGCTCTTCTGCCTTCGCCGCCATTGAGCAAATAGTGATAAGCCGGACCATAGGCCAGGATATCACGCACTTTTACCGGTGCATTGGCTGTATGTTCAATGTTGAGCATGATATATTTGTAACGGCACTCCGGAAAATCCAGCGTATTCACCGAATCCATATCCACTTTGCGGATAGTTCCGGAGCTTATTTCCTGCCACTTGCGGCGGTCGTTGCTGCCCAGAACAGTCACTTTATTGAGATAGAGTTCTTTATCCAGCACTATTTCCAGCCGGGTCAGCGGCGTGTAATTGACATTATATGCCGTTTTAAGCACGGTTTTTTCGCTTTTGCTGCCCAGATGCGAAATCATATACATTCTGTTAAAAGTACCTTGCGCTTGTTCCAAACGCTGCTGCTCAAAGACCCGGACTGCTTCCAATGCCGGGAATTTGCCCTTTTCCAGTATCAATCTGACGATCTTGCCTTTAAGTTGCTCCAACAACGGAAAACGGCGGTTGACGGGTTCCGCAAGTTTGGTTATATCCGACAATACGAGTTTCTCCACTGCCGTTTGCCAGTTTTTGCCGTCGCCGATAGCAATCGAGAGCTGGGAACCGGCGGGGAGTTTGTCGCCTACTAATTCCACCAAACTTATGGCTTTATTGTTTTCGTCAAGCTCAAAGTCGATGGCATTTCTGCCGTCGGGCAGCTGCTGATTGCGGACGATCTTTCCGGTAAGCTGATTTTCCCGGATGTTTTCGATCGTGGCGGGGACTTTTTTCAGCTCAAAAGGTACGATTTTTCCCGCTTCGTCAATAATACAAACATCACTGGAATTGCTTTCCGGAGCGGTAAAGAACGATTCGTCCAGCATAATGGAAAAAGTTTCTTGGGGCAAACTTTTTACCGTATCCGGCAGAAAGGTTTTGCGCAGATAGCCATACTGGCTTAAATCGTATGGTTTTTCGCTGTCGGCAAAAAGTGTTGCACCTGCTGTAAAAAGCAAAAACATGCCCAAGCGGAGTATGGGAACTCCGCCTTTGAGCATGATTTTGGCAATGTTCAACAATTTTTTACCCTTCCCGTACGGCACAGTTCAGGGCGCTGACCAATGCCGCCACAGCGGTACGGGCAATATCCGGGTGGGAACCGGCACCATACACCAGCTTTTTGCTTTCCAGCAAACGGATACCAACAAATGCCAAAGCAGTGGCGTTTTTGTCTTTACCCATGGTGTGTTCGCTGTAATCTTCCAGCTTGAATTCCGGCACCAGCGAACTCTTCTGCAAGCCGCTTGCCACGGCTGACAAGATCCCGTTGCCGGATGAAGTGATGACTTCTTCCTTTTCGCCGCAGCGCAGCGTGAACTGCACTTCCACCTGACCTTCAGCAATATTCTGCGTTATCCGGGAGTATTCCGAAATGTTGTAAGGGGCACCCAGATTGACAAAGTTGTCTTCAAAAATCTCGTGGACAGTTTGCGCTGTGATCTCGCCGCCCAGCTTATCGGTAACTTTCTGCACCGCCGCCCCGATCGCCGGGTGCATGGCTTTAGGTGCAAAAATACCGAATTCTTTTTCCAGCACATAAGCGACCCCGCCTTTGCCCGACTGGCTGTTGATGCGAATCAATTGTTCGTAATCCCGCCCCACATCCCGGGGATCGATGTGCAGATAGGGTATCTTCCAGCCCTGATTGAAGAATTTGCCGATCTCTTCCCGGCGATCCATACCCTTGCGGATAGCATCCTGATGAGAGCCGGAAAATGCGGTAAAGACCAGCTTACCGGCGTAGGGGTGACGGCAATGCACATCAATACCGGATGCATGTTCCACAGTATCGACAATGCGGGGCAGATTGGAGAAATCCAAACCGGTTTCAATCCCCCGGCTGTACAGATTCAATGCCAGAACCAGTATATCCAGGTTGCCGGTGCGTTCGCCGTGACCGAAAATGGTGCCTTCGGCACGCTCGGCACCCGCCAGCAGCGCCAATTCGCTGGCAGCCACGGCACAGCCCTGATCGTTGTGGGCGTGGATACTTACGGTGCTTTCGTCCATATAAGGATAATTGCTTACAAAGTATTCGATCATATCCGCATACTGGTTGGGCGGGCGCCGTTCCACAGTAGCGGGCAGATTCAGGATAAAATCCCGCTTGGCGGATTTGCCCCAGGTTTCCTTGACCTTTTTGCAGACATCGATCACAAAATCCAGATCGCTGTCGGTAAATTCTTCCGGCGAAAATTCGTAGGCTATAATATCTTTCATACCGGCGGCGCAAACATAGTCACGCACCAGTTTGGTGCCGTTGATCGCCATTTGCATAACCTGATCGTGGTCGCTGTTGAAGACAAATTTGCCGTGCAGATCGCTGGTTGCCACATAGCAGTGGATGATCGCCTGTTTGACGCCTTTCAGCGATTCCACCGTGCGTTTGATCAAATGCTCCCGGGCCTGGGTCAAAACTGAAATTTTGACATCAGAAGGAATATGGTTTTCTTCGATCAGCTGCCGCACAAAGTCAAAATCGTCCTGCGAGGCGGAGGGGAACCCTACTTCGATTTCCTTAAAGCCGATATCGCAGAGCATCTTGAAATATTCCAATTTGGTTTCCGGCGACATGGGTATAGGCAACGCCTGATTGCCGTCGCGCAAGTCTACACTTACCCAGACGGGGGGCGTGGTTATGACCCGGTCGGGCCACTGACGGCATTTCACCGGGATAGGCTCCGGTGATCGGTAATTATTCACATTCATTTTTTCACCTGAAAATTATATATTATTTAAAAATCATAAAATCAAATTAATATAACGCCAAAATACAATTTCTGCCAGTTGTAAATCAATATTCTGCAACGAAAATCAATATTTACTGTTGATGATCCGTGCCGCCGCACAAGCCGCCCCGAATCCATTGTCGATATTGACCACTGTTACGCCGCTGGCACAGCTGTTGAGCATTGCCAGCATGGGGGTAAGTCCCGCAAGGTTGGCTCCGTAACCGATACTGGTGGGCAGAGCAATGACCGGAGTTTTGACCAAACCGGCAATGACGCTGGGCAAAGCTCCTTCCATGCCCGCAGCAGCGATCACCACATCGGCTTTTTCCATTGCCGGCAGCACTTTCAGAAGGCGGTGCAAGGCTGCTACGCCTACATCAACGATCAGCTCCACAGCTATATTGCAGGCTTTGAGGGTGAATTCCGCCTCTCTGGCTGCGGCAAGGTCGCTGGTTCCGGCTGCCAGAATGACTGCTTTGCCTTTCAGCAGAGTTTCCCCGGTCATCCAGAGAAAACAGCCGCTTCTTGAATCGTAGACAGCATCCGGGAAACGCTCCTGCAAGACTTTGCCGCTTTCCGGCTTGACCCGGGTGGCAAGGACATTGACTTTTTCTGCGTGCAATTCCGGAATGATCTGAAGCAATTCTTCGACCGTCTTCCCGGCACCGTAAATGAACTCGGGAAAGCCGCAACGCTCCTTCCGGTTCCGGTCAAGCCGGGCAACGATCAAGTTGCCTCCATCCTGCATAACGGGCAGTTCAGCAGAGTTTGGGTTTTCTGCTGCCATGGCAAAAGCCTGTGCCAAATCAATGGATCCGGCATGCAGTTGAGTTAAAATTTCCTGAATAGACGCCATTTTTTTATAAAACTCCTTGACAATATTTCAAAACAATGTATCATATATATATAAAAGTGCAAATTTTTTTTCAAAGGTTTTTATACTTATGAGTGATTTTTCCTGCAAAAACAAAAGAAGAGCATGTTTTCTTGACCGTGACGGCGTAGTGAATGTGGAAGTAAGCTATTTGCATGAACCCGAAAAAACAGTTTTGGAAAATGGTATAGTTGAAGCTTTGAAAGCCATTCATAAAGCCCGTTTTTTGGCAGTGGTGGTAACCAATCAGGCGGGAGTGGCACGGGGCAAATACCCGGAAAGCGACATAGCCAAAGTCCACGAAAAACTTCAGGCTCTTTTAGCTGCCCGCGGCGAAAAGATCGACGCTTTTTACTACTGCCCCCACCACCCGGAACATACCGGAAAGTGTTCCTGCCGCAAACCCAATCCGGGGATGCTGCTGCAAGCGGCTAAAGAACTGGATATAGATATATCCCACTCCCTGATGATCGGCGACCGTATGAGCGATGTCAATGCCGGACGCAATGCCGGGTGCAAAAAAAGTTATCTGGTGCGTACCGGCTACGGTAAGGAAACATTGGCAAAGGAACCATCTCCCGGCTGCCCGGTGTCTGATAACGCTTACACTGCATTTATGGATTTTATCAAAGGTGAAAAATGAGCGTAGATTTTGAAAAGGTCTGGCAGATCATCAGAAACTTTTTTATTCCCAAACTGAATAAATGGTTTTTTATCCGGCTGGGGGTTACGGTGATATTGGCAGTGGTGGTCTTTAAATTCCTGCTGGTGCCCTGCGTTATATCCGGTGCCAGCATGGAGCCGACTGTTCACTCCAGCGGCTTTACCTTCTGCTGGCGGGGCAGCTACTGGTTCAAACCGCCCAAGCGGGGCGATATAGTTATAATCAAATACGATAACAACATATATTTTCTGAAACGCATCGTAGGCTTGCCCGGCGAAACAGTATTTTTCCGTGACGGCAAACTCTATATCAACGGCAAAATGCTGGATGAACCTTATGTGAAGTTTGCTTCCGACTGGAACATGGTGCCCGCCAAAGTTGGCGAAAACGAGTTTTATGTAGTGGGCGACAACCGCTCAATGCACATAGCCCAACACCAGAAAGGTTCAGTAAGAGCCGCCAGAATTCTGGGGCAAATGGCGTTTTAAGGGATAAATCTTTATATGCCGGAAAACATCAGTTCAGAAAAATCTTTGCAGCAAAAAGTTTGTGCCCGTCTGTGGCTGTTGGTTATGCTGATAGTATGCAACAGCCTGCTGGCTGGGTGGATGGCGTTCTGGCACGACAGCGAACTGAAAAGTTACAATATTCTGGTTACAATTTTAGATGTATACTATTGGCTTTTGATGCTGCCGGGAATAATTATTGCCGGTTTCAGCCGTTTCCGCTGGTATTTGTATTTTCTATCTGTATTGCTTTATATTGCAGCGGTATGGATCGGCTTCGGATACCTGTAAAAAAGGTGTGTTGGAGGCGAAAACTGCCGCCAATACCTGCGGTTGCCCGGCGGAACAGCAATACTCCCATACTATCCCATACTTTCCCATACTCTCCCATACTTTCCCATACTTTCCCATAAAAAGCCCCCGCAAAGAAAAAATAACCTGCCATGCAAGCAAACAGCACCACAGGTTGTAACTGGCAAAAACATGGGGCAAGATTGCGGATGGATTGCAAAAAAGGCAAGTGCGGGAAGAATTCAGGCGGCTACCTGTAAGGTAACCGCCTGAAGCTTACCGTGCTTGTACTTTTGCAAGCCGCCGCAAGATGCCCCTGGATTTTTGCCAGTTGCAACCGCCTAAGCCAGTTACAACCTCTTAATACGATAGCTGCCGCCGGGAACATCTTCTACGGCAAAACCTTTGGCTTTGATTTCGTCGCGCAAGCGGTCGGATTCTGCCCAATTTTTGTTTTTGCGGGCTTCGACACGGGCGGCGGCAAGAGCTTCGATTTCGGCGGGTATGGAGTTATCGGCAGTTAAAGCAGCGTCTACATCCAAACAAGCCCAGACCTTGTCAAAGGTTCGGAAAGCATCAAGTATGACCGCAGCTCCGGCGGCAGAAAGTGTACCGGCTGCCAAAAACTTGTTGGCATCGTGGAACAAGCCGAAAATGGAAGCTGCGGCTTCGGCGGTGTTCAAATCGTCAAACATGGCAGCTTTGAATGCCGCCACTGCTTTTTCGGCAGCGGCTTTGGCGTCGGCATCAGCTTCGCCGTTACCATCGGCGGCAGCAAGCCGGACAAAGCAATCGTCGAACTTACGCAAAGTTTCTTTTGCCTGATCCAGAGCATCAAAGGTAAAATTGAGTTTTTTGCGATAGTGCGTACCCATAAGCACATAGCGGATCTCGCGGCCGCTGCGGCCCTGATTTTCCAAATCCCGCAAAGTAAAGAAGTTACCCAGCGACTTGGACATCTTTTCGCCATTGACCATCAAGTGGGCACAGTGCAGCCAGTAGTTTACATACTTGCACTCGTTAGCGCCTTCGCTCTGGGCGATCTCGTCTTCGTGATGGGGGAACATGTTGTCGATACCGCCAGTGTGGATATCGAAAGTTGCCCCCAGATATTTCATAGCCATTGCCGAACACTCGATGTGCCAGCCGGGGCGGCCCTTGCCCCAGGGGGAATCCCAGACCACATCGCCGTCTTTATCGTCCCACGCCTTCCACAAAGCAAAGTCGGCTACGGAATCCTTGGCGTATTCATCGGTTTTGATACGCACCCCGGCACGCTGATTTTCCCGGTCGATATTGGCAAGTTTGCCGTAAGCGGCAAATTTATCAATAGCGTAATAGATGGATTTATCTTCGGCAATGTAAGCGTAACCCTTATCGAAAAGCTTCTGGATAAGCTCGATCATTTCGGGTATATGCTCGGTAGCTGCCGGATAAACTGCCGCCGGATGGATACGCAGTTTTTTAAGGTCTTCAAAAAACGCCTTGATGTAGCGGGCAGTAAATTCTTTAAGGGGAAGTTTTTCCGCCTGGGAATCCCGGATGGTTTTATCGTCCACATCGGTCAGGTTCATAACCTGCTTGACTTCGTAACCGGCAAGGCGCAAAGTCCGGCAGAGAATATCTTCAAAGGTGTAAGCCCGGAAGTTACCGATATGGGCAAAGTTGTAAACCGTGGGCCCGCAGGTGTAAAGCCCGACCTTGTCCGGATTTATAGAATTGAACTCCACCACCCGGCGTTCCATAGTATTGTAAAACTGTACTTTTTCAGCCATTTTCGTATTCCTTATTCAAAGTTAAAAACAAACATACCGGTAATATAACACAACTCAATGGTTCCGGCAAGTTTAAACGGATTTTTTAGATATAAAAAGTCCGACCGGTCGGACTGGTCGGACTGGTCGGACTGGTCGGACTTTAATCTGCATTTTTATTTATCAGAGCGGGTTGCGGCGGCGTTCCAGCTCTGTAAGATATATCTTACGCAGACGGATGTTCTGGGGAGTTACTTCCACAAGTTCGTCGTCTTCAATATATTCCAACGCCTGTTCCAAACTCATTTTTCTGGCGGGAGCGATCTTGAGGTTTTTGTCGCTGCCGGAAGCCCGGAGGTTGGTAAGCTGTTTGGCTTTCTGCACATTGACTACCAGATCGTTTTCCTTGCAGTGTTCGCCTACGATCATACCTTCGTAGGTATCCACGCCCGGATCAATGAAGAAAAATCCCCGCAGCTGCAATGCGTCAATGGCAAACGCCTGGGATTTCCCGGTCCCCATGCTGACCATTACCCCCATGGCTCGACCGGGGAGTTCGCCCTTGTGGGGGACATATTTCAAAAAGCGGCTGGCAACGATGGCTTCGCCGCCTGACATGGTAAGTGCCTTGCTCCGGAAACCGATCAAACCGCGGGTGGGAATTTCAAATTCCAGCTTCTGCCGGTTGCCCCGGTTTTCCATGTGGAAGAGTTCGCCTTTGCGCAAACCGGTAAGTTCGATGATTTTTCCGGCGGCATCGTTGGGTACATCCACAGTAAGTTCTTCCACGGGTTCGCACTGCACGCCGTCGATCTCTTTGATGATCACCCGGGGTTTGCCTACTGCCAGCTCGTAGCCTTCCCGCCGCATGGTTTCGATCAACACTGCCAGATGCAGCACGCCGCGGCCGGAAACGATAAAGCCGTCGCCGGATTCTTCCACCCGCAACGCCACATCCCGCTCGCACTCCCGGAACAACCGTTCCCGCAAATGGCGGCTTGATACATATTTGCCTTCTTTGCCGAAGAAGGGCGAATCGTTGATTTTAAACAACATGGAAATAGTCGGTTCATCAATAGCAATGGGCGGCATGGCTTCAGGGTGTTCCACATCGCAGAGCGTATCAGATATATCGATATCTTCAATGCCCACCACGGCGCACAAATCACCACACTTGACTTCTTCAACTTCCTTGCGGCCGATACCGTCAAAGACCAGCAGCTGTTTGAGCATGATATTTTTGCTGGAGCCATCCCGCTTGATAACGGTCAGCGGTTCGTTGAGTTTAAGCGTGCCGCGGTAGACCCGCCCGATACCGATACGGCCCACAAATTCCGAATAATCCAGCGTAGCCACCTGAAGCTGGGTGGCACCTTCCCGGACGGGAGCCGGAGGAATAATATCAACAATAGCATCCATCAGCGGCAGGATATTTTCCCGGGGATCATTAAGATCGCTCACTGCCCAGCCGTCACGGCCGCTGGCGTACAAAACCGGAAAATCCAACTGTTCATCGTCGGCACCCAGTTCGCAAAAGAGGTCAAAGACTTCGTTGCAGACTGCCGCCGGACGGGCATCGGGCTTGTCGATCTTGTTGATTACCACCACCGGGCGGAGCTTGAGCGACAGAGCTTTATCCAGCACAAAACGGGTCTGGGGCATGGGGCCTTCGGCGGCATCAACCAAAAGCAGCACCCCATCGGCAAGTTTCAAAACCCGTTCCACCTGACCGCCGAAGTCGCTGTGTCCGGGAGTATCAATGATGTTGACCTTTACATCCCGGTACTGCACGGCGATATTTTTGGAGAGGATGGTGATCCCCCGTTCCCGTTCCAAATCGTTGTTATCCAGAAAACAGTTGCTTACTTCCTGATTGGCACGGAATACCTGGGCTTGCTTGAGAATTTGATCGACCAGAGTGGTCTTGCCATGGTCTACATGGGCAATGATTGCTACATTACGGATTGACTGCATAATTTCCTACCGTTTTTTATAAGCTCTGTACCCAATAAGGATCGGTACTTGAGGAGGGGAAAAAGACCTTTTGAGGAAAGGTCCTTTTTCCCCTCCTCAAACTCCACCCCTTTTTTCCAAACCTTTTCC
>JAZMZK010000054.1:0-17554 GCA_045585955.1 Victivallaceae bacterium
CTATTTTGCAACGCAAATAGATAAATGCCGGGAAAAGGTTTGGAAAAAGGGGGTGGAGTTTGAGGAGGGGGAAAAGGACCTTTCCTCAAAAGGTCTTTTCCCCCTCCTCAAGTACCGACCCTTATTGGGAACAAAGCAAAATCATAAAGTCATTTGAATTTGCATAATAATAAACAAATCACAAAAAAAGCGGAAGATCCCGTTTGAAATCTCCCGCTGTTACTTCAGTTTACCATCAGTACAAATCGCCGATACCTGCCGAAGTAGGTTTGCCTACTGTATCACTGACCCAGTAAGGTGTACCATTGGGCTTGAGTACCCGGGCGGTAACAAAAATCAGCAAGTTAGTCTTTTTGACCTGCGACGATTTGGATTTGAACAAGTTGCCAACCAGCGGAATATCACCCAACAGCGGAACCTTGTCATTGATCGTAACAGTGTAATCTTTGATCATACCGCCGATAACAACTGTTTCTTCATTGTAAATCACCACATTGGTATCGGTAGTACGCTCTGAAATGATCGGACGGGTTATGTAATCGATTTCGCCGTCTTCGTCGATATACTCATACTCTGTCCAGCCGACCAGCGCTTTTACCCAGGGATGGACATCCAGCGTAATAAGGCGTTTTTCTTTGTCAACTTTCGGCGTGATCTGCATTTCGATACCCAATTCCTGCACTTCAAATTCCGGCCACAACGGGGTAACAGCCGTAACTGTAACACCGCTTTCGGTATCAGAGTCGGTATCACCTTCTTCGTAATCCCACTTGAAGTAACGCTCAGACACCATGCGGATAGTAACCTGCTTGCCGGCTCTGGTAAGCACTTTCGGAGAAGAAAGAATATCTTTGCTGTTCATCTGATTGACCGCATTGATGATCAAATTGTAATTGTAACTGTCGCGTGAGGTCGAGAAAGATACAGTATTAAGACCGGAATTATTTACAACAGTATCGTTTGTATCAAACTGCAATCTGCCGTTGGTCTGACCATTGTCGCCGTTGGGTCTGCCCAGAGAATGGATGAAACCAAGCTCTTTAAGGTCACTTTGCTCAACTTCCACAAACTTCACCTGCACCTGTACCATAGGTTCAGGATCGCTCTGCCGCAACTGGATCAGGGCATCGTTGATCAAATTGAGATTTTCCGGAGTGTTCAGCACGATGAGCGAACGGAACTTCGGGTCGTACATAACCTTTGAACCGGGCTCGAATTTTATTTCAGAATTCTGCATTTTAAGACCACGCTGCAACTGTTCAGGACTGTCATCGCCACCAAGGTCTTCAAGCATGGTTTCGTCGCACATGAATACCTTGATCTGCATATCGTCCAACGGTATATCTTTAGGTGCAAATACCACTGCATTCTTTTCGATCTTGAACTTCATATTGGTATTCTGAGCCAAAGTCTTGATGATTTCCATCAGAGTTTTGTTCTTCAAGTTCAAGTTTACCAGAGGATAATTCGATGCTGCCGTCTGGCGGGCTGCGGCTGCCGGAGCGGCTGCCGTAGATGTGGAATCGCTCTCTTCTTCCTCTTCACCATCATCATTGCCGGCGGTTGCAGAACCCAAACCCTGTTCAGGAGCGGCAGCTTCTGTCGCCGAAGCGGCTGCCTGGGCATACGGATAGTAAAGGAAGAAATTGACTCCGCTCAAATCACGCAACTTCTTCAGAGCATCCGGCAACGGAGTACCGGAATTGTAAGCATCACCATCAAAGTTTACATCTTCCAAACGGGTCGTTTCGAGCTTATTGCGAATTTCCCTGGTATCGTTATCTTCACCAACTGCCGGTTTTCTTATGCCTTCAGTGTCGACAATGTTAGCAGTCAGATTCTGATTTTTTCTGATGATCGGATCCGGCAATGCCCATGCAGCTTCCGCCATTGCTTTGGCGTGGGTCAGGCGCAAACGGTTATCGCCGTGCTTTTTGATAGCTTCATCAGCGGCCTTCATGCCCTGAACTGCTTCCAAACAAAGATGATCTATCAGCAGGATTTCCTGATACTTTTTGCGGGCAAGCTCGTACTGACCGGTGTAATAAAGCAATTTTGCCTGTTTGAGCTGAACCCGGATATTGTAATCTTTTTCGTTCTGCTGGGGCAGAACATTGGCTTCACTCAAAGCAGAACGCTTGGCTGCTGCGTTGCGCATCTTTTTGTAAGTATCTATGCGTTTGCGCATCTCTTTTTCCGATGCCGGATAGATCTTGATCGCATTTTCACACAACGCTATGGCTTTATCAAAATCATTGGCGTTGGCCTGCTCATGCGCTTTAAGTGCAGTTTCCTGCGCAAGATAATAATAGGACTTGGCTATCATTTCCCGGGTTTTGTTGTACTGCTCGGTAAAGTATGCGCTGTTTTCTTTGAGATTTTCAAAAATATATGCCGCCTGCGTATAGGTTTTGGCTGCTTCCAGATACTGCCCGGCAAAGAACAACTCATTACCTTTGATGATAAAAGACTTGGCAGCAGCTTCTTCCTTTTGTTTATCAACACTGAAACTGTCGATGGTAGTATTGATACTCTGCACTTTTTCTTCTGCCGCCAGCATAAATGACGAACATACCGCAGCTGTAAGCAGTAACTTTACATATTTATTCTTCATATTAAATCAATACTCCTCTGCTTTAGCGGCTGAAATCAACCAAACCGCGGTTTTTCATAGAATTATCAGCATTCCACGGACTGCCTTTGGAGTTCATCAACCGTGCGGTGATGAAGATAAGCAGTGTGCGGTTGAAAATATCATGCTGCTGATCGCCAAAGAAGTTTCCGATAAAGGGTATGTCGCCAATGAGCGGCCATTTGTCTTTACGGGTCTTAACTTCATTATCCACCATACCGCCGATCAACACTGTTTCGCCATCATACAATGTGATATTCGTAGTGATCTCGCGCTTGGAAAATTCCGGCATCTTCAGATTGAATACGCGTTCAGCAATCGGTTGACGCTCATTGTTGCCAACCTGCTGGTAGATACCGTAGGTCAGGTAGTTGTCATAGTCGCGTACATGTGTGTAGAAAACCGGCTTGATGTCATTGAGAGTGATCGTGTAGTTGTCAACATTGACCGAAGGTTTGACGGTAAAGGTAACACCAAGCTGACGGGCCTCATCATCCCATTCAGGCTGGTCACCTTCGAGTTTGATGTTGAATCCTTCGCTCTCCATATCCGGCTGTTCCCATTCGGTAATGAAGTATGTGTTTTCCACCATCTTGATCATTGCCGGATTTTTGGGGTTGTTTTCCGAAAGAATTTTCGGAGAAGCAAGCACTTCAGCCTGACGGTTCTGCGCTACTGCATTGATCGACAAACTCAAGTCAACTTTAGTATCTGAACCAAAAAGTTTTTCACCGAAATTCGGGAAAATTTTCAGATTTTTGACCACATTGAACTTTTCGCCGGCATCGCTGCCGTGCCGGGTCGGGTCAGTCGTGCCGAGAGTCCAGGTGTTGCCATCGGTACGGCTGGCGCTGAACGCCCATTCAAAACCAAGTTCGTTAAGATTGGTATTGGTCAGTTCGACCATCTTTACTTCAACCATGATCATCGGCTGTTCCAGAGCATCAAGCTGGCGGAGCAACGCTTCCATGCGGCGGAGATTTTCAGGCGTATTATGCACGCTCAAACGCTCTGTACGGCGGTTATAGTTGATATGTGCGCCTTCCTTGAATTCGATCCAGCGCTGTTCAAAGTATTTCTTCAACGCATTGGCATCCACGATAGCTCTTTTGTTGCTGCTTGAAACAGTACTTACTGCATCAGCTGCTGCGCCGCCATCATCAATCACCGGAGCATCAAGGTCTTCCGGAGGAGCACCATCGCCGCCGGAACTTTCAATATCTTTCATTGTCGAGGATTTGGCTCTGACAGTATTCTGGTCAATGATAAAGGCAATAATATCACCGCGTACCGGGAAGTGTTCGGTACTCATATTGTCTACCCGGCCAAAAACGACCTGATCGCCGCGGAACTGATAAGAAAGACCGGAAGCCATGCTGAAATAACGGATCACATCCAGCAGAGGAGTTCTGCCCAAATCCAGCGAAACCGGACGCATACCTTCTTCGGGAGAAAGATTGCTGGCGATGATTGCTATGCCCTTTTCTTTGACCTGGTCGTTCAAAAAGCGGATAATGTTGTTTACATTGCTCTGGGCGTAAGGTACATTTTCTACAATGATACTTTCCAAAGTGTTATACAGATCGCTTTCACCGCTCTTGCGGGTCTTACCCTGCTGATTTGTACCCACTGCATTGGGGGAAAGAGCTATTCTGGTCAACGGTTCAGACCATTCCCAGGCATTGCGGGCATTGGTGGCAAGAATCATTTCTTCACTGCGGTCAATACCAATTCTGTAAAGTTTGGAGTAAATGCGCGTAAGCACCTGTACTGCTTCCATGTTAAACGGATCGACCAGCAATACGCGTTCAAGTTTAGGAATCGCAGCTTCAAGCTGATTTTTGCGCACCAGCAATTTGGCTTCACGCAAATTCATATCAACTTCTTTGCGCTTTTGCTGATAATTGGGGGAGAGCTTTTCCATATCAACTTCGTTGGAAAATTTCTTTGCCGCAAGATTTTTCTGACATTCAAACAAAAAGTTGAAAATCGTTTTATCTTCCGGCATCAGCACTTGTGCTTTCTGCGCTTCAGTTACAGCCTGATCATATTTTTTGGCTGCGGCAAGTTCCTGGGCTTTCTTCATTATTTCGCCGCTGTATACACGCTTGATACGGCGGGTATTGCCGGATATTTCTGCTGATTTGCTCTTGGCAAAATCACCTTGCATACTGCCGAGCTGTTTCTGGAGGGCTTCAAGCTCTTTTAACGCATTGGCATAATCGCCGTCGCTGGCCTTGATGATCGCTGCCCGGCGCTTGGCTTCTATTTGTTTGAATAACTCCTGCAAAGAACTATTTTGCCGGGCATACACATCCTTGATGTTGTTTTTTGCCTGTTCGGCAGTTTCTGCACCGTCCAGCAAGAGCGGCATCATCAATGCCCCTGCAAGACCCAACTGGCTGACCCGGCGCAGCCACATTGATTCATTTAATTTACTCATGCACGGATTCCCTTATCTATTTATAACATTTAATTCTTTTATCGAGCACATATATTCAACGGCGTCTTGAGCGACGGTTTGAACGGGTGGGCCGTTCTGCCGGTTCTTCCGCCGGTTGATTATTATTGTTTAATCTGCTGGTATCAGACTCTACATAAGCCTTTTTGAAATGCTCATGCTGCTTGCTGCCAGTTTCTACCAATTTCAATGTCATAGGTTTGAATGTTTTGCCGGTCGAATACTCAAAATCAGCAGAGTTTTCAGTGACTTTGGTAAGTTTGAACATTACTCCGCTCTTATCTTTGGGAGTGTTCTTGAGCATAAAGGTTTTGCCCACAGTCAGGTTGCTTCTGCGTTTTTTAGGTGTGCGTATATCGCGGATAGTGACTTTGCGGGTTTTGTTATCGTATACATCCTGCCGGGCACGCACTTCTACACGGTCAGAATCATCTTTGCTGTCGGCAGGCTTGATCCAGATCGTGGAGTCATCTTCGTTTTGCGAAAAACTTGTACTCTGTTTAGTAGTCTTGTCTTTGACCACATCAACAATAACATACTGTTTGCCCAGCATGGGAAATTTGCGCCCAATGGCCAATGTTACATCCTGATTGCCCACCGTTACATGGATCTTGAAACTGTTTTTGTCAGCAGGGTTTACTGCTGTAACGCTGAAAAGTCTGATCGGCAGTTTGACCGAATCAATCTTATTGAGGAAAATCATTTTATCCAGCGACGGCACACTTTTTGCATCATCCGGATTAGTGCCGCAATGGTATTCAAACCAGTTGGAGAATTTATCGCCATCCTTATCCTGATCAGCATCGTCCGCTGAATTCGGATTCAGCCCCAGCCGTATTTCGTAACGATCGGGCAAATCGTCACCATCGCTGTCAAAGTTGGCAAGCTGCTTTTCGTAATCTTCGGGTTCACCCGGGTCGCGCAAATCCTGGGAGCAGTTTTCAAAAGGACAGCGGAAATCGTTTTTACGCAGTTGCGCCCACGGCATGATCTTTTTGCACTGCGAACAGCGCAGCGCCTTCATCGGCACTGCCAGACCGGGCTGACCGTAACCGATCAAACCTTGGCCGGTGCGTTCATGCCAGGAAACATCCTGACCGGCAAGCGAAAACTTTTCGTTGATATGGTTGAACTTGTACGGCTGATTTTCACGCTGAATAACCAAAGTGTTTTTGGCTGCCGCACTGTTGCCGGCACTTGTATCATGGGTAGAACTCATGATTTGCAGAAGGTAGATAAGTGCTATTACAAAACTCAGCAGCAGAAAGCCGAGCACCACTTTTTCATAATGTTTTTTGATTATATCCACAATAACACCGCCGATTTATTTAAGTTGATTGCCTGTTGTTTCCACATAATCGACCACCAGAGTCACCCGGCAGAGCGTGCTGCGACCGGCAACACATTCCGGATAGTTTCCGGTTTCTTTGAAATAAGCAGGAGTACTTTGCAGATTTTTGTTGTCATCTGCGGAAGTATTGCTGCTCTGATTGTTATCTTCCTTGCCAATGATCCCGCTGGCATAGTCGATTATATCCTGGATCTGGTCTTCCTGCTTTTGCATCGAAAAACGCTTGATCACATACATACGGTTGCGTTTGTAAGAATCGGCAAGCAGTTGCAGGAGAGTACGGATCTGGCTTTCGCGGCTCACAAGGGTTATAACATACGAATACTTCTTGTAATTGCCGTTGCTGCTGTCGCCGGCGAGGTTTACATAAGAAAATTTTTCCAGCTGGCTGATATTGGCAGTTACTATGCAGTCGGTAATATCGCCGATAACATCCCAGCTGCGGACTACATCGGAGGGATCAGCCGTCAGGAACATGGTACTGCCGGCAGCTTCGGTACTGCCGGAGGTCTGGGTACTGGTATTGCCTGTACGCGTACTGCCGCTATCAACAAAACCTTTATTGGATTTGATCTGTTCAAGCGCAGTTTGGGAAAAATTCACACCGGTTATAAAAACATTATTGTTTTCCAGCTTTTCTTCCACAAGTTTTCTCATCTTATTTGCGTGCGCCTCCATCAGAGCCGCTTTTTTATCCAGATTCCGCAACAGACCCATCGAGGCAAGGAAAATTTCTTCAAAGTTCTTTTCGTCGATCTTTTCCTGTATACTCTTTTGAGCTTCTTTGCCGAACTTTTCGATAGCTATATCCCACATTTCTGTATCCCACAATGCCGGTTTATTTTTACTGTTGGCACTCTGGTCGAGGGTGGCACCGCGTTCCAGACGGAAGTTCAGGTAAGTCTTTTTGCGGGGACCCTGCAAATCTTTTGTATTGTTCCAATATTCACGGAAAGTGTCGCACAAAGAGTCAACAGTAAGATTTTGACGGCAAATATTGTAATAGAAATCAAATTCTTTGGCATCTTCCTTATTCTTACTTACCCAGAGGCGGTAGGGACTGGTGGGTACTTCGGAAGATATTTCGCGGGAAATATGAGCGAGAACATTGCCGTATGCTGCATCAACTGCCGCCAAGGCAGCACTTCTGGCTGCAATAGAGTCATCCAGCTGTTTCCGGAGTCCGGCAATCTTTTGCTGTTGAGCTGTAACGACCCGGGCCTTGTCTTCCTGAGTTGCCTCATCTTCTTCTACGCGCTTGATATCTTTGTAGGCTTTTTTCAGGTCAGCAGTGCATTTATCCACAGCGGTAATACTTTTCTGCCATGCGGCATTAGCAGCAGCAAACTCTTTTTTGAGATTTGCCAAAGCGGATGTTTTATCGAACATTTCAGCCAGCGAAATAAGTTTTTCCATGGACTGCTTATGCAAATCTGTTACAAAAACTGTCAGCGCATTGTACAGAACCTGACCAAAATAATTTTGTATGCCCTTTTTCAGATTTTTGTAGCCTTCGGTATCTTCCTGAACCAGCTTCACATTTTTTCTGAACGGCGGGATCGGCGTTCTCATGCGGTTGTTCAGTTCTTCCAGTGCCTGGGTCATCTTTTCAGTTTCCGACAGATATTTGTTCATTTCAAAGAACTTCACTGCCGACAAACCCAAAAGTATCAATACACCGACAGCCGATATTGCCAACACACCGACTAAAAACAAATTTTTCCTGATAAACCTATTCATCGTAAGAACATCCCCATTACTGCCTGATCGGATTTTTGAGCTCAACATAAATGACAAAGCTCGTTACATTATCGTTACCGGAACCCAGGGTCAATGCCGGGATCTTGTAACCGTTGGTACGGTTTTCTTCTTTCCGGACATTGAATACGCTATCTGCTTTTTTGGAATTTTCAAGCAGATTATCCTGGAAAATATCTTCAACTGCTTTTGAGTTATCATCGGTCATCACCAGCGAATGTCCCTTGAGCCGCAGCCACTTGATTTCCTGCGGAGGCGCTGACGGCGATGCTGCAATATCTTCGCCGGGCATTTCTTCCGGCGGAGGTTCTTCCATACCCATCTCCGGATTTACCGGCGCAGCCGCAGCCGCTGCGTTGGGGTCTTCAAACGCATTCACACCGTCGATTTGGGTAAACCACATGGTTTTCGGAGTACATGCCTGCAATTCATTGAGCAATTTGGGCCACTGCTCGCGGCTTTTGGCTGCATCACGGAGAGCTTCGTAGACGCCCTTGTGTTCGTCAAGGGTATTTTTGGCATTGCGGAGCAGCTGTTTGGCCTGTTGAGCTTCCTCAAGATTGTTTTTATTTCTTTCAGTCAGGCGCTTATGGAAAAAGCTGTTGGCAGATACCCCGCCGTAGAATACCAGTAAGAGCAGCAAGGCACATGCCGCACTCAAATAAAAATAGGGCTTGCGGCGCGTAAGATCACGACTCGCCTGAATAATTTTCGGCACCAGAGAAATTTCAATCGGGCAGGTACGCAAATGGCGTATTGCCATACCGATCAGCGGCGGGAAAAGGTGTGCGCTTTCCTGAAGGTCTTGCTTATCAATAGTTTCGGCAATAGAAATTACCGGGAATGTGTTAAGGAAGTTTACTTCCAAATGGAGTTTTTCAGTCAAAAAGTGCGGCACATAGGGTATAACGGAGCTGCCGCCGGAAATAAAAAGACGCTGCGGACGGTTGCCGCCGTGCATCGAACGCCAGGCGTTGATCGAACGGTTGATTTCCCCATGCAAACGGGTCATAACATTTCGTGCTATCTTGGAGATAGTTGACGCCACTTCCGAGTCAGAATCTTCATAAGCTCCGCCGAGAGCCACAAAACCGTGTTTGCGTTTCATTTCTTCAGCATCGCTGAAACCGATGGAAAACTCTTTGGCGATCTGCTGGGTGATCGTATTGCCGCCGATCGGAATGGCTCGGATGAACACACGGCTGCCATCCATAATAATAAGGTTGGAGCCTCTGCCGCCAAGGTCAAGGATCATATCGCAACACTCTTCGCCAAACATATTGGCGCGGGCGGCATTGTAGAGCGCCGTGGGCGATACTTCAATGGTAAGTACTTCAAAATCAGCATCAAGCAGCACCGAGGCTATCTCGCCTGCAAGATCTTCTTTGACTGCCACAAAAAGTGCTTCGAGTTCTTCTACTGTTTCCGTAATCTTTTCTGCGGGGGCATCCGGATCATCGGATTCGGCTTCAACTTCAAAAACTTTTGTATGTTTGATGAGCTGGTAATCCCACAAAACTTCTTCCAGCGGATAAGGCACGGTCAGTTTGGCTTCGCCTTCGACCACAGCTGCCGCACGGGCACGATTGCCCTGCATCGGAGGAAGCTTGCTCAAACGCTGGAAAGCATGCAGACTGCTTATGGAAAGGCGAACCTGATTGGAGGAAAATTCATTTTCGCTGAGGATTTCGTGAAAAGTTTCCTTGAAAGCTTCTGCAAAATTCTCTTCGGCAAGTTCCGGCTGGTATTCCTTTATTGCATATTTGACCAAAGAAATACTGTCGTTGTTTTCTCCAACGAAAAACTCCGCTACTTTAAGGCAATTACCGCCAACATCAATAGTAAGAACTGAAGTGTCTTTTATCATATCTACTGCGCTCTGTTACCCATATTCACTTTTTTGTTATCGCAGTACCGCACAAAGCGATCTGCACTGCTTTTCATCCGGCAGGATTTCCGCATTTTCCACGGGCGCCTGCCATTGCGCCGCCCCCGACTTCCGCCTTCAAAATTTTTGAAAGCTGAAATGAACAAGGTTACAATATTCCTTTTTTATGATTATTGCAACTCATTTTGCCTGTAAAACAGCAAAATTCCGCAATAAAATATGATTTTTTCCGGAAAAACAGCAAAAAAACACCTTTTTTGCCATTTTTCCGGTACCCTAAACGAACAAATCCAGTTGCCTGCTGCACTGAATATTATCCCGATACCGGTTATTTTGCCGCTTTTTCTGCCGGAGCTTTTTCGACCTGTGCCGGAACCGGATCATCAACTGCTTCCGTCACCAGCGATTTACCGCTGCGGCTGTGTCCGATCAAAGCTGCCAGAGTCAGCGCCAACACAAAGAAGATAACGGTCAGCACTACTGTAGCCTTGGTCAGGTGACTGCCGGCGCGGGCACCGAACACTGACTCACCAACGCCGCCGAACACGGTACCGAAACCGCCGGACTTGGAGGGCTGGATCAGGATCAGGATCGCCAGAAGCAATGCCACAACGATAACCAGCGCATACAGAATTGTCATCAATACTTCCATAAGAAATACCCGTTTGGTTCAGCCCCGCACCATTGCGGGGCATATTTTATTAAGCTTGTCAGCAGCCGGCGCCTTTGATAGCGTTTTTGACCAGATCAGCAAAGCTGTCAGCCTTGAGTGCGGCACCGCCGATCAAACCGCCGTCGATATCAGCCTGACGGACCAGTTCTTCGGCGTTTTCGGGCTTCATGCTGCCGCCGTACTGGATGCGGACATTTTCAGCAGCTTCTTTGCCGAAAAGTTCTGCGATCTTGTTGCGGATAAAAGCGTGGGTTTCCTGCGCCATTTCGGGAGTGGCAGTTTTGCCGGTACCGATCGCCCACACGGGTTCGTAAGCCAGCACCAGAGCAGCCACGGTGGCGGCATCCAGATCTTTCAGACCATCTTCGAGCTGTTTGCCGAGGACGGCTTCGGTCTTGTTGCCTTCGCGTTCTTCCAGAGTTTCGCCGATGCAGACGATGGGTTTAAGTCCGGCGGCGATGGCGGCCTTCAAACGGCTGTTGACAGTTGCATCGGTTTCGCCGAAGTACTGGCGGCGTTCGCTGTGACCGAGGATCACATATTCCACACCGGCTTCTTTGAGCATAGCAGCGGAGATTTCACCGGTAAAGGCACCGGATTCTGCCCAGTGAACATTCTGGGCACCGACTTTGACATTGCTGCCTTTGCAGGCTTCGACTACTGCGGAAAGAGTAGTGAAGGTGGGGCAGACCACGATTTCGGCGCAGCAGCTGCAAACATCAGCCACCAGGGGCTTGAGGGCATTGACCAATGCAACGCCTTCAGCAGCAGTTTTGTTCATCTTCCAGTTTCCGGCAACGATAACTTTACGAGCCATTTTTCTTTCTCCTTATTTAATAAATATGTTAATGGTTGTAATTTACAAACTTTGTGAAAAAATGCCGCAAAAATTATTTCCGGCAATAATTCGCGTTTTACAAAATAGCACTCCGTAGCGATTTTTGCAATATTACAGAGCAAAATTTTTGCAAAAACATTAAATTTTTTTCTGTAAATCACTTTTTTTCACAGAATAGAGTTTTTTCGGGTGTAGTTTAAGTCTGAATAAATCAAGGCATACAACTGTTTTTCAAAACGGATTTTTTCTGTTCTTTTTTCTGAAAATACCGGGAGTCAAACCAAGGTTTTCCCGAAATGAATGAATAAAGTATGCTGTATTGGCAAAACCGCACAATTCGGAGATTTCGGTAATGGATTTTTTGGTATATATCAACAGTTGTTTGGCTTTGTTGAAACGCAGATCCAGTAGATACTTTTTGGGTGTATCAACAAAAAATTTGTTCCACTCCCGGTAAAATGTGCGTCTGCCCAGACCGGCAAGGCGGATCTCTTTATCAATATCAAATTCAGTATCAAAATACATTTCGATCTTGCGTGCTACCTTGAAAATCCGTTCATCCGGCAAAGTTTGTGTGGGTTGATGGCGGTTGTCCAGCTTGTTGAGCGTAGCTTCATGTGCCATTTGCAATGCCAGCATATCTATACGGTCGGCATTGCCGGGAACCGAAAGGGCATCCTGCAAACGGGTCAATTCGCTGCGGAGATTTTCCATTCGCGGAGTTATTTGAAAAAAACAACTTTCAAAGTTGAAAAATTTTATATGTTCCACCGGGCAGTTGTATCTGAAAAATGTTTCTTCACGCGGCGTTTGCGGAGAAAGGCTGACTGTATCGCCGGGGATCAGTATTGCCATGTAAGGCATATCAAGCCGTATCGTTCTGCCATTGATGGTCAGATTTGTCGGAATTTCAGTTTTCCAGACAAATGAGATAAATATGCTGTTCGGATGCAGATTGTTAAGTATATAATTATTGCGGCGGTATATAGCCAGCTGATAGATTTGCAGCGGAAAATTATGCTTGCGGCTGATATGCGAAAGGAAAAATTGTTCACTATCCATACGATATGTCACAAAAGTTATATTTTTTGACTTTTTTTTGATATTGACAACAATGATATTCTGCTGTATAATATAGTGTAACAAGTTTTTTTGAGCAAATAAATTAGTAAAAAAAGCAGTGAATTTTTTTTATATTTTTAATCAAAGGAGTAAAAAAATGACAGTGAAAAACAGAAAATCTGCGGCAAAATCGTTTACTTTGATCGAATTGCTGGTGGTTATTGCCATTATCGCCATTCTGGCGGCAATGCTCCTGCCGGCATTGTCCGCATCCCGGGCAAGAGCCAAAGCTGCACATTGTTTAAGCAACCTCAAACAATGCGGTTTGGCAGCGACCCAATATGCAGATATGTACGACGAATATATCGGTATGGGGGCAGGAAGATTTGCCCAGCTTTACATTTCGGTTGGGTTATTTGACAAAAGTCAGGCTATTCCGGTAGTTTGTCCATCATCAGCACCCTTTCACTATGCAGTTGATGTAAACGGCGGCTCTTATTACACCTATGGAGCAAGGGGACTGGTGACACTTCCCAAATCAATGCGTGCAAACACATATTTTTCTGTTTCCGATGGAAACTTTCAAACGATTCCTTTAAGCAGAATTTATGATCCCGGCAGATTCATTATTTTTGGCGATTCGTGGGATAAAAATTTGAAAAAACAGGCTTCCAATGTCAATTTGACCGATGGCAGCAAAAACGCATATTTTTATATGGCACACAATAATATGGCCAATATGACCTATGCCGATGGTCACGCCGCTGCTCTGGTTCCCCGGCAGTTTATGCTGGATGCCAATTATGATTTTTGTGTTTGGCCTGCTACTTCCAATCAGGGACACGGCGGGTGGATATATTATTTGGACAGTTCAGAAACTGTCCAGGGGAAATGGGGTGTAAAATAAAATGGTTACATTTTCTGCGGCAGCGGCTTTTGCCGGCACCTTATCCGCAGGTGATGCCGAAGAAAATCCCGCCCGGAATGGTGACTTTAACCGGGGCTTTTTATAAAGTGCTCCCGACACCCCAATCAAGAGGATAATAATTTATGAATAAAAAAATCATATCTGTACTGTTTTTATTGGCATATATAGTTTCTCCGGCACAGAACCTGCTGAAAAACGGGGCTTTTGATGCCCCTGCTCTTATCGGCGAAGCAGTACTCCAACAAACACACGGCAAAGTGAAATTATCGTTGGAAACTGAACATTTAAGCTGGAATCGCTGCTTGCGTATGCAGATAACTGCCTTAAATAAGAGTAACCAGTTAAATTGTATGCTCTATATGGGAAAAACCGGCGAAACTATGGGTTTTCCCGTGGAACCGGATTCAAGCTATGATTTCAGCTTTGAAATCAAAGGCAACTCCAGGATAGCTTTATGGGCTACGCTCTACAATAAGGCTTGCGGACGCGAAAAGCTCTGGGCAGGGCGCAATATCCGTCCCACTCCCGGTTCGGCAAAAGGTGAAACGGATAGCTGGACCAGGGTCAAAGGTTCTTTCAGAACCGGCCGGGATACCCGGTTTGCCACTTTGAATTTTCAATTCTGGGCCAACGGCAAGCAAAAAAATCAGTTGATCGGCAAATATGTCCTGCTGGATAATATCAGGGTAATCAAACGCAACACCATAACTTCCGGCGTCAGCGTGAGCAAAGTTGCGCCGGAAAAAATCCGCCCTGCGTTAGTGCTGCCGGGCACCACAGAATTGAGTTTACCCGGGTACAGGCACAAAAACCAACTGCCCCTGGCAGTGGAAAGTTCTGCCGATGAAAAAAATATCCGGTTTGCAGTAACCCTGCCGCCCGCGGCTGCCAATTTAACAACTGTCTCCCGAAATGGCACTGAAATCTGGCAGGATGATGTAGTAGAACTCTTTTTTGCCCCCTTGTCAGCAGACCGTGGATTTACGCAGTTTGCTCTTGCCAGCGGCGGAGGCAGATTTTACCGTGCCGGCAGCAATACAGGTATGTTTGAGCAATGGCAGGGCAAATGCGAAACGCTTGAAGATAATAAACGCAAATTCTCCTTTGTAATCCCCTGGCAGCTGCTGGGTACCGGCCCCAAAGTTGCTGACGGCGGCAGCGTTGGGTTCAATATCGGTATACAGTGTAATAAAAAATCCTACACCTTCCCTTCGGTCAGGGGCAATTTCAGAGATGTGGAAAACTTTGGCACGCTGATTTTCGGCAGTGTAAGATCCTATCGGGAAAGATCAGCAGCAGGTTTGAAAAATGTACCGGATGAATTAGTTGACGAAGTCAAAAAGTTCAGTACATCAGAGAATAACGATCCCGGTCAGGCGGTCGCTGAATTTGTTACACTCCAAAAGCAAATCAATTCTGCCCGGCTTGGCAAAGAAGTTTTTCTTGCTGCCAGGCTGGATCTGAACAGCAACTTTTCCCATCCGCTGGAAATTACCCCCGGGCAGTTGATAAAAAAAACCATCAAACTTGCGGCTGCCCGTAACGAAACAATTTACCTGCCTCTGGCTGTTATGAACCGGACTGGCAAACCGGCAGCTTACCGGGTGGTGGTGCATAAGGATAAAAATAATTTCAACAGTGCGGAAACTACCGGACTCACGGGAAATTTTCCCTGTAAAAATATTATTTACCGGGAAGCACTTATTATCAAAGACAGCAATGGCAAAGTTCCCGGTATGATCTATGACCCGCTGCCGGAAATGAATCAGGCAAAAGTCATTACCATACCTGCCCACAGCACGGGGATAATCTTTGTGGAATTTGATTGCCACGGGGCGGCAGCCGGCAAATATACGGGCTCTTTGCGGATAATTCCGCTGAACGAATGGGCAAATTTCAAGCGCAACCAGTACAGCGGAGCCCTGAAAGATTATCCTCTTGAATTGGAAATTATGGATATAACTTTACCTGATCCTATGCCTGCCAATATGTTCTGGCAGGGTATATCGCAGGATTATGTGAACAAGTTCCAACGGCTTGGTCAACCAATTCTGCTGGTATCCAGTTTTTACTTTCCGTTCAAATTCGATGAAAAAGGCAATATTTTAAGCAGTAAAGCTCCGGCGGCAGTAAAAATTATCGAGCAATACAAAAAGTATTTTCAAACAGCTGTCCGTAAAGATAAACCCCGCTTTATGGTGGGTTACAGCGTATATGATGTCTTCAAACGCACGGCACTGCCGAAAAGCATAAAAGTATTTACTCCCGAGTGGGAAAATTGCTGGAAAAACTACTTCAAGACAGTATGCAAAGTTATCTCTGACTGCGGGATAGCTCCAACAGATGTATCTTACGAAATGGTCGATGAACCCCGTATCAAATACGAAAAAGAGTATCTGACAATGGTCAGACTTGCTAAAGAAGCAGTGCCGGATGCACGATTGATGATGACCTGGGGTCCGCTGAATTTCGGTTACACAGTGGAAAAAATCACCCCTTATGAGCCTTATCTTTCGGAACATTTTTATCACTGGCTGTTGCTGGGAAGTTCTGAACACCTGGAACATATCAAACATATGAACAGCACTCCCGGTGTGAAAACCGGTATGTACGAATGCAATACCAGTATCCGGGAAAATCTGCACACCTATTTCCACTTGCATCCCTGGCGGGTATACCTGAACGGCTTTGATACACTCGGTTTTTACCAATTCACAGCCAATCCGTGGGGACAGCCGGGAGCGGTGGATTGGAAAGTTTCCCCACGGGGTGAATTGACCTACCGTGCAGATGATTTGTGTGTACCGTCGATCCGTATGCTGGCATTGCAGCAAGGCGTGGACGATATACGCTATTTAATGAAGCTGGAAGAAAAATCCAATATTCCCGAAATCGCAAATTTTCTGCAAGAATACAAAGAAAAAGTGATGAAAAACAGCAACAATTCCGCCCTGCCTGCCGAATTCCGGAGCAAGGCAAAGGAGCTGCTGAAAAAGCATTGCCGATAAGTTACTGAACGATTTGTGTTGTTTGGGTGAAGAACAATGGCATAAATTTTAACAAGAATTTGATAAAATTATTTGATTTTGGCGGTCGGCGGTGTAAATTTCTCTGTTGACAAAAAAATTTTATATTATATCAGGAAAGGTTTTACACAATGCAGCAACACCTTAATATTCCGCCGGAAAATCATGTTAAAGTTCTTGATGGTCAGGGTTGGGTCGGTTTGATCGACCATCTGGGCAGCGAAGCTACCATCGTCAACGCCGCCAGAGTCAGTTTCGGCAAGATCAAGACCGAGATCGACGCCCGCGACGAAGCGCTTATGGAGTATCTTATTGCCAACCGTCACACCAGTCCGCTGGAGCATCTGGTCTTTACTTTCAGCATCCATTGTCCGCTCTTTGTTCGTGGCCAGTGGCACCGGCACCGCACCTGGAGCTACAACGAGATCTCCCGCCGCTACACCGAAATCGACCTTGAGTGTTTCAACCCGGTTCAGCTGCGCAAGCAGAGCACCAACAACCGGCAGGCCTCTTATGTGGATGAAGATTTCAAAGCCCCCGAACTGGTGGAAGCTATCCGCAAGCACAACGAAGAGAGTCTTGCGCTTTACAACAAGCTGCTTGATGGCGGCGTTTGCCGTGAACAGGCACGGGGAGTGCTGCCGCAGAATATGATGGTGACTTTCTGGGGAACGGTCGATCTTTCCAACCTGCTGCACTTCCTTGAATTGCGCGACAGTGAACACGCCCAGGTCGAGATCCGGGAATATGCCCAGGCCATCAAAAAACTTATCAAACCGATCGTGCCTCATGTGGCGGCATATTTTGAGAAGCAGGGGCAGACCTGGTGATAGCGGTCGCAGCTGACAAAGAAACGGCGCATTTCGTGGCGCCTTGCAAAAGAACAAGCACAGCAAATTTCAGGCGGTTACCTTACAGGTAGCCGCCTGAATTTTAC
>JAZMZK010000055.1:0-33002 GCA_045585955.1 Victivallaceae bacterium
ACTCCACCCCCTTTTCCCAAACCTTTTCCCGGCATTTATCTATTTGCTCTGCAAATAGATAAATGCCATTCAAGTTTTAAAAAAGTTCCAATACAAAAGTTGATCATAAAGATTTTTACTGACCTACCCGTATTGGGAACAGAGCCAAAACTTATTGCAGTATTTGCCACAAAATTGGTTCCAGAGCTTTTGCCATCTGGAAAAATCCCCGGTCGGTGGGGTGGGCTCCATCGACAGTGTTTTCGCTGTAATCGCTGGTGTCAAAGAACTCGCTGCCGTCAGCAAAATAGATATTTTTATCTCCGAGAGCTTGTCTTTGCTCCACGATAGTTCGGAATTCCGCTTTCAAGCTGGGCAGCTCCAAGGTATAGCGTTTGCCGTAGGGTATCTTGCTTAAAACCAGAATAGGTACCGTGGGGTACGCCTTGCGGATAATATCCAGAAAACGGGGCACTCGCTCATTGACCTTTTCTGCCGAAATACTGTTGGCTTCGCTGTCTAAAATAAACAGGGCAGGATTTTTTATTTCAGTAAGAACTTCTGCCACTTCCGGGTGATTCTGACCATTGCCGGAAAAACCGAAGTTGAGGAATTCCATTTCCAAATTCCGGCTCAAGATATTGGTAAAGGCACTGCCGGGGCGGGAGGCACAGCCGCCCTGGGTGATGCTGGTGCCGTAAATTACAACAGGTCGTTGGCTCCGCAGAGGTACCGGCGACTGGATAAGAGCATCTTTTTCCAAGCCGATAAACAGCTCTTCCACACCGTTATATAAAGGCAGATCAAGCCGGAACTGCCGCATTTTTTTCTCTTCGACCTTGAAAGGTTGATCGGTAAACTCCAATTCGCCGGGGTCGGGACGGACGGTGTTCCAGAACTCTTCATCCTTGCCGGGAGTTCCGCAATAAAGGTCAAAGCCGCTGCGGCCGGTTTCCGCCATGGTTGCCGAAACTTTGCAGTTAAGACTTTTGGCCGAAATAACAATACGCCGACTGTCGGTGGCAAAGCGTATCTGCCCGCCGGCAGTACAGCAGGATAAAGCCCAGACCGGAGGCGTAACTTTGCCTTCTGCCGCCGCTGGAAAACGGCGATAACATTTTTCCGAATCAAACCAGTAGAGCCCCTCCACAGAAAATCCGCCTTTGCGGGGATCATAAAATTTAATATCAGAGCAATCGATCTTTGTGCGTGCCATATAACGGTCAATTTTTTCAATATCCATTGATTACAACTCCTTTACCAAAACAGATTTTTTGCGGAAGACCTGCAATCCGTTTTTCCCATAAAAATAAACAAGATCTTTTACACACGATGCAAACCATGCGTGTTTTATATTTTTTTGAGCCATTATTTCCAAAAGTCGTGCGATCATCAAAGTACCGATTCCTCTGCCTTTCATGCTGTCTGCCACCCGGAAAGGTCCGATCCGGTCAACCATACCGAAATAGTTGTACTGACAGCAGCCGAGAATTTCATCGCCTTTGCGGACAACGATCATTTCATGAAGTTTATTCTGTTCGGCTTTGCGGCAAATCAGGTGCATCCATTGCGGAGCAGAATGTTCAAGCATTTTCCGTAATGGCAGAATATCCAACACATCAGCAGTTTTGATCACAATACCATCTTGGGCAAGTTCAGCGATCCGCTGCTGATACTCAAGGGGCATGGAGTAATTTTCCAAGCTCCGCTCCATGGAGTGACTGTATCCGGCAATAGTGTATCCGGAAAGCTCAAAAGCCTCATGTAAAAGCGGATAAACAGACTTATCAATGCCGTTGGGCCAAAGCGTATAACCGGGCAGACCGCAACGGATCCGGGTACAGCCTTGAGCTGCAAGAAATTTTTCCGCAGCGGCGATAAGCTGCAAAGCAGTGTCAAGCTCAAAAGCAACAGGCGGCATAATAAAACCGGTATTCCGGTTCTTTTCCGGCAAAACACTCCAGCAATCAAGAGCTTTTTGGATAGTCATGCCGACAGTCCAGCCAACGATGGCGGCATCATCTTCCAATATAAATATATTTTCCGGCGTAATGTTGGGATTGAGTAATAAATGCTGAACAAAAAAGAGTTCATCTATTTGATCGTGCTGCATTATTTGATTGTAAAGTGCAAGCAAAGATTGCCAATCGCTGTCGCAAAAATTCCGGATGTTCATAAAAAATCTTTCATAAATAAATTTCAAGTTGAACATAAAATAGCAGTAAACAAGTAAAAAGCAAATAATTTATCGACCGAAAGAGCTATTCTTAATTTAATGAGCTTGCTTCATAAATAGTGCTTCAGCCGTTCTTCGCTTTGCTGCGCCGTGCCAAGTCTGTAAATGCTGGAAGATAAATGAAGCGCGGCTTATGCCGCATGAAGCACATTGCAGCATTGCTGCAATGTATGAAGCACCGCTGGTGCGGTACGAAGCAAAGCCTTTGTCCGTCTTCGCTTTACGGGCTACGCCATGACAAGCAGGATTCGACGCGATAGCGAGCCTGAGTAACGGAGCCCCCCAGGAGGGGCGAGTAACGGAAGGAAACCTCTTAAAAAAAATCCTTACGGCATGGCGTCAGCCCTGCCGTAGCAAAACAGTAAGAAAAAAGAGTATTCGTAACAAAAAGTTTTGCGAAATAGCGTGAGTCTATGTCGTGTTTTTGCAATGCACGCACGAGGGAGCATACCCCCGTATGTGACCGAGTAAGTAAAGCAGCAAAGGCACGAGATAGACCACGATATGAAGCAAAAAAATGGCAGCCCCGTAAGGATTCGAACCTCAACAAAATGAACCAGAATCACTTGTGCTACCATTACACCACGGGGCTGCATTGGACGATCTTATTGATCGTAACATGTTATTTAATATAACACTATTTTGACAAAAGGCAAGGATTTTTATTGTGAAAATCTACTTATTTTTTGAAAAAAACTGATTTTTCGGGGGTTTTGCAGTTTTAAGCATACATTGCAGGTGTATTCCGGGGCTTGACCGCTGTTGGTTTTTGCCCCGGAAACATGCCTTATTGGGCTACGCTTTTGCGGAATCTTGCCAGCGAAAAGGCAAACAGCACTGCGCCTATAATAAAGAGCTTCAAAAACGGCTTCCACACCACTTCGATCCCGGCTCCGCGGAACAAAATTGCCTGACAGAACTCTACAAAATGGGTGGTGGGGGCTATCTGCATAACTTTCTGCACCCACACAGGCATACTTTCCATGGGCGTTGAGCCGCCGGAAAGCATCTGCATTGGCAGCAACACCAATATCAGAAGCATTCCCAGCTGGGGCATATTTTGTGCCACACATGCCAGAAAAATACCCAGCGAAGTAACCGCAAACAAATGCAATGCCACCCCGCAGCCGAAGAGCCACACCGAACCGTTGACCGGCACATGCATCATTTGCATAATGACCACCACCAGCGAAACCAGCGAGGCGATCAAAACCACCAGCAGCATTGACCACACTTTGGAAAACATGATCTCAAAGGCTGTTACCGGCATTACCAGCAAGTGTTCCAAAGTGCCGTTTTCCCGCTCGCGGATCAAAGCGGCACCGGTCAGGATGATCGCCAGCATGGTTATATTGCTGACTAATTGCATAACGGCTTTGAACCAGCTTTGGGTCAAGTTGGCGTTGTAGCGGTTCCGGACGACTGTTTCCACGGGCAGGGCAGTCGGGGTGCTTGATTTAAGGTAGCTTGTGACTTCTTTATTGATTATCTGCTGGATGTATCCGCCGCCGGAAAAGGCCTGCGACATGCGTGTAGCATCAATATTGAGCTGAATGGTGGGCGTTCTGCCGGCAAGCACATCTTTTTCAAACTCGCTGGGGATCACTAATACAAAGGTGTATTTCCCGGCATCCATTGCCGGGTCGATCTCCTCAAGTTTGATTTCATCGGCGTGGCGGAACATGGGCGGGAAGAATGCGTCAAAGAGTCTTTCCGAAAGTTGGGAGTGATCTTCGTCCACAATGGCGATCGCCGCATTGGTAATGGTATCATTGGTGGCATTGCCGGTTATGTAGATACCCAGCGAAAAACTGTAAACGATCAAGATCAACAGTATGTAGTCCCGGAAGAGTCCACGCAGCTCTTTTACGCCCAGAAAAAATATGTTTTTCAAGGTTTGCATCATCTTATTTTTCCTGTTTTTTCAAAAGCATTACTCCACAGCCGATAACTATGGGTACGGTTATCAAAAGTGCCAGCAACTCCGGATAAAGCTCCCGGAAGCCCAGAGCTTTATTGAAAACGCCCCGGCTGATCAGGAGCATGTAAGTTGTGGGATAGAGTGTACCGATCACCCGCCCCGCACCTTCCTGACTGGTCACCGGGTCGATCATACCGCAGAACTGTACCGCCGGGAGCATAGTCCCCAGCATGGTCATAAATATAACCGCTATCTGACTGCGGGTCACTGACGACGCCAGCAATCCGAAGCCGGTGGAACACATGCTGTAAAGCACCAGCGATATAAGCAGTACCAGCACACTGCCCTTGACCGGCACATCAAAAATCGTTACCGCCATAGCTATAAGCATCAGCGAACTTAATATGGAAAACAGCACATAGGGCATCTGTTTACCAATAAGAAATTCGCTGCGGGTAAGGGGCGTAACATACAAATTTATGATGGAGCCCATCTCTTTTTCCCGCACCACCGCCAACGCTGCCAGAATCGCCGGGATCATCATCAACAATAATGGAATCACCGCCGGAACCATTGCCGGTAAGCTCAAAACATCCGGGTTGTAGCGGTAGCGGGTCTCCACCGTACAGCTGGTTGAACTTGCCGGAACTGCCGTGGCGTGTTCTCTGGCTTGTTCCTGCAACCATTGATTGTGCAGACTCTTTACATAGCCGTTGACCGTTTCCGCCCGGGAGGGCATGGCACCATCTATAAAAAATGCCACCTGCGGAGATTTGCCCGCTTGCAGGTCTTTACCGAAATTTGGCGGTATTTCAATGGCCAGACTCAAATCGCCGCTGCGGAGGCGTTTTTCCAGATCATCGTAATCTTTGATGGGCTTTTGCTCTATAAAGTAGCGTGATCCGGCTATATTCAGAGCGTAATTTTTGCTCAAACCGCTGCCATCCCGGTCAAGCACGGCAAAGGATAAGTCTTCCACATCCATACTTATACCAAAGCCCATTACCAGCATCAGCAGCAAAGCTCCGAAAATCGCCAGCGTTGCCCGTATGGGGTCACGCATAAGCTCCAGACTCTCCCGCCAGCAGCAGCAAAGCACCCGCTGGATACTGAATTTTGGGTGATTGCTTTCGGCAAATCTTTTCCACAGAGATTTGCGTTTTGCCGGGGTGTTGCTGTCGGGATCGGCACTTTTTTCCAGAGAAATTTTTTCTTTGGATGCCGGGTCGGCTGCTTCCAGATAATCAATGAATGCTGCCTCCAGAGTTGGCATGTTGCGTTCTTTGACCAGATTTTGCGGCGTATCGCACGCCAGCGAACGACCGGCGTGCATAAGCGATATGCGGTCGCAGCGTTCGGCTTCGTTCATAAAATGAGTGGTTATAAAGATCGTTACGCCGTCTTTGCGGGAGAGTTCAATGATCATTTCCCAAAACAGATCCCGTGCCACCGGGTCCACGCCGGAAGTCGGTTCGTCCAGAATAAGTATCTGCGGGTGATGGATCACTGCCGCCGCCAGACTCAACCGTTGCTTGATCCCCAAAGGCAGTGCCGCCGGAGTATCGTTGGCGTATGGCACCAGCTGGAAACGCTCCATCATTTCGTTTACTCTGGCATGGACTTCGCTTTCTTTGATGCGGTAAAGCCGGGCGTAAAGCAGAAGATTCTGTCTGATGGTCAGCTCGTTGTAAAGTGAAAAGAGCTGGGTCATGTAGCCGAGCTTGAGCCGTGTTTCCATGCTTTCAGCCTCAATGGGATTGCCGAAAAGTTCCGCTGTCCCTTCCGTGGGCGTAAGCAATCCAGTCAACATCCGCATGGTGGTGGTTTTGCCGCAGCCGTTGGAGCCGAGAAATCCGAAGATCTCCCCTTTGCGGATCTTGAACGACACATGATCCACCGCAGTAAAACTGCCGAAACGCTTGGTCAAACCATCGGCAGCAATGGCAATAACATTGGCATCCTGATCTGATAAGGGCGGCACTGTGAGCTTGGTGTGGCCGGAGCGTTTTTCCGCTGGCAAAAGCTGGATAAAAGCATCATCCAGATTGTCGCATTTGGTCTTGGCAAAAATCTCTGCGGGGGTGCCGGTATCAAGAATTTTGCCTTCATCCATAGCTATAAGCCACTCAAACCTTTGAGCTTCATCCATATAGGCGGTTGCCACGATCACGGTCATACCCGGCTGCAAGGCACGGACACTATCCACCAGATCCCAGAATTGGCGTCTTGCCAGCGGGTCGACCCCGGTGGTGGGTTCGTCCAATACCAGCAGATCGGGGTCGTGGATCAACGCACAGCACAAACCTAATTTCTGCTTCATACCCCCGGAGAGCTTACCGGCGGGGCGGTCGAGAAAGTTATACAGCCCCGTACTGCGGGTAAGGTGGTCGATACGCTGGCGGCGCTCTTCGGCGTTATGACCGAAAAGTTTGCCGAAAAATTGCAGATTTTCTTCTACTGTCAAGGTAAAATAGAGATTTTTACCCAACCCTTGCGGCATGTAGGCGATCTTTGGACAGACCCGGTCGCGGTGTGCTTTGGAACGCATATCGCCATTGAGAACTTCAATGGTGCCGGTGTTCTGCATGGCTCTGGCTCCGGTTATCAGCGAGAGCATAGTGGATTTGCCCACGCCGTCGGGGCCGATCAGACCCACCAGTCTGCCGGAGGCTATCTCCAGAGAAAAGTCATTGAGAGCCAGGGTTTTGCCGTAAGAAAAACTTACATGCTCAAGTTTGACAGCAATTTTCTGTTCAACACTTGACTGCTTCATTATTTTGCCGACTTTCTTTCACTTTTAAGCTGGAGAAATTCCGGCCATTTGGCATCGGGGTTGATTTTGACCCACGCTTCGCCGGGCAGCCCGGTCTTGACATAATCTATATACTTTTTCAGCAGTTCCGGGGCGATCTTGGCTTTGACCCGGAACATGAGTTTCTGCCGTTCGATCTTGGTTTCCACGGTTTTGGGCGTGAACTGTGCCACGCTGGAAACAAAGCTGATGGTTGCCGGTATGGGCGTATCGGGTATGGCATCGAGTACGATCCGTGCTTCGGCACCGATCTTGACTTTACCGGCAGTACCTTCGGGCAGGAAGAAGGTCATATATACATCGGTAAGATCCACCAAATTCAGCACCCGCCCTCCGGCATTCAGCACTTCGCCGGGTTCGGCAATGCGGTACTGGATGCGGCCTTCCAGCGGAGAAACCAGAAGTGAGTCGTCAATATCGGCCTGTACCCGGTCGATCTGGGCCTTGGCACTCTGGATATTGGCTTCGGCAGCCAGCACTTCAGCTTGGGCGGCCTGTAAAGCGGCCTTGGATTCCTGCACATTGGCAGCGGCGGCAGTGTAGTCAGCTTGCGTGGTCAGAAAATGAGTTTCGTCATTTTCGTACATCTGGATAGACATTGCGTTCTTTTTCTTCAGTTCTTTAGCCCGCTCAAAGCGTTTTTTTGCACCATCAAAGCTGCTGAACTTCTGCTTCAAAGTTGCTTCGGCGGCGGCAAGTTCACTTTGCTTTACGCCAACTTGAGCCTGGGATTGAGCTTTCTGGGCGACTGCCTGCGAATACTTGGCTTTGGCTTGAGCCAGTTCGGCAGTCAGCACATTGAGCTGCATTTGAGCAAGTTTGTCGCCTTTTTTTACATAGTCGCCTTCTTTGACATAGACTGCATCCAACCGCCCGGAGAGTTTGGAAGCTATGGCTACTTCGGTAGCTTCCAACCGGCCGTTGCCGTGGGCGAATCCCGGCTGATTATATATGGCATTTTCCCGGTAGGATTTGATTCCGTAAAACGCCAAAGCTCCGGCACACAGGATCAGCATGACAATAATGATTTTTTTCATAAAAAAGGCTCCTTTCAAGTTTGTTTGCTTGCTGTTCTTATTGACAGCAATATAGCACATGAGTTTTCAAATACAAACTTGAATAAAAGCCGTATAAAAGGATTTTTCAAATTTTTGCGGAAAAATTAAAAATTTTTTACTTGTCGCGTTTGGCGGACAGCGCAACTATTGGCGCAAGCGCCAGCAAGGCAAGAATGTTGGGCAGCACCATAAGCTGGTTGAACATATCCTGAAGTTCCCAGACCAGATCATTTTTCATCAAAGTTCCGCAGAATATTGAAATTACTGCCAGTATGCTGTAAATTATCACCGCTTTGCGGCCGAAGAGATACTCAAAGTTGATTTTGCCGAAATAGTTCCAGCTGATGATCGTGGAAAAGGCAAAGAAGAACAAACTTACTGCTACAAAGATATTCCCGATATTTTCGCTGCTGACACTTGCCACTGCGTGCTGCACTAAATTGGTTTTAGTTAATCCGCTGGCAGCGAGGATTTCTGCATAATTTGCCCCCGTGGCTTTGGCCAGCACGCCATTGCCGGTGTAGAGCGTGGATATAACGATCAAGGCGGTCATGGTCAACACCACCGCGGTATCCACAAAGACTCCCACCATGGCAACCACCCCCTGATCGTGGGGCTTTGCCACATGAGCTGCGGCGTGAGCGTGGGGCGTGGAGCCCATACCCGCTTCGTTGGAAAAGAGTCCGCGCTTGACCCCCTGACTGATGGCTGCTTTAAGAGCGTAACCTAAGCTGCCGCCAATAAGGGCATCCGGCGAAAAAGCGTATTTGAAGATCAAACCGAAAGTCTGGGGCAGGTACTCTATACGGATAGCTAATATTATCAAACCGCCGACAAGGTAGATGATCGCCATCAGAGGCACCAGTTTTTCTGTAACGCTGGCAATGCGTTTGATCCCGCCGATAAAGATAAATGTTGCCACCGAGGCAATTATCAACCCCACCACCCAGGTCGGCACATTAAATGCGTTCCGGCAGGTTTCTCCAATACTGTTGGCTTGCACCATGCAGCCCATAAAACCCAGCGAAATGGTCAATGCTATGGCAAAAAATATTGCCAGAAATTTACCGAAAGCGTTGGGGTAAGCCTTTTTGATATAGTATACCGGGCCGCCGTGAAAGACGCCGTCAGCATCCTGTATGCGGGTATTTTGAGCAAGCACCGCTTCAGCATAAATCGTTGCCATTCCGAAAAATGCTATGAGCCACATCCAGAAGATCGCGCCGGGGCCGCCAATAAGGATCGCACCGGAAGCTCCGACGATATTGCCGGTACCCACCTGTGCCGCCACTGCCGTTGCCAGTGCCTGAAAAGAACTCAAGCCGTTTTTGCTGTTTTTGCCATGCAGTGAAAAGTTGCCGAAAGCCTTGCGCAACCCTTCGCCGAAACAGCGCACTTGCACAAATCTGGTGCGGATGGTAAAGTAGACCCCGGCACCCACCAGCAAGGTAATAAGTACATAATCCGAGAGATAAGTGTTGACCAGACCAACGATCCTTAAAAGTTCTTCCATAAAATAGTGATCCCGTAATGTGAAAAAAATGTTCAAAAAAAGACCCGGCAGTAACACTTCCGAGCCTTGAATACCAAAAATGGAGCGAGTGACCGGAGTCGAACCGGCGTGACTGGCTTGGGAAGCCAGGGCATAACCGTTTTGCTACACTCGCTTGATTTGTTTCACTTAATATAGCACAAAGAGCATGTAAAATCAAGTTTTTTATCTAAATAAATGCTCTTTTACTTGCATTTTTCTCTGACGAGGTTATATTTTATTGTTTTGACTATATTAAAACAGGAATGTTTTTCCCATAAAACCTTAAAAAATAAAAGGAAGTTTTATCATGGAACTTATCCACGACAATGCTGCAACCTTTGATGCGTTGCAGGGCAAGACTGTTGCCATTATCGGTTACGGTGCCCAGGGCCGCAATCAGGCTCTCTGTATGCGTGACTGCGGTGTGCAGGTCATCATCGGTATCCGTCCCGGCAAATCTTTTGACGCTGCCACCCGCGATGGTATGCAGGTCATGAGCGTTGCCGAAGCTGCCAAAGCTGCTGACATCATCCACATCCTGCTGCCCGACGAAATGCACGGCACAGTTTACACCAACGAAATCAAAGCCGGTCTGACCGCTGGCAAGGTTCTCTCCTGCTCCCACGGTTTTGCCTATGCTTTTGATGTGATCAATCCTCCTGCTGATGTGGACGTGATCATGGTCGCTCCCAAGAGCCCCGGTACCGAAGTGCGCCGCCGCTTTGTGGAAGGTTTCGGTGTTCCCGGTCTGATCAGCGTGCATCAGAATGTTTCCGGCAATGCCCGCGATATCGCTCTGGGTATGGCCAAGGCTCTTGGCCTGACCCGCGCCGGCGTGCTGGAATGCACCATGAAGCAGGAAGCCTACGAAGACTTGTTCGGCGAACAGAACGTCATTTGCGGCGGTCTGGTCGACCTGATGGAATGTGGTTTTGAAACTCTTATCGAAGCCGGTTATCCTGCTGAAATGGCTTACTTTGAATGTGTCCACGAAGCCAAGCTGATCGTTGACCTGATCTACGAAGGCGGTATCCAGAAGATGAATACCGTTATTTCCAACACCGCCGAATGGGGCGAATACAGCAATGGTCCGTTCATCCTGCCTCACGACGAACTTAAGGCCCGCATGAAGGAATCCTTGCGTCGCATCGAACAGGGCGAATTTGCCAAGAAGTGGCTGGAAGAAGCCGGCAACGGTGCTCCCAACCTCATCGCCGCCCGCGAAGCTCTGGCCGCTCACCCGGTCGAAGTCGTCGGCAAACAGATCCGCAGCATGTTCGAGATCACTCTCAACAAATAAGTTGTGCGATTACAAAAAAGCAGCGGTCAAAGCGATCGCTGCTTTTTTTATGCCTGTATAAAATACAACTTTGAGTTTTCAGTTTTTCAGCAACTCAATTCCACTCTGCCGCCGGATGGCAGTTGGTTATCCGGCAGTTCGTTGCCTTGAGCATTAAATATTTTGCCGTTGAGGGGGATATTGGCTCCTGACATATTCAGTATCGTTACCTTTCCGCAGCATTCCTGTAAAGCTTTTCCGGCAAAAAGCTCATCGGTAAGAATGATCACACTTTCATCGTCCAGAGTTGCTTTGGCGTAAACTGCCACGCCCTGCCTGAATTCAAAACTCCATTTGCCGTGATTTAATACCGATTGGTGTTTTTTGTAGAACGCTATGTAGTTGGCAATAACCTTTTTATGTTCATCGGAAATACTGCTTAACTCCATGGAAAGCATGGGCACCCCGGCTAATGATGCGATCATGTGCCGCCCAACTGCTTCCACACTTTCGGCTCGGTTGAAATAGACCGGGTCGGCGTGGATCGGAATGTTATCGCCCATGTGCAATCTGATTTGCAAACAGCGGTTGAAGTTGTCTATGTAGTCAAAAGGTACATCCCCCGCCCGGAATGCCGTTGCCAGTGCCGCATTGGCCGGTGTGGCATAGTTCTGGCGGAACTCAATGAGGGCGTCGGGTTTATATTTGCGGATCTGCTTTACCAGATTTTCCACATATTTTCCGGCACTGCGGCTGCGGGGAGCGTTTACATCGGGGAGAACTGTATCAAGAAAGTCGATCTTCAAGCCGTCAAGCTGCATACCGGCAAGGATTTTCAAAAGATCAGCAGTCACTTCTTCCATGGCAGCCTTATCTTCCGGATCAATAATGCGTTGACCTTCGTGGAGTCCGGTCAGATATTTCTTGACTGAACCTGCAAGTCGGCTGCGGCGTCCGGCAAAAAACGGTGCCACCCAGAACATATAGTTCAAACCCAGTTTTTGAGCTTCGGCAACGATCTTTTTCATTTCCGGGAGTTTTTGTTCCGAAAGCTGCCAATCGCCGATATCCCGGTACCAGTCCGGCAGCGTTTCCGGAGTGACCCGTTTGCTTTCGCTGAAACACCAACCGTCATCTACAATAAATGTGCCAAAGCCCAGCCGGGCGGCTTCGGCAGCGTTGTTGCGTAAATATTCGCAAGTTACAGCGGCGTGTACCGCATACCATGTGCAGTACACACTCTCCCACGCTCCGGCAGGATAGACGGGGAGTTGCGGCATGATTTTATTGCGGTAAAGCTGTAAAACATCAGCTATGGGCAAATGCGAGTCATCAAAAAATATTTCAAAAGGTTCGGTTTCGGCGGTAACTGCTATGTGGAACACGATTTCGTAACTGCAAAGTGCCTGATTCATTTTTGCTGAACACTGGCAATCGTCAATAACATTGGTCAACCCCACGGCATAAGCTGCATTATAACGGCTGTCAAGAAAAACAAACATGGGGTAAGAAGTGTTTGCACCGCAGGCAAACTCCGCTTTCCAGGGCAGCCGGGCAGGGGGAAGGCTCAGCATGGATGGAGTCCAAACCGATACCACATCCACAATGGGGATCAGCGTTTTGATATAAAGCGAACCCTTACTGCTGGTCAGTATATTGTAATCGATGAACCTTGAATCGGACTGTAAAAGAGTATTATCGGCATTGAAAATATCTGTTTGCATAAAAACTTACACTTTGAACTGATTGTTATATGTTTCCGTGAATTTGAAAGTTTGCCCGGAGCGTTTTACAATACGACCGGATCTGTTTACTGGATGATCCCGCCGCCGAGCAGAGTGTTGCCGCGGTAGATCACAGCGGATTGTCCGGGGGTGATCGCCCGCACCGGCGTTTGCAGAACTATTTTGTATTGATTTTCGTCAAGTTTGAGCAATCTGCCGGGAACAGGGGGAGTGCGGTATCTTATTTGAATAAGCAACTCTTCATTTTCGTCGGGGATCACTGGCGTTTGGAAATTTGCATCAGTTATTTCAAACTCCGATTTTTCCAGCAGTGTCTGGTCGGTAACCAGTTCCACATTGCAGCTTGCCGGGTCGATGCTTTTTACATAGGCAGGTACCCCTAATGCCACATTCAACCCTTTCCGCTGACCGATGGTACAGCGGTGGATCCCAAGGTGTCTGCCCACCGTTTTGCCTTGATAAATAAAGCTGCCGGGGGCCGCCTTGCCGTTGAATCGCCGGAACAATGTATCGGCAAAAGTTTCGCCGGGAAAAACAAAACAGGCATCCTGACTGTCCGGGCGGTGTGCCACGCTGATATTGGCGGCAGCCACCATGCTGCGGACTTGACTTTTTTGCAGAGAACCTACCGGAAAATCAATAAAATCCAACATGGAACGCTCCAGTCGGTAGAGAAAATAGCTTTGATCTTTTTTAGGGTCATCGCCCCGGAGTATAAGTTTATCTCCGGAAAACTTTGCGTAATGCCCGGTCAGCAACGCTTCAGCTCCGATACTTTTGGCATAATCTATCAAAAGCCCGAATTTGATCAACGGGTTGCACAATACACAGGGATTGGGGGTTTTACCGTTTTTGTAAACTTCAAAACAATTTTTCAATACCTTTTCTTCAAAGGCTCTTGCTCCGTTAATAAATACATGCTTTATCCCCAGCTGCTTTGCCACATTTTCCACAATCGCTTTATCTTCGCCGCCGCAACCCCATGCGGCGTGCCACTCCGGTTCGGCGGGGGCAAGATCAAGGGTGGCGGCAATGACTTCGCAACCGGCTTCTTTTGCCAGCAGGGCTGCTGCACAGGAATCCACGCCGCCGGAGAGGGCGACGACTACTTTTTTACCGGCATAACTCATTATTCTATCTCAAGGAAGGTATCGATTTGGGTTAAACATCTGCAATCATTTTCCTGTATGACCACCAGATCTTCCAGTCTTATACCGCCCCATTCGGGGTAATACACTCCCGGCTCCACTGTTACGACTTCGCCAGTTTGCAGCAGGTGCGTTACTTTGCGCGAGAGGCGGGGTTCTTCGTGGATCTCCAACCCCACTCCATGACCAAGACCGTGGAAAAAACCGTAAAAGCCTTTTTCGCTGCTGCCGGTGGGGAAGCCCAAAGCGGTCAACCGCTCAAGTGCGTGGTCATAAGGTACGCTGCCCGCCATTCCGGCGTGGAGCATGGCTTTGCACTCATCCCGGACTGTCTTTACAGCATCAAATGCCTTTTTGACGATCTCCGGAGCTTTGCCCTTGACTACGGTGCGGGTAAGATCGCCAAAGTACCCGGTATCGTTCATTCTGGGGAATACATCTATAACTATGGGCGTATGGGCATAGATAGCTCCTTCGCCCCGGCAATGTGGCATGCTGCTTTGAGTGCCCCCGGCAGCGATGGTTCCGGCACCGACGGCGTCGTGGGCAGCAAGGGTGCTGTCGATAATGCTGCGGAGTTTTTCGCTGGTAAACGGCTTATTTTCATAAATAAGCACATTATCCTTGCCAATGGAACAATCGGCGATGGCATCAAAGGCTTTCTGCATAGCTTGTTCGTTTACCTGCATAGCTTTTTCGATACAGGCTATTTCGTAAGAGTCTTTGACATTGCGTTGCGGAAAGAAACTTTTTTCTTCCGCCCGGCAGGGGATGTTCGCTTTTTTGAGCAGTTCCGCCAGTCCGGCAGGGAAGCTGTACGGCACCCGGAAGCCGGTAATGTTGTATGCTTTCTGTAATCGTTTGATAAGTTCAACAGTTTTGCATGGTTCGCCGAATTCATTGCGGTTGCGAACACTCAAATAATCGGGGCAAGTTGCCGAAGAGCGGTCATATTCCAGATCGGAAACGATGGCGATTTTTTTATCGGGCAACCCCAGATAGATAAAGTCGTCGGGCAGATTCAGACGGGTTATATAAAGCATATCGGCACAATGTTCGCCGGAAGCCACGATCAGATCAGCATAAAAATCACTCATTTAGTTATATTCTTTCATTTGCAAAACTCAATATTGTGTATATATTGTATATACAATACGCAAAAAAAACAAAATTACAAGGTGATTTTATGAATATTCTTGAGCAAATAACAGTTTTCGGTTCGATAGCTATTGTCGGCTACCTGATCGGTTCCATACCTTGCGGCTTTATTATCGGCAAACTTAAAGGTATCGATATACGCACTGTCGGCTCCGGCAATATCGGGGCAACCAATGTGACCCGGGCGGTCAGTCCGCTGGCGGGCAAGATTTGTTTTGCATTGGATTTCTGCAAAGGTCTGCTGCCGGTGCTGGCATTGAAAATGCTTGTCAGCAAAGGTATTGTGCCGGTTCCGGCGTGGGGATTGGGCGAACTTGCCATGATTTTTGCGGTAGTTTTGGGGCACATGTTTACCTGCTTTCTGGGCTTCAAAGGCGGCAAGGGGATCGCTACGGCGGTCGGAGGAGTGGCGGCAATTGCTCCTTTACCGGCAGTGGCGGCATTTCTGACCTGGCTGGTGATTTTCAAGATTTCAGGTTATGTATCGCTGGGCAGTATTCTGGGGGCGATTTCGCTGCCGGTGTGGTGCCTGGTTCTCTGCTGGCTCAAAGTTGCGGCTTTTCCCGGATGGGCAGTGGTGATATTTTTTGCGTTGCTTGCCGCTGTGGCGGTTTGGACTCACCGCAGCAATATCAAGCGTCTGCGTGAAGGCACTGAAAACAGCTTTAAAAAGTAATTAATTTTTTATGACCCGTAACAAGTTGCAGAGCCTGATCACTCTTCTGGATGATCCCGATGAAAATATTGCCGTAAGTGTTATGGCCGAATTGCTTAAATACGAAGGCGATCTTATGCCGCTGCTGTGCGAGTTTCAGGAAGCGGATAACAAAGTTTTGCGCAAGCGCATCCAGCAGTTGGAAACGATCATTCTGCTGCGGAACCGCCGTCGGGATTTTTTGAAAAAGATTGCCGGTGAAGAAATAGACATCATCGAAGGACTTATTGAGCTGCACTTGCTCTACTTTGACCGTGATACACCCCAGCTGCTGTTGGAAATGCTGCAAATGTTTATGCTTACAGCCGGCAACAACAATATAAAAAATATTGCAGAACTGGGCAACTTTATGGCGCGGAACAACTTTGCTCTGCCGCCGGAAGATGAGCTTTTAGAGCCGGAAAATTATTGTATAGGCCCCATATTGGAAGATCGTTTGGGATCGGATATAATGCTTTGCACACTGGCATTGCTTGCCGGGATCGATGCCGGGCTTGAGCTGGGGCTGGTGCGGGTGAATGGACGCTTTGCCGTGATAAATCAGGCTGGCGAAATGATTTCACCGGAAAATGACTGGCAGGTCGACCGGGTGAACAAGTTGCAGACCGGGGACTTCTGGAACGACCCCAGAGCGGTGTTGAAATATGCGTCGCTGATGCTCTTTTTGCATGCGGTAAGTTCGGATAATTTCCGCTATGTCTATACCATTGCTCAAGCGTTGTGCGAAAGCACGGATGAGTGTAAAATGGATTTGCTGCCTTACCCCTACAATGGCAAGGCTCCTGAAATAAAATAAACTTAAACTAAACCTAATATAAAGGAGAGTTTTATGAGCTCAAACATCTTGCTGGCAGCTGCCGACAGCGGCAGTCTGGGAGTTATCGGTCTGATCATACTGCTGATTATTGCAGTTATTGTGCTGGGCTTGATAATCTATATGATACCGGTACGGCACTGGATCGCAGCTATGTTTTCCGGCGTACCGGTGGGGATTTTTGCACTGGTGGGGATGCGGTTGCGGCGGGTGCCCCCCGCAGAGATCGTGGATGCACTCATTCAGGTACGCAAAGCCGGGATCGATGTAAGAGCCGATACACTGGAAGCACACTATCTGGCGGGCGGCAATGTTGCAAGAGTGGTTGCCGCTCTGGTGGCTGCCGATAAGGCGAATATGGATCTATCCATCCAGCGCGCTACTGCCATTGACCTGGCGGGACGGGATGTTCTGGAAGCCGTAAAGATGAGTGTCAACCCCAAAGTTATTGAAACCCCTGAAGTTGCCGCTGTTGCCAAAGATGGTATCCAGGTCAAAGCCATTGCCCGGGTAACGGTGCGAACCAACCTTGACCGTTTGATTGGTGGTGCCGGAGAAGAAACCATTCTTGCCCGGGTGGGCGAAGGTATCGTGACAACCATCGGTTCCACCGATCACCACAAAAAGGTGTTGGAAAATCCTGACCAGATATCCAAAACCGTGCTTGCCAAAGGTTTGGACTCCGGTACGGCATTTGAGATCCTTTCCATTGATATAGCTGATGTGAACATCGGTAAAAATATCGGAGCCCAGCTTCAGACCGATCAAGCTAATGCCGACAAAAATATTGCTCAAGCCAAAGCCGAAGAACGCCGAGCCATGGCTGTCGCCAGCGAACAGGAAATGAAAGCCCGCATCAGCGAAATGCGTGCCCAGTTGATCGCTATGGAAGCCCAGGTGCCGCTGGCTTTGGCACAGGCTTTCCGGGAAGGCAGATTTGAAAATAAAAAAGCTGAATAATTCAGGTTGGGAGAATTTTTGAAAATGAATAATTTATTGAACTTTGTCATGTTCGCTGCCGCAGCGGCTGATAATTTTACCGTTACAGCGTTGGTGACAGCATTGATAATACTTATAGCTGTATTGATCATTTTTGTTGTGGTAATTCCCATACCGCTCTGGATCGCAGCGGTCTTTTCCGGAGTACGGATAAGCGTATTTTCACTGGTGGGTATGCGGTTGCGGCGGGTTCCTCCGGCAGTGATTCTCAATGCGATGATCCAGAGTAAAAAAGCCGGACTGGAAGTCGATTCCCAGTCGCTGGAAGCCCACTATTTGGCGGGCGGGAATGTGTTCCGGGTGGTTCACGCTCTGGTGGCAGCCGATAAAGCGGCAATAACGCTTACATTTCAGCGAGCCACGGCCATTGACCTGGCGGGGCGGAATGTGCTTGAAGCGGTAAAAATGAGCGTCAACCCCAAGGTTATTGAAACACCTTGCGTAACGGCTATGGCAAAGAACGGCATCCAGTTGCAGGCTATCGCCCGGGTAACTTTGCGTGCCAATATCGACCGTCTGGTGGGCGGTGCCGGGGAAGAAACTATTCTTGCCCGGGTAGGCGAGGGGATCGTTACGACCATCGGTTCTGCTGAAAGTCACACCGATATATTGGAAAACCCTGACCGTATTTCCAAAACCGTGCTTGCCAAAGGGCTGGATTCGGGGACTGCCTTTGAGATACTCTCTATTGATATAGCTGATGTGGATGTGGGTAAGAATATAGGTGCTGAATTGCAGATGGCGCAAGCCAATGCCGATAAAGATATTGCTCAAGCCAAAGCCGAAGAACGCCGTGCTATGGCGATCGCCGCCGAGCAGGAAATGAAGGCAAAGATCCGGGAGATGGAAGCGAATCTGGTGCAGGCGGAGTCCGAAGTGCCTATGGCTATATCCGAAGCTCTCGCCGGAGGCAAGCTCTCCATTCTTGACTATTACAAGATGAAGAATGTTATTGCCGATACCGACATGCGCCAAGCCATTGCCGGAAACGACAAACAGCGTAAATAAATCAAAGAAAATGGTGGGTTTATGGAAGACCTTATAACCATAGTCATTATCGTTATCGGCGTGGCAATAAAGATTTTCGGTGCCATAAAGAAGCGATCGCCGGAGCCGGAACCGGATGACACTCCGGACATGAGCTGGGAAGAGTTTCTGGATGAAGTTGAGAATAATCCTGAATTGCGGGAAGCCGTTGAGTCTGACCCGGAATTGCTACAGGGCTACGAGGCCGCCAAACGCCAGCAGCAAATGCAAGCTGAAGCGTTGCAGAAAGCTCAAGCCGAAAAAGATGCAGCATTGTTGGAGCAGCAAAGATTGATTGCCGAAATGGCAGTTAAAGCACAAGCTGCCAATCAAAGCAGCATAGCCGAAGAAACTTCCGAAATCTACGCTCAAAAAGCTCCGGAAGAGGAAAACTCCAACGATCCGGCAGATTGGGCGGAGCTTATCCGCAGCAACCGCACCGAAGCTGTGGTGATCAGCGAAATACTTGCTCCTCCGGCGGCGTTGCGCTGAAAATATATTGACAAAGAGCCTCCTTGTTTGAACAACTCGAACAAGGAGGTTTTTTATGTATACAGCAATGGAAGCGGCAGCGTTTCAGCATCAGGCTGCGGAGTTGAAGTTGAAATATCCGGCAATTTTTGTGGAAATGCCCCCGGAAGAATTGGCAAATATTGCCAACGGTTACGGCCCGGAGGCGTGGGGGGAAGAACTGCGCAAGGTGCTTACCTGGATATTCCGGAAATATCCGGTCCCGGCAGCGATCCACGATGTCCGTTACGAGTTTTCCGACGGCAGAGCGCTTACCCGCAAAGCCGCCGATGCCGAGTTTTCTGCCAATTTGCGCTTGGTATGGCTTGATAATTACGGCGTTTGGCGGTGGATAAATCCAGTGGCGTGGTACGATTTGTGGAAAATCAATACCGCAGCAAAATTGACTGCCGGATTCGGAAAGAGCGCATGGCGCAAGGCATATCTCCGCAACCGTTTGGAGGTGGAAGATGAGTGAGAGTTGGATGCAGATAATCAGTGCCGCCGTACTGGGGTGGGTAGCCTGGGAATTGCGGCAGCTGCGGCGGGATATAAATTCCCGGGTTCACTACCACGATTGCGACCGCCGGATGTGCGATATGAACCGCCGTCTGGAACGGTTGGAAAAGTATGTTGAATAAAATCTGACCGGTTCCGGCGGCGGTCATAAGTAGAAAATGATGGATTTTTTTGCAGGAAAAGAGCTTTTTTGCTTGCAAAAATCTGCCTTATGCTATATATTTACTCCCATTGAATTTTGAGCAAGAAACATACAGTTCCCCGTAAGGGGGCTGGAGAAACAAAGGCAATATTTTTCTATGGGTGGATTTTTTGGCGTAGCTGGCAAAAATAGCTGTATCGGCGACCTTTTTTATGGCACTGACTACCATTCGCATCTGGGCACCAAGTTCGGAGGCATGGCGGTCATGGATGATTCCGGCAATATTCACAAGCGTTCGCACAGCATTGCCAACGCACAATTCCGCAGCCGTTTTGATGACGAGATCGAAGGCTTCAAAGGCAATGTGGGGATCGGCTGTATCAGCGACTTTGAGCGGCAGCCGGTAACTGTGACCGGGCCGCTGGGAACTTACTCGCTGGTAACGGTGGGGAAAATCACCAACAGCGCAAGCATACTTAAAGCGGCATTTGAAGATAACCGCACTCACTTTACTGACTGTCCGGAAAATGAAGTGAGCCAAACTGAACTGGCGGCATTTCTGATCAATCAGAAAAATTCCATAGTTGCCGGGCTGGAATACGCTCAGGCCGCTATCGAAGGCTCGCTTTCCATATTAGTTTTGAAAGACAACGCCATCTATGCTGCCCGTGACCGTTACGGCAGAACGCCGGTGATCGTTGGCGAAAAGAAAGGCGCTTTTGCGGTAACTATGGAAACTACCGCATTCCCCAATCTGGGCTACAATATAAAATATGATCTGGGCCCCGGCGAAATCGTCCGGATCACGCCCGATGCGGTCATTCAGGAGCGTGCCCCCGGCGATAAAAAACGCATTTGTGCTTTTCTGTGGGTCTATTACGGTTATCCCTCAAGCTGTTACGAAGGGGTGAATACCGAAGAAGTCCGTTACCGCAACGGCGATATTATGGCACATTACCTCAAGCCGGATGTGGATCTGGTTTCCGGTATTCCGGATTCGGGGATCCCTCACGCTGTGGGCTTTGCCAATGCTTCGGGTATACCCTACAAACGGGCATTTGTCAAATACACTCCCACCTGGGCGCGGAGCTTTATGCCGCAAAATCAGGCCATGCGCAACCTGGTGGCACAAATGAAGCTGATCCCGGTGGAAAGCCAGCTCAAAGGCAAACGCATATTGTTCTGCGACGATTCAATCGTGCGGGGGACGCAAATGCGGGAAACCGTAGTGCAGCTGCGGGAGCTGGGCGTTAAAGAAGTACACATGTGTTCAGCTTCACCGCCACTGCTTTTCGGCTGCAAATATTTGAATTTCTCCCGCTCCCGCTCCGAGCTTGATTTGGCGGCAAGGCGGGCGATCATGCGGCTGGAAAATGTCGAAGAGCTTTCTATGGATATAATCAAAAAATATCTGGACAGCAATACCAGTGATTATCAGGCAATGGTGGAAGAAGTCCGTAAGGAATTGGGACTTAACTCATTGCATTATCAAACATTGCCGGGGCTTATGGAAGCTATCGGTATAGACCAGAGCGAAATTTGTACTTACTGCTGGAACGGCAGAGAGTAATAAATTTATAAATTTTATGTAAAGGAATAATATAATGACTAAAATTGCAGTCAATCCCAAAGTAGTTTGCGAACTTGATCCCGGGTTTGTACCGGCTTCGCTCTGGAACAAAGCCTATCGGGAAGCCGTGGCGGCAAGTGCCGACAAGCTGGATATCGTAATTGCACTCAAGCGTGCCAACGGTGCTGTATCTACTTATAAAACTGCCATTTTCAAGCACGAAGGCGAAAATGCCAAACTCAACTTCAAGTATGTTGAACGCATCGTCAAGTTCCTGTTGTGGATGAAGGGCGGCTATCAGGTGATCATTGCCGGCTGTGATGCTTTGGCTGATGAACTCAAAGCTGTTTACAGCGAAAAAGGCGCCCGGGCGTTTGACTTTGAATTTATGGGCGAACGGGTCTACGATAAGACTTTTGAAGTAGTGGCTGTGCCGCTGGCGGATGCCCCGGAATCCCAGGAGATTTCCGTGCAGCTGGGCGGTCATCTGGATGGCTGCCGTATCGGTTTTGACCTGGGCGGTTCTGACCGCAAATGTGCTGCTGTGGTGGATGGTAAAGTAGTGCATACCGAAGAAGTGGTGTGGGATCCTTACTTCCAGAAAGATCCGGAATATCACGCAGCCGGTATTCGTGACAGCATCCGCCGTGCTGCTGAAAAAATGCCGAGAGTCGATGCTATCGGCGGCAGCTCCGCCGGGGTTTTTGTGGATAACAGTCCCCGGATCGCTTCACTTTTCCGCGGACTTTCCAAAGAAGACTTCAAGGCAAAGATCGTCAATCTTTTCCACGATATCCAGAAAGAATACAATGTGCCGCTGATCGTTGCCAACGACGGCGAAGTGACCGCTCTTGCCGGTGCTATGAGTATGGAAGCTACCGGCGTGCTGGGGCTTTCTATGGGGACCAGTACCGCTGTGGGGTATGTGAACACCAACGGCAACATTACCGATTGGCTCAACGAGCTGGCTTTTGCTCCGGTGGATTACCGGGACGATGCTCCTGCTGATGAATGGTCGGGTGATTTGGGCTGCGGTGCGCAGTATTTCTCCCAGCAGGGCGTGGCAAGACTTGCCAAGTGTGCCAAGATCGACTTCCCGGAAGATATGCCGTTCCCCAAACGGTTGGAAGCTGTGCAGGCAATGATGAAAGAAAACGATCCCAAAGCGGCGGCGATCTACCGCTCCATCGGGGTCTGCTTCGGTTACGCAGTGGCTCATTACAGCGATTTCTATGACATCAACAAATTGTTGATCCTCGGTCGTGTAACCAGCGGCGAAGGCGGCGAGATCATCCTCGAAGAAGCCCGCAAGGTGTTGGAAGCTGAATTTCCGGCTCTGGCGGCAAAGATTGAATTCCGCACTCCGGATGAGCAATTCAAACGCCACGGTCAGGCCGTGATCGCAGCCAGCTTGCCGGCATTGAGCTGATAAAAAAAGCTCTGCCATCATCAGGGGAGCTTTTTTAAAAACTTCAGGCACTTTTCTTTTTTGTTTTATGCAAGAAAAAGAAAAGTGCCGTTCAATTTTAAAAGTACATTACATTTAAATATATTCTTGGTTGTGAACAAAGGCCGAAAAAAAAGCAGCCGCTCTGCGGGAGGCAAGATGCGGATGCATAGAAGGTTTTACTGTTTTTGCCAGTCGTCGATCCAGAACGGTACAGTGGCGTATTTTGCCATGCGGCTGCATGGAGTCATAACCGTCCAGAGTTCACTCAAGGTAGTGAATGCCAGATTGGTGGAATAATCCCCGGCTCCATAATAAATACGCAAAGTATCGTTATCATCTTCCAGCACCGCTCCGCATGGAAACACGGTGAATTCTGTCCACAGTTTATCCGGACAACCGGTTTCATAAGGCGCTTCGGCAACCAGCAGCGGTTCTTTAGTTATGGCAATAAGTTCGGTGGGGTCTTCCAGACTGAAGAGTGCTGCACCGGCAGTGTAACGCTTTTTCCACTCTGCACAATGGGGCAGTTTGGCTGTGTGGATCGGGTTTTCGTCTACGGCGTGAAAAATCATCAGCCAGCCGCGTCGGGTTTTGATCCATGGGGCGCCGCCGCCGATTTTTGCTGATGCAAAAGGTACATCTTCGCAGCCCAGCAGAAGCTCCGAATCGCCCCAGTAACGCAGATCCGGCGACATGCTGTACCAAATATGGAACGGGTCGTGCCACTGATTGCTCGGGCGCTCAAAACGCATATACAAACCATTGACTTTTTCCGGACAGAGAATCATATTGCGCTGTTGCGGAACCCCTACAAAAACAGCATCAAAATCCACTCCTTCACCGCGCCATTTGGCAATGCCCGGGCGTTCTGAATGTTGATTTTCAAAGCAGAAGCTTAAATAAAGTTCATCGTCCAGAACGGTCAATCGCGCATCGCATACCCACGGCAGAATTCCGCCTTTGTAGTGTACCCGAATTGGATCGGGGTACATTTCAAACTTGATACCGTCATCGCTTATCCCCAATCCGGTATTGATGGAACGCATGTTCGGTTCACCGGGTTTTTTATCCATATTCCGCAAATCCACCCGGGGGGCAATAATGTATTTGCCATGATAACGGATAACTCCGGCATTATAAACATAGTGAGCCGGGTAGGGTACATCTGCCGCAGTCAGCAGCGGGTTTTTTTCGTAGCGTCGGATAATGTGACTTGTATGCAGTTCGCCGGGCATTTCCCGGTTCTTGAATGGATTGAACATAATTGCTCTCTTTTTATTGTTTTATTATATAAAATATCAGTTGCATCCAACCGGTATTTTCAGAATACACTTAACACCAGTCCTCCGAAAATCAGGGTAAAGCCGGTCAGGCGGGGGATGGTTATTTTTTCTTTCAGGATCAGCACCCCTGCCAATGCACAAAATGGCAGGCTCAACTGGCGGAACGCCTGCACTAAACTTACATTGGTCACCATGGGCATTGCCAGCAGGATCATGCAATAAGCCAAAGTGCTGAATATTCCGGAAAATGATGGGTAGATGGTGCGGCAGAAACGCTCTTTGAATTCTTTGCGTTCCTCCCGGAAAAACTGCATTACAACAAACATGCTTGAGCAGATGCACAACTCCAGCAAACCCAGATACATACAGCTGATTATCACTTTGTCGTCGGCACTGAAAGAGTTTTTCAGAAACTTGATCGCCTGACTGTCAAAAATCGTGTAGCCGGTAGTTCCGCATGCCGCCATTACAATAAATATAAAGTGGCTGTTGAGATAAGTTTTGAGCTTGAGATCCTTAAAGCTGGGCAGCGGCATGATGAAACACCCGAAAAAAATCAATACCATACCGATAATGCTGAATGTACTCAATGGTTTACCGATGTGGAAAATCAAAGTCAATATTGCCGTAAAAAGCACCGGCAACGCTCTTGCCATGGGGTATGCCATACTTATATCGGCACGGCGATAGGTGTTGGCCAGACTGGTAAAGTACAGTACTTCGCAAAGCACACTGCCCACGACCATAATGTAGAATACTCCCGGAACCGTACTCCAATTGACTTTCTGTATGCCCCAGATGGTAATGCCCAGCCACATGATCGCAGCGGTCATGGAGGCTTGCATGTAAAATGCCATGGAGGGGCGTTTGGATTTACTCAACAAGTTCCAGCTGGCATGAAATCCGGCAGAGGCAAGAATTAAGAGAAATGCTGAAAAAGTCATATTTTTATACCTTTATTGTTTAGTTGATTTTGGATCAAAAGCCTTGCGTAAACCTTCACCGGCAAGGTTGAATCCGGCAACTGCCCAGAAGAGCATCAAGCCGGGAAAAACTGTCATGTGCCACGCACTCAACGGGTCGCCGAATGCGGTTCGCAGCATACCGCCCCAGCTGGCAGTGGGGGGCTGGACTCCGAAGCCCAGAAAACTCAAAGAGCTTTCCGAAAGGATCGCTCCGGCGGCACCGAAAGAAAATGTGATCATCACCACCCCCAGAATATTGGGCAGTATGTGGTAAAAGATTATTCGCCAAGCCGGAACGCCTGATGCCTGGGCTGCTTTAACATAAGTCATCTGCCGCTGCTTCAATACTTCGCCCCGGGCGAGCTGTGCCATGCCGATCCAGCCGGTAGCACCGATCACGCCGATCACAGCAAGAATGGATTGTTCAAATTTTATATCCTGAAAAAACGCCATGATTATCAACAATAGCAGAAATACCGGAAAACACATCAATATTTCCACAATACGCATAACCGTTATATCGAACCAGCCGCCTTTGAATCCGGCAGCAACTCCGATGATTATGCCAATAAACATTGCAAGTGTGGTTGCCAGCAGCCCCACAGCCAGCGAAATGCGGCTGCCGCAGATGATCCGGGTAGCCAGATCCCGCCCCAGATCATCGCACCCCAGCGGGTGTTGCCGGTTTGGTGGAGTTAAAGGTTTACTTATCTGTTCAAATGGCCCGTAGGGCAAAAGTGCCATGATCCGGAAGCCGCCGTCGGGCAGGGGGGCATTGCGGTAATCCACCCGCTCCAGCTTGGATTTGGTGAAAATGAAAGGCAGGATCAAGAGCAGCAGCAATATGATATTCAATACCTTACGCACACTCTTTTTTCTGACGGTACACTTTGTCAAAGCCATTGCAAGTAATGTTAAAAAGGCGTAATTGAAGATTTGTTCAATGCAATATTCTGTGCTTTCCGGAGCAAAAAATGTCCGCAGAAAAGGCAGAGTAATACCGTCTGTTGGAGTATATTCCAGCAAAGGCCGGGGATTTGCCAACAGCGGGGCAAGCAATGCGGTCAATACGAGTATTGAAAGCATCACCAGCGCAAGTATGGCAAGTTTGTCCGAACAGAACCTTTGCCATGCTGCGTGCCACGGATTGGATGTATTGACTTTATTGCTCATAAAATCAGGCAAGTTTTATTACTGCAACTTCTTCCAGACTGTCCAATACGAATTCCCCATCGCCGGTTTTAACCAGCTCTTTGCCGCTCCAAAGGTCAACGGCGGTAGTGAACTTTGCCGGTACTGCAAGTTTGATATTGTTCAAAACAGCACTCTTTTCAATGGGCCGTACCGGACTGGTGTAGTTGGTCAAATGTACCAGAACGCAATCTTTGCTCTGGCGTACACTCATTGTCACACCGCAGGATACATTGCTGACAGTGTATTCGTTATTAGAACTTTCCGCAATCAGCTTGCCCAAAAGATCCCGCCACGGCTTGTGGGTATAGCCAAAGTAAAATTCAAAGACTGCCCCGGCTATGTAAACAATGGATCCTTTGCCGTATGCGGTTTTTACAGCGTAGGGCAGGGTTGGATCCTGGGGCTTGGCTTCGTAGCAGCCTTTCATGGGGACATTGGCTTTGCCGAAAATATTGGCTGGATTTTTAACTGATATTTCCGCACTCCATGCGGGAGCGGGCAGCCAGCCGTGGGCGTTGTCGGCAGTGTAAATACTATGGAAGGCACAGTAGTTGAACTTCTGATGATTCAAATATTTGCCGGTAAAATCAAATCCGGCAGCGTCGGCAAACACACCATGGTTCTGCTTGACGCCTTTTTCGTTATACATACCGAATTCGCCGTCGGCGATCAAAGTGCCGCCATTTTTTACAAAATCCAGTAATGCATTGGCAGTTTTTTCGCTGACCATGGCAAGATTGGGGGCAATAACTGTTTTGTAACGCTTGAGATCTTGCAAATTAAGTTCGCAAACGGCATCGTAAGGTCTGTTCAAATGACTCAATACTCCGAAAGCTCCCTGAATAGCTTCGGTATAATTCCCGGGAAAATCACCGGCACTGTCGGCACTGCCGTACAAGTCGGTTTCTTCGTTGCTCTTACGATATTTGGCAGCGGTATCGTAACTGTAAAATACTGCTGTATCGGCAAGACTTCGGGTATTTTGATAAAGCTCATCGTATTTTTTATCGAACTCGACCAATCTTTTTGCCATGCGTCCGGCTTCGCTGTCAAAATTATCCGGATTGCAATGTATACCATACCAGACGCTGGCACCGTTGCCGATTGCCGACATGTAGCAGAGTGCAGTTTCGGCTGGCGTGTGCATGAACCAGCCCCAGGGTTTGTGATCTCCGGCAAAGAAGATCACCGTGGGTTTATCTCCGGCAACTGCCTCGGCGAGCTTGGCGGAACTTGCGCATTTCCAAAGCGGTGAATTCTTGGGTTCGCCGTAGAAGAAAAATCCGCCTTCGGTACCCACAATATCGTCGCTGGCAAGCTGACGGGCAAAGTCCTTGCTGTCGGCTCTGCCTACAAACAGACCTTCGTTAAAATACATCTGCCAATTGGAATTGATGGATTTGACATGCTTGTAAAGATCGCTTTTGAATTTGAGGACAGATTCGTAAGTAAACTTTGCCAGTTCCGCTTTGGTTGCTTCGGCATAAGTTTTGCCGGTGGTTTCTTTGAATAATTTCTGACAGCGGGGGCAATAGCAGGTATGATAATGCGGCCCGTCAAAAAAGAGTCCGTAAATATTGAACTTTTTAAGTGAGGCTATGCAGTCAAAAAAGTAATCTTTCCAGCCGGAATTCAAACAGCATGCCGGATAGGTGTTGTAAGAAAGGGGGAAGTTGCCCGCAGCATCGACCACACCCCACTCATCTTTGCGCCCCGCAATGGAAGGCCCCAGAATATGGCAGTTCATGTAAACAATAGTTGCGATATTGTTGGCTTGAGAGTTTGCCATATATTTTTCCAGCAGTTTGCCGTGGCGTTTTTCGTCATAAATAGCACTGTACATATCAGCGTGAGTATGCAGCAGCTGTTCGGCATTGAAGCCAAAATTTTTCCAGAATTCCGGCATGGAGAGGGTTTGTTCTTCGGTTTGAAAGTTACACTGCAAAGCAGCTATACGCAAATGTTTTTTCATTATTAATTACCCCAATTTTTTTATGTTTGATAAAATTACACAACATATTAAGATACACCCGCAAATATATTTTCCAAATATTTGTCCTGTATAGAGGAGTTTTTTCAAGATATTTTTATCGAACCAAATCATTTTTCTGTCTGTCAAAAAATGCAAGTTGCGGAGTTTCTCTGCCGCATTAACTATCCAACCAATTTATGAGGTGAAAGATGAATGAATTTTTCAAACAGATCTGGCAGATCATTGTCGAAAGTAATCTGCTCAATGTTACCGGGGCTATTCTGGTATTACTTGTGGGCTATTTAGTTGCTCTGACTCTGGGGCGAAAAACAAGGAATCTGATTCAGAAAATAGCTGCCAAAACGGTAACACTTCCCGACGGCAGCGAAATTGTACCGATTACCCGGACTGCCCGGATCAGCGGCAGGATCATTTATGGTATAATCATGCTTTTGGCGGTGCTGGGGTGTTTTTCCATACTCAAACTCAATGCGGCGGCGGTACCTTTGCAGGAATTTATCAGTAAAATAACAGCGTTTCTGCCGAATATTGCCGGAGCATTGCTCCTGTTGTTTACCGCATGGGTGATAGCAGAACTGGTAAAAATGTTTTGCTCGTCTTTTATGCAAAATGTTTTTATATATGACAAATTACCGAAGGATGCCGCCGAAAAGGTCAAAAGCGAAAAATTTATCAGAAATGTTACTCAAACTGCCGGTTGTGTTGTTTATCTCTTTTTTCTGCCGGCTATACTTAACGCTCTTAAAATCTATGGCGTGACCAAGCCCTTGCAGAGCATGTTTGAAGAATTCCTGACCTTTATACCTAATCTGGCGGCAGCGGCAGTTATATTACTCGTGGGATTGTGGGCGGCAAATCTTGCCCGAAAAGCCGCCAGAGGGATGACTGTTATCAGCAAAATAAGTGAAATAGCCGGTAAAACAGCTGACTCCGAAAAACTTTTTCATGGCTCGATTGCTGCTGCGGTGGGATGGATCGTTTATATATTGATCGCTCTGCCGGTAGCGGTGGCAGCTTTGAGTGCCCTTGATATTGAGGTACTTTCCCGGGCAGTGGCGGGATTTTTTGGCGAGGTGCTGGCTGTTTCCGGGGAAATCGCTGTATCGGCAGTATTGTTTGCGGCAGTTTGGGGGTTCGGTAAATTTATTGGCAGACTGGTGGAACGCTTTACTGCTGCATGGGGGCTGGATATTTTGTGCTGCAATTTGTGCAGTAAAAATGAAAAAAGAGAAAGTGTAAAATTTTCAACCGTTGCCGGCAAAATTACAGTAGCTGCCTTGTGGGTGTTGACTGCTGTTGCCGTGTGCGATATATTGGAGTTGGAAAAACTTTCTTCGTTGATCAGGCGATTTGCGGTTTTCGGAGGTAATATTATCTTGAGCTGTGTCGTTCTGCTGATTGGTGTGAAGTTGGCTGATATTGCTTCAATGATGGTAAAGGATAAGTTCAACCGTACAGTAGAATATGCGGTAAAAGCCGTTGTGATAATTTTTACAGTCGCTTTGGCGATCAGCAATTTAAAATTGGGTGGCAGCATTGTGGAAACCGCTTTTGCCTTGTTGCTGGGGGCGGTGGCTGTTGCATGTGCTGTGGCGTTTGGCATCGGCGGCAAAGCTGTTGCCGGACGATTGCTGGAAGAGTGGCTGGAAAAAATCAAAAAGTAAATATTTCAGCCCTGAACTGTGAAGGTAGTGGATATTTATGAGAACTGAAAAATAGTTTTCTGAATATCCATAGCGGTAAATTCAAAACTTATCAAAAATCAATAATGGCATAACCTTTTGCCTGGCGAAGGTTATGCTCATTATTTTTTGGGAGATGACTCTTGAAATCACCTCCATAGTATTTTTTATTTGCCCGGGTTCCCGGAATAACCTGTTTTTTTGACTTTTGTTACAAGCGATATTATTGCATTACACTGTAATTTTATCCGTTAAAGTCCGCAGCTGCCAGCAGCTTACAGTTTGCTTTGAATGTACTTTACCGCATCTTTCAAGGTAAACTCCTGAAAGAATTTGGGTATATCACTGTCGGGAATTTTTATTTTAAAGTGTTCTTCCAAGCCCATGATGAATTCCACATCTTCCAGAGAATCCCCGTCCCAGAAATCCATCAACGCCATGGGGTCATTAGGGTAAACCATCATATCTTCCGAGCGATCCATTTGCTCAATAACGATCTTCCGGATCGCCCAGGCGATTTCCGCTTCCTCTCTGGTCGCCCAATACGAAACAAATAACTCCCGGTCAAACAGTGGGCGGGTAACTCCATTGCTCAAACAACCTGTGACCTTTCCGCTCTTAAGCGGCAGCAATTCTCCATTTTTATAGCAAAATAACTTTTTGATTTCTTCCGGTAATTCCGGCGGCGGATTTTTGCCAAACTCCATACTGTCACCCCCCGGCATCCATAAGGCAATATACTGCCGGACAAAATCTCCGAAAGTACAGATTTCGACTTGGGCAAGCAGCGGGTATCTTGCAAGCATCCCGCCGGGGATGAACGCCAGCAGTTCATCTTCCGGATAAATCAGATGTTTGATTTGCCACTCCCGCAAAAACGAAAGTGCGTACCTTGCTTCAAGAGCATTGGAAAAATGACGGGCAAGATGATTGCACACTCCCGGATCATTACCATCAAAAGCCGGGCGGTTGGCAAGTTCAGGAGAGTGGTTGCAGTCAATCACTTGGCGTTGCCGGGAAACAGCCAAACTGTAAATAGCAAGCAGTACAAGGGGAAAAATGGCAATAATCAAACAGAACAAAGAAGCCCTCCCGAAGCCGCCCAAACCCACGATGCCGCCTACGATCAGCAAAACAACAGCAAGACCTTCACTGTAATCAATGTGTTTTTGATTTTGCACAAATTTATTCCAGAAGGTCTGTAAATCCAAATCCTTGCCGGTTCTTTTTAAAGGCAAACCTTCATAATGTAATAGCTCAAGCTCAAAGAGTCCGGCAGGGAAAGATTCGGCAAAGTATAATGCCGGAACAGCACTTTTGCGGCGGCAGAAAATCACCGCAAACAATATCAAAACTCCAAGCCAGATCCATGAACCCCATTTCCCCCATTGGGGAAGCGAACCTATCAAACACCAGATGATAAGCAGCAGTAAAATTTTCCAATGCGGTCTGGTCATGTTGCAATCCTTTCGGCAAAATAAGTTTTTAAAGCGGCAATCGTGACTGTGAAAAGTACAGAAATCAGCGAAAATGAGAATATTCTCTCAAAAACAGCGTAATTTCAGCTTTAAGCATTTTGCCGCTTGCCACTTTTATGACCATTTCGGTAAAAAGTTCTTCCGGAGCATCAAAATCAATATTATTGATGTCCAGAAAAATCAATGCCGCCATTGCACCGACACGCTTATTGCCATCTACGAACGGGTGATTTTCTACCAGATGGTACAAATAAGCAGCCGCCATTTCATAAATTGTTGGGTGCAGGAAAGCACCGCCAAATGTACTTTCCGGCATCCCGATAGCGGATTTCAGCAGCTCGATGTCCCGCAGTCCACTTGCTCCACCGAAATTTTCTATCTGATATTCGTGGATTTCCACAATGTCAGAAAAAGTCAAAAACTGAATTTCATTCACTTTGCAAGTTCCTCAAAAGACTTTGCGTAGCGTTTGCCGATCCGATCCATGGATTTGCGGACTTTTACTGAATGAACAGCATCTTTGATTGGAGTGAGAATCAAAGCGTGACCGTCTGTCACAACTTCAAAAGCAGTATCAGCACTTGCTCCGAGCAGTTCCAATATAGGACGCTCAATGACCAATGCCGCACTGTTGCCGTGTTTTGTCAGTGTTTTAATCACAGGAACCTCCTTTCGTTACAACATTGTCATTACTAAAATACACCATCAAGCAGAAAAAGTCAAGGGGGAATGTCGAATTCAGAAGAAAAAATATTGTTCTTCGCAATAAAAATATGGTTATTTATTTAATCCCGGCGGCTGTGTGCATCGGAATAAATGCGGCAATCGGGGCAATGAAAATAAAGTTTTTCGCCGCCGCCGGTAGATATGTATTTTTTCAACATCCGTTTACCGCACTTCTTACAGCGCGGCCGTATCATTGTTTGAGTAAAAATATATACTGTTGCGCATAACAGAAAAACGACAAATGCAATCAGAAAAATAATGGCTGATAGATCAATTTTACCGAAAAAGAGCGGAATAACAAAAGCTGGCACGCTGAATATCAGTACCTTTTTCCAATAATGCCACATCCGCTCTTGCCGATTTTTCAATCGGGCATCCAATTCGTGATCGTATTGGTATTGAGAGAAAAAATCATCTTTTTTCATTGACATTTACAAATCTTTCCGGAGTTTTTCCGGCAGAATGTTCAGATATTTTTTATACAATTCCTGTTTTCCCCAGTCCCTATAAAGTTCGGTCAGATGCCTGCAAGCGCGGTAATAGACCAAAGCATCACGCTGCTTTTTCATATCGCAGTTGTTAAGAAACGGCAACCACATTTTTTCAGCTTCAAGGAAATATTTTTCGGCGGATTTTTTATCTGACTTGAGTAAAATTTGTCCTGCCACATAGAATGATGCCGCATAGTCCAACTGAAAATTTTCTTTTACGATAATGTCACCTGAAAGATATTTGCGGGCAAGCTCAAACAATTTCAGTGATTTTTCAATAAAATTTTTGGCTTCGGCGGTGTTTTGGGATTTTTCGGCGTATAATCCCATTACGATTGCCGCGCCCCAATAGGCATCAATATTTTCCGGATTGAACCGCCACGCCCGGTTGAATTCCCGCATAGCATTATCTAAATCTTTTTTATCAAGAGCCGCATAACCCGCTTTGATTGCCGCCACCGAAAGACGGAGCTTGGTGCCCTGCGGATACCGGCGTAAGGAAAGAATCTCTTTTTGTTCTTTTTCCGGCAAAAGCATCTGACAATCAACTGCCGCAAATGCAGAAAAAACAGTAC
>JAZMZK010000056.1:0-31367 GCA_045585955.1 Victivallaceae bacterium
GCTTTTTTTTATGCCTGAAAATATATTTTAGACAACTTTCCGGATTGGAGATATTGAAAATTTATTGCCCTGGCTGTATAATGCTTTCAGACGATTTGTTGGGAAGCATTTTTTTATGACAGAAACTGAAAAATCAAAGTATAATTTACGGCGGGATTTGATTTACCAGGAGCTTTATGATTTGGTTGTCAACTCTCTACCCGGCACCCGCCTGCCCAGCGAAAACGCTCTTGCCGCCAAATTCAAAGTTGCCCGCATGACAGTAGCGTGGGCGTTTAAGAAGCTGGAAAGAGAGAATCTTATTGAACGGCGCAAAGGCAGCGGTTCTTTTGTTAAAGGTGTGCGTACTGTAACTTACTTTCTGCCTGCAATGGATTGCCTGACCCGGCAGGATGGCAACGGAGCCATTCACCGGCAAATCATGCAAGGCTTGATGCGTGGGGCAGAAAATTTGCAGCTGCGGTTTGAAACTATGATCCCGTGTCTGGAAAACAGCCGCTTCAAGTACACTCCACGATTGATGACTTCGCTCAATTCCGGATCACTGGTGGTGTTGACCCACTGGTTTGGAGAGATGTTTCACATATTAGCCGAAAAGCGTATCCGTACTGCCGTAGTGAGCAATCAGGAAAATTGCCGGGGCTTGAAGCAATACATGACCGATTGGTTCGTTTGTGAAGGCAAACGACGCTTCGCTGTAAGAAAAGTTTTGCAATTATTGCAGGAAAAAGCCTGCCGCAAGATCGCCATAACCAACCTTTACCCGGAAGATAGACATCACCCGATAACCGAAACTTATCTGGAATACATACAAGAGAAATCCGGTATGCCCGTAATTATAAATCTGCCGAAACTGCTGCTGGCTCCATGTCAATCGAGGAGTATATTGCAAAGCCATTTACAGGCAGCTTACGAAAAAGAGAAGTTTGACGCATTGCTTATCAATACCGGTCAAATGTTTTTGGGTAAAAATATCAATGAGTATTGCGGTTTGCCGGAAAGTGTGCGGATTTTTGGAGTGAATATTCAAAAAGAGCAGGTATTGCTGGAAAATCCTTTCCCTTATTGTTATGCACCTTACGAAAAAATGGGGGAAGATGCTGTGGAGTTGTTGGCACTTTCTGCGCGGCAGGGAGTATGCCGGAAATACGATTATATTTTTGAGAATATAAACTTATTGTGAATAGAAACTGATTATGGAAATCTTAAATTGCAGGAGAGTTATTATGAAAAAAATCCAACACTTTACTTTGATCGAACTCTTGGTCGTGATCGCAATAATAGCCATTCTGGCGGCAATGCTTTTACCCGCCTTGTCAGCCGCACGGGCACGAGCCAATGCCGCAAGCTGCTTGAGTAATCTTAAACAGCTGGGACTGGCTTATCAGCAGTACAGCATTGACAGTAAAGGCTGGCTGCTGCCGTCCTCGCAGGATGGAAATACTTCAACCATGTGGCTGTATACCATTCGTGATATGATCTATGGCGATGAAAATAAAAAAGGCAGTCCGGCATACGCCGGAGAAAATACTTATGCGGTCTTCCGCTGTCCGGGCGAAGCTGTCGGTTTCGGTCTGAACGGCAACGGATTTTATGCTTATGCTCATTACGCCCATAATGCCCGCGGCTGCGGTCAACCCAAGGCGGATGGCACATGGAATTACCGCCCCCGCAATGAAGCAAATTTACTTGCTCCTGACCGGGCAACTGTTTTTGTAGATAACGCCCGGAAGAATGCTTACAGCGTAGATTATACCAATTCAACATATATAGCCTACCGTCATGGCGGAACGCCTTTTGATGAGGTGGTCAGTAAACAAGATGTTACATCTCCGGGCAGTGTGACCAATGTGGTATACTACGCCGGAAATGCTGCGGAAATCGACCATAAAGCCATTTACGGCACATTCTGGCTTTGTGAAGGTATAACCTATATGGATAAAGTTCAAGTGATTACCGATCCGGTAAATTAAAAATTACCCGTGATAGATTGTGCTTTTGATCTTTTTATACAACTTTTGAGACAAAAATCGCATTGATTTTATTTGCATAACCTTTTGTGGGGTTATATATTCTCTTTGAACAACTTATTAAATATATACAATTGTGGAGGATCTTTTATGAAAAACATTTTTACAGCTTTGCTGGCAGGCTCGCTTTTTGCTGCCGGATTTACTGCCGGAGCACAGTCGGTCAAATTTATTGATGAAGTCAGCTCCTGGAAGCAATCCAAGGTCGCTTGCGAAAAAGCCGGTGATAACCTCCGGATCAATGTTGTTGCCAATGCTCGGGGCAACTATGGGCAGTTCTGGAAATATATACCGCCGGTACCCAATGGTAAATACATACAAGTCAAAGTCGATGCTATGGAAAACTCCGGAGCTTTCTGCTGGGTGCAAAGTCCCAGCAGTTCGGTCAAACGCTCTTTCGGGGTACTGTTTGCCGGAATCAATACTTTTGCTCCTCAAGTCAAAACCTCATTTGCCTGGTCGTTCAATCTGAACGGGGCGGGCAAAAATGTGGGTTCGTGGATAACTTTCAACAGCTATGATATATCCGCCGCCCCCGAAAACAGTCTGGTGGCACTTAAAGAGCCTGCCGAGGGGGCTTTGAAGGTGGGCGATACGCTTTCTTTCAAGATTTTCCGCAGCACACCTTGTGCCAATCCGGTAAAAATCAGGATTTTTGTTACTGCTCATAAAAAGCGGGCGTTGCAGAACTTTCAGCTCGCCAAAGAACGGAGCTTTGATGCCGTGTACGACGAAGCAAACAAGTGCTACACAGCCAGCGTAAAAGTTACCAAAGATGCTTTCAGCTTTGATTCCGACAAAGATAAAATGTATATGGTCGCCGCTGCCGAACTGGATGGTTTGGCAACTTATTACACCATGCCCTTTGCTGTAAAAATCGCTACTGCCAACAAGATACCCACGGCGTTGTTTACTGCCGACTCCCCCTCCACCCGGGAAAACCGGCAGGCGTGGTTCGATCTGACTTCAGGCAAAAAAAATCTGGCGTTGAAGAAACCCATCCAATTCATGCCCAAAGGCAACTACCACTTGACGCAGGACAAAAAAGGTGCCGCCGGGAATGATGCCACTGACCTTACCGACGGCAGCATTACCAAGCGTGCTTCCGATACCATCTGGTTCGACCGCAAAGCTGTGGGGTTTTACGGCGGCGTGAATACGGTATTTATGCGGCTTGATCTGGGGAGTGTTCAGCCGGTGGACTACATAGCTTTGCGGGCGTTGGGAGGTTCGGAAACCGGTTTCCGCTGGCCGAAAAAGTTTGAAGTCTATGTATCCAAAGACAACGACAAATTCTACCGGGCGACCGAAATGGTCAAACTGGCTCCAGCCGAAGCCTATCAGAGCGATTTTGTCAAAACTTACTATTACCCGGAAAACCGGAAATGGGCACAGAGTGTCTGCAAAACTTTCAAACTTTTGGTCAATGCCGATGCCCGGTATGTGATCGTTAAACTTACGCTGGATAAACACTTTTTCAGCGATGAAATGGCAGTTATCGCCGCCGAAAAGAAAGATGCAAACTTCAACCTCGCTTATGAAGGCAGCGGCTTTGCCGTGCCCCAGGACAGCTTGACCGCCCAACCCCGCTTGCCGGAATTGGCAGTTGTCAAGGGCGTTGCCGCACCCCAGGCGATCAGTATCAGCGATTACCGCATCGACCGCAAAAAAATCAAAAAAGCCGAAGTGGTAGTTGAGCTGCCGGAAGAGTTGACCATCTTCAAACACACTCCGGAAAAAATCACTCTCAACGGCAAAAAGTATCACCGCTACCGCATTCCCACCAAAAAAGATAAATTAAGTATCAGCTACCTTTATATATTAAGCAGCGACAAGACCCCCGATCAGCTGCCGCCCGCCAATATCTATGTGGAGTACGACGGCAAAACCGGCTTCAAGCAAACTTTGCCCATCAAGGTTGTGACTTTGCCGGAGTTTGAAACTTTCAAAAAAATGCCGGTCTGTCTGTCGTGGATGACTACGGAAAGTTATTTTGACTCCTACCCCGATTTGCTGAAAAATTACAAGCGTTTCGGCTTCAACGGTGCCGGAGTATTCCCCCGTTTCTGGATCCGCAATCCCAAGGCTGACCCCTCGGATAAGATCCGGCGTTACGAAGAGATCCGCAAAGCCGGGTTGAAACTCTATATGAACGACTCCGCCATGCACGAAATGATCCGCAACAAAAAAGCCGGTCACGAAGTATATTGCATTACCAAACAACCCAGCAAGCTCACTTGCCCCAGCTATACCGGAGTATATTATCAGAAAGAGATGGAGCGTATTGCCCGCTGTGTGGTTATGAGCAAGCCGCAGCATGTTTTGCTGGATATCGAGTGCTTCAACTACGCTTTCCGCCGTTCCACCAAAGAGTGTTCCCGCTGCGTGGCGGCGATCAAAGCGTCAGGCTTGAGCGACCGCGAATACATCTACTCTTGCGGTAAACGCATGATCGGCGATATAGCCAAAGCTCTGGAAAAAGGAGCTAAAGAAGCCAACATCCCCGTACCCCAACTGCACATGTACGACCTTGACCGTTTGGATAACTCCCACGGCATAACCCGCTTTACAGACCTTTATCCGGACTTGATCAAGAGTTCCCAGCCCAGTTTGTATATTGGCGGACACCCGCCGGTGATCCAGAAAAATATCCGTGCCAACTATAAACTTATCGGCAAAAAAGATATTTTGCCCTGGCTCTCCACCGGGTGCTATGGCGAATATGACTCATATCTGGTAGAACCCATCGTGCTGGAAGCCTTTATGAACGGTGCGGGCGGGGTTTTGAACTACGCTTTCAACCATTTTGCTGATTCACCGCTGGATTTCTACTATCACGCAATGGCGGTAATGAAGCTTGCGCCGTATGAAGAGCTGCTTTTGAACTGCGAACACCCCGAAATCACCGGCAGCAACGACAAGATGTTTTACAGCATGGCAAAGCGTGGCAACGAACTTCTGCTGCTGGTGGGCAACTATTACCGGGCAAATCCCGAAACCACGGTCAAACTGCCCTTCGCCCAGGCAAGTGTGCTGGATTTGAACACCAAAGCAAAAAGCACCGCCAACAGCGAATTCAAGATCAATGTTGAACCGGGCAAATTCAATTTGTACTATATAAAAGGTAAATAAGTAAAGCTGTTTCAAGCCTGCCGCTCACCGGGGCAGGCTTTTTTTATGGCAGCGGCAAAAGGGGGAGAGCATGTGGGATAAAACACATATTTTTCGATATTTGTTCTGTTTTACTTGAAAATCTCTTTTATGCATGGTATCTTATTAATGTATATACCATAAATTATATAGGAGAATATACTATGAGTAACTTTGAATTCGGTTTTTCCCGTGAAGACATCACTCCGGCATTGGGTGCCCCCCTTTGCGGATATTTCAACCCCCGCCCCAACAAGGGGGCACTTGACCGCTTGAATGTCAAGGCGGCGGCGTTCCGCACCGGCGACAAGATCGCTGCCATCGTTTCTTACGATCTTTGTCTGATGGCCCGCGCGGTGATGGACGGCATTGCTGAAAAGGTCAACGCTGTATTGCCCGAACTGGCAGGCAACACCCTTTACTGCTGCACCCATACTCACACCGGACCTTACACCAGCAAGCTCTTCGGTGCCGACTGCGATGCAAGCTACATGGAAAGTCTGACTGCCAAAACCATCTCTGTTCTGCAGCAGGCAGTCAAATCCCTTGCTCCGGCTGAACTTTACGCCGCCACCACTGAATGTACCACGCTGGCGTTCAACCGCCGCTACATTATGAAAAACGGCAAAACTCTGACCAACCCCGGCAAACTCAATCCTGAAATCGACCACCCGGAAGGCACCACCGATCCCCGGATCATTATGATGCAGGTCAAACAGAACGGCAAAGCGGTCTTTATGCTGGCAAATATCTCCAACCACACCGACACCATCGGCGGCGACTGGGTTTCTGCCGACTGGCCGGGCATCATGGAAAAAGAAATGCAGTATGCTCTGGGTTACGATATACCGGTAATGACCATCATTGCTCCCCAGGGCAACATCAACCACTTCGATGTTTCCACCGGCGAAAGCCAGACCGATTACGCCGAAGCCGTGCGTATCGGCAAGGGCTATGCGGCGGTGCTGTTGAGTGCATTGTACCGCTTGAGAAAGATGGATGATCTGGATATCCGTACTGATATGAGCGAGTTTGAAGCACCTTACTATCAGGTTTCCGATGCTGAATACAACGAAGCCAAAAAGGTTTACGAAGAAAACAAAGATGCCGTTATGGAAGACGGCCGGGACTTCACCAGCGAAGATATTGCCCGGGGCGTACCCTTTGTGAAAAAATACTTTGCCCAGCGTTTGATGGAATGCCGTGACAAAGCCATTCAGGGCAAGCGTATGGAACAGCAGATCGTTATAGCGTTCAACAAAGAGCTGGCGATCGTTTCGCTGCCTGCCGAACCTTTTGTGGAACTGGGTATTGCCATCCGCAAAGAATCCCGCTACCCCATGACTGTGCTGGCGGCTCTGGGTATGGGCGAAGTCGGCTATGTGGGCTTGCCCAACAACTACGGCAACGGCGGTTACGAAACCAGTCCCTCCCGTGGCTTGGCTGACCCCACTGTGGGCGAAGCAATGATCGCCGGAGCGATCAAGCTGCTCAATAAATAAATCAAAAACAATAAGCCGCCGAATATTCGCAAAAGAGTTTGAGGCGGCTTTAAAATTTTACGGAAAGTGCGCATATTTCATGGATATACCGGCAGTTGATTTCAAGTGGGCAAGTTCGTTGGAAAAGGTTTTTTTCCGACCCGGGCTGGAAATTGCGGAGTATGATCACGCAACTGCCTTGCAGGGCGAAGTATTCTCTTTGCAGCTGGCGTATAAAGTACCATTCAATCTGAACAAGCCGGAGTGGTCGGTGATTTCCGACATCGCTGATTGTGTGGAAATAAGATACACCCGGTCGATCATTGCCGATTACTTTGGCGAAGTTGTCGATAAGGATAATGTTATTGACGATACGCCCGGACTTTACCCGGATTTGTTAAGCAAGCTTGAGTCTTACCGCCCTGCCGGAAATATGTGGCAGACTTTGTGGCTCACGATCAGGATCCCCCACGAACTTGCCGCCGGTAAATATACTTTGCAGCTTAAACTCAAGCACGAAACACCTTACCGCCCGGAGCGGAAGCTGGAAGTCGTTTCGCCGGAATTTACCTTGGAAGTGCTGCCGGTGCATCTGCCGGAAGCGGATTTGAAAGTGACCAACTGGTTCTATTGCGACAGCATTTGCCACTACTACGATGTGGAACCGTGGAGCGACAGATTTTTTGAAATAGTCAAAAACTATTTTATCAATATGCGCAAACATGGTCAGAATATGATCTATGTGCCCATGTTCACGCCGCCTCTGGATACCTTTATCGGGCACGAGCGCATGACCATTCAGAGTATCGGTGTGGAGGAAGATGCGGAAGGCAAACTGCATTTTGATTTCACCCGGCTGGAGCGGTATATCCGCCTTGCGTTGGAGTGCGGCATGGAGTATTTGGAATTTTCTCACATGTTCACCCAATGGGGAGCAAAATTCACGCCCAAGATCATGGTGAAACTTGCTGACGGCAAACTGGTGCGCCGCTTCGGGTGGGATGTGGAAGCTGCTTCGGAAAAATATCGTAATTTCCTTGCCGCATTGATGCCGGAATTGGGCAGGCTTTTGCAGAAAAACAACTGGCTTGAAATAGCCTATTTTCATATTTCTGACGAGCCTTATGAAAGCAGTCTGGCAACTTATGAGTTTGCCTCAAAGCTCTTCCGGAACAATCTGCCGGGGGCAAGATTTATTGATGCGTTGAGCCGGAAAGAGTTTTTTGAGCGTGGTTTGGTTTCCATTCCCGTACCCTCCAACAACCGTCTGGAAGAATTCCGGGCTTTGGAGCTGCCGGAGCGCTGGACTTATTACTGTGTAAGTCAGTGGAAAGATGTACCCAATATGTTTGTAAACATGCCGTCGGCACGGAACCGCATACTGGGATTGCTTTTGTATGTTTACAATATAGAAGGATTTCTGCACTGGGGATTCAACTTTTACTTGAGCCAGTATTCGCTTTTCCCCATCGATCCGTATTTGGATACTACGGCGGGGCACGGTTTCCCGGCGGGCGACGCTTTCAAGGTCTACCCGGGCAAAGACGGCGTGCCGGAAGATTCCATCCGCCACGAAGTCTTTTTTGAAGCGGTACAGGATCTGGCGGCGCTTCAACTTTGGGAGTGCCACACCAGCCGGGAAGAGGTGTTGGCATTTATTGCCGGAGAGTGCGGCGGCCAACTGCCCACCATGTTTGAATACCCCCGCAGCAGCGAGTGGCTTTTGGAGTTCCGGCAGAAACTCAATAAAAAGCTTGCCGGAAAATAATTTCAGACAATAAAAAGTGAAACTGCTTGCACCAATAACCGATAAATCATACCGGAAAGTTTTTCACCGCAACTATCTTTATTTGACCGGGATTGTTTGCGGTATAGTGCTGGGCAGAATGTTGCCGGGGATGGCTTTGGCTGGCTTGGTATTGGCACTACTGACCGGATTTTTGCTCTGGCAAAAGCTCTACCGGGAAACATTGATGCTGATTGCTGCCGCCATTGCCGGTTTGCTGGCGGTGGCGTGGCAGGATTTTCAGACGGAGGATTTGCGGGATTGCCGTTTGGAAAATGCTGAAGTAACGATTACCGACAGTGCCGCCATCGGACCTGCATTAGCCGCAAACGACCTCTTTGCCAGACGGGTCAAAGCCCGATATAACAATAAGACGATCCAGCTTTATATACCCGATAAAATGACTGATCCGGGGCTCTGGGAAGGTAAAAGCTATCATGTTACAGGCAACTTGTACGCATTAAGTATGCTGCCGGAGTATTACATTGCTGATAAATTCGGCAAGTGGCAGGATTCCAGCAGGCGTTTTCTTCGCCGCAGTTACAACGATCATCTGGTGTTAAACGGGATCTGCGGCATATTGCCGCTGGAGAAAATCACGCCGGTTGAAACGAGTTGTGCTTCTGCTTTATCAAAAGTACGCAGGATTTTGGCGCAGCGCCTTGACTGCAAGATCGAAGACCCCATCAACCGGGCGATCCTTGGTGCGGTAACTTTGGGCTTGCGGCACCGGCTGACCGGCGGCGAGAAAAAGTTTTATGCCGCAGTGGGGCTGGCTCATTTATTCAGCATCAGCGGCTTGCATGTGGGCGTGCTGGCAATGCTTATATTATTGCTGTTGCGGCCACTGCCAACTTATCTGCACATACCGCTGGTGGGGACTTTGGTCTGTTATGTAATGACCACCGGCGGCGGAGCTCCGGCGATCCGGGCATTTGTCATGGTTTTGGCATTGGTGATTTTCCGGGCGTATTTTTTAAGATGCAGAACATTGGAAGTGCTTGCTATGATTTGTGCGGTTTTTCTGCTGACAAATCCGTTGTATCTTACTGATGGCGGATTTTTATACAGTTTTGTCATTACGGCTGTTTTGATAAAATCTTCTGAATTGGGCAGAAGTGTGGTACAAAGTTTCAGCGGTGCCAGGGTGTTGGTTGGAGAAGTCACGCTGCTGCAACGCCACTTTGCCCGTTGGCGGGGCAGGGCGGCGGGAACTGTATTCTTTGCTGCAACGGCATCGGCAGCATCGCTGGCATTGACACTCTTTTTCCAGAATATGTTTTTTGCCGGAAGCATGATGGTCAATCTTTTGATATTGCCCATACTTTTGCCGCTTTATTTATTTGCTATTGGTAAAATTATCATACCGGATTGGGCTGAAGTTTGGAATTTTTTCCTCAACGGCATGGTGGATTATTTAAGGTTTATTGCTCGGCTCGGCAACGAATTTGCCGGGAACAGCGAAATCATGCATATATCGTATCTTACGGTGCTGATTTTTACAGCATTGCTGATGTTGTTTCTGGTACTGGCATATAAAAGATCATCAATATTCGTGTTGGCTCTGCTGCTGGGTATACTCTTTTTTATGCACATACGCAGCAGTTTTGCTCCGCAAAAAGTTTGTGCCCTCATCTGGGGCGGCAAACTTACTGAACCGGTGGCAGCGGTGCTTTTGCCGCATGCTCACAGCATGTATCTATTGAACTGCGGTAGTGATGCGGTGCCTTTGGTGTTGGATACAGCCGCAGCTTACGGCATAAGTCAGATCGAACGGCTGGACTTCGGCAAACCGGTAAGTGGTTGTGTAAATGGTATTGTGTTTCTGGTAAATAATATACCGGTTATGGAATACAGAAAAAGTCATTTGCCGGTCAGGAGTAGGGTTTTCAAAGAAAAAACCAAAAATTTACTGCTGAAATCAGGCGCAAAAATCAACAGTCTGAGCATAAATGATCTGCCGGAAAAATGCGATATAAGTTTTACGGAACAACCGGATGGCTCTTTAGCAATGCAAACGCAGGAAGGGTTCTATAAAATAGAACGATCCAAATACCCCACAGCGTACATTGTTGAGTGCAATAAATAAAAACTGGAGCTGTTTGGTGAAAAAAAGTCACTGGTAAAAGCAGTTAAATATTTGAATTTTGTAAAAAATGGGTTATATTATACTCTCTTGAATTGGACTTTTTATAAAAATTTAATTTTAAATATGTCCGGCTGGGGTGAAAAAGACCGTTTCCGGGCAACAAGGAGATGAAAAAATGGCAGTTCCGAAGAGAAAAACTTCCAAGATGAAGATCCGCACCCGTAAGGCTGCAAACCGTTATGAAGGCGTTCAGGCTACTTTTTGCCAGAACTGCGGCGCAGCTGTTGCCCCGCATCGTGCTTGCCTGAAGTGCGGCACTTACAAAGGTCAGAGTGTGGTTGACGCCGCCGAGTAAGCGATTTTCGAGCTTAAAACTGACCGGAATCGCCTGAATTTTCCATGAGGGGAGAATCCCCCGGCGGCGGAAGATTCAGGCGTTTTGCGTAAAAAGACCACCGTTTAAGTCTGAAACAGAGAGCGATTTATTATGGCTGAACCCGGAAAAATAATGAGAATTGCAGTTGATGCCATGGGCGGAGATTACGCCCCGGGTATTGTTGTTGAAGGCGTTACTCAGTCGCTTTACGATTATCCAGACTGCGAGTTTACTCTGGTTGGGCATACCGGAAAACTGGGTTTTTATCTGCAAAAATACGGTATTGCTGACCATCCGCGGCTGAAGTTGCATCATGCGGAAACAGCTGTTGAAATGTCAGATCCTTCTGCAATTTCTCTGCGGGGCAAGAAAAATTCGTCCATTACCGAATGTGCCAGAATTATGAAAGCCGGTATGGTCGAAGGTTTGGTGTCGCCCGGGCATACCGGCGCACTGGTGGCTGCAACTAAAGTGCTTAACCGCACTTTGCCGGGGATCGACCGCCCTGCATTGGGCGCAAGTTTGCCTCACCGGCACGGCAGATTTATCCTGATCGATGCCGGGGCAAATACTGATTGCAAGCCGGGTAACTTGGTGCAGTTCGCTTTGATGGGCGAAATTTACGCAAGTTTTTATTTGAAAAAAGAGCGTCCGGCAATCGGCTTGTTGAGTGTCGGCGGCGAAGACGGCAAGGGCAACAGCTTGACCAAAGCTGTGTTCAAAGCACTCTCCAATATGCCGATAAATTTTGTGGGCAATGTGGAAAGCAACAGCGCTTTTGAAGGTGCTTGCGATGTGATGATCGCTGATGGTTTCAGCGGCAATGTTATGCTGAAAACCAGCGAAGGCTTGGCGAAACTTTCGGTGAATTGGCTGAAAAATGCCATCAAAAAGAATGCGTTACGCCTGACCGGGGCGCTGTTGGCAAAAAATGCTTTTGTTGAGCTTAAAGCACAGGGCGATGCCGATGAGATCGGTGGAGCTCCGCTGCTGGGTATAAATGGTGTTTGCATCATCGGGCATGGTTCTTCGAGCCCCAAAGCGGTGCGCAATGCAGTCCGTACTGCCCGGGATGCAATTCGATTCCGCATGAATGAGCGGATCCGGGAGCGGCTGATCGAGTGTCATGCCACTACCGAAGAGCTTGAGGATATGTTTTAACAAATAGATTGCAGAAAGTGTGCCGCGGCAAGGCTGCTGCAAAATAAGCAAATATTAAGGTATTACGGAAAAATGGGTATTAAGATCAGAGGAACCGGCTCCTACGCTCCGGAAAAAGTTTTGACCAATGCAGATTTGGAAAAGATGGTCGAAACTAACGATGAATGGATCCGCACCCGCACCGGCATCTGCCAGCGGCACATTGCAGCTCCCACACAGGCTTGTTCGGATTTGGCAGAACAGGCGGCACGCCGTGCGTTGGAAATGGCAAATGTTGATCCGGCAGAATTGAGTGCCATTATTGTTGCAACGATTTCTCCCGACCATGTTTTCCCCAGTACTGCATGTCTTTTGCAGCACCGGCTGGGGGCGACTAAAGCCTTCGGTTTCGATTTGGAGGCCGCCTGTTCCGGCTTGCTCTACTCTCTGGAAACTGCCCGGGGCTTGATGACGGTCAATCCCAAGTACAAATATGTATTGGTCATCGGTTCGGAAAAACTTTCCGCCCTCGTCAACTGGGAAGACCGCAACACTTGCGTACTCTTCGGTGACGGCGCTTCGGCTCTGCTGCTGGAAAACTGCCCCGATGAAGAAGATTGTTTCCTCGCTGCCGATCTGGGTGCCGACGGCAACAGTCTGGATATCTTGAGCCTGCCCGCCGGCGGCAGCCGCAACCCTGCTTCGGTTCAGACTGTTACCGATAAAATGCACTACATCCACATGGCGGGCAGAGATGTTTTCAAACTCGCAGTCAACGCCATGGTCAGCAGCTGCAAAAAGGTTTTGGAAGAAGCCAATGTTTCCATTGATCAGGTTCGCTGGCTCGTTCCTCATCAGGCTAACGCCCGCATTATGAGCGCAGTCGCCCAGCGGCTCCCGCTGGAAGAAGAACGCGTGTTCATAAATATCGGCAAATACGGCAACACCTCCGCCGCCAGTATCGGTATTTGCCTCGACGAAATGATGCGTTCCGGCCAGGTCGAAACAGGCGATTATGTACTGCTGACCGCTTTCGGCGGCGGCTTGACCTGGGGAGCCATCCTCATTAAGTGGTAAGCCATTACGGGGTGTAGCGCAGTGGCTAGCGCGCTTGCTTTGGGAGCAAGATGTCGCGGGTTCGACTCCCGCCACCCCGACCATTATAAAAAATCACAGAGCAACAAACCAAGCGGTATTGCAAACAAGTTTGCATCCCGCTTGTTTTTTATTGCTCTTGTGTGCCCCCATGTACCATGGTGGCGTGATTTTTTAAATGGTTGCCCGGTCTGGCGGAGCCAGCCACGGGCTCGCCTTCGGCGTCGACTCCCGCCACTTTCGACCATTTTTTGCCCTCCGGGCAAAAACATGAAGCCCGGCAGGGCTTCGCTTCATACCGCATCAGCGGTGTTTCATATATTTTGCTGCTTGACGAGCATAGCTCGCAAGCACAAAATATGCTTCATACGGCAAAGCCGTGCTTCATTTTCCGCCCTGCCGGATGAAGCAGCTACCGTCTTCATTTTATTACGCCACGGCAAGTTATTTTGCTATGAAGCATTTTCCGTTTCACTTCAAATATGAAGCATTCGCTCCGCTCATATGTTGAGAAAATAAAAAAGCGAGTTTTTCTTTATGCAAAACAATTTTGCATTATATTTTTACTGAAAGAGAATAACTCACCATGAAAAAATCTTCAAATAAACTTGTTGACTTATCTGTCAGCTTTGCGGTTGAAATATTAAATCTGGTGAAATATCTGAAAAGTCAGCATGAAAGTATCATTTGTAATCAAATCGGCAGAGCAGGAACCAGTATTGGTGCAAATATTCACGAAGCACAATATGGTCAAGGCAGAGCAGATTTTATTTCAAAACTGCAAATAGCCTTAAAAGAAGCCAATGAAACAAGAAGCGGTCACATCGGTTGGCCCGATGGAGCCTAAACGAATAAAAGAAATAAACGAAATGACTGTGAATGTTATCGCAGGAAAAATTTTTGTCACAGCCTTTCTGGATTTCAAAATGTTTAAGAAATTTTCAGAAATGCTTGCATGGGAAACGGAAGTTTGGATTGCTGATATGCCGGATCATATGATTCATTTGAACGGAGATAAGTTTTTAGGCCCAAGAAATCAGGTGATAAAGAAGTTAATGCGAGTAGTTTAACACTGTGCTGTAATGGTATTGCACCGGCTTCACCGGCACTGCTTTGTTTTTTTAATTTCCCTGAATTTTGGTTCGCAACTCTATCTTGCGCAAAAATTCTGCTACTTCATACCAGTTATGGGGGCGTAAATCCGGATTCTTTGCCAGCATACGGTCTATAAAATCAGACAAGTGTTCGTCAAAAAAGCCCAAACGGGATTTCAGCGACTGGGGCTTTTCGGTTAATTGCATTTGCAAAACTTCGTCCATATCCAGCGAAAATAATGGCGGTTCACCTACAAAAAGCTCGTAGAGCATTGCCCCAAAACTGTATATATCGGTCTTGGCGCCGATCTTGTCGTATTCGCCTCTGACCAATTCCGGCGGAACATACAGTGGAGTCGCCATCAGCGAATCTACCTCGGTAACATCATCGCCAAAATGAGCTTGCCCCAAATCGGCAAGTTTGGGTTCGCCGCGGGTGGTCATCAGTACATTAGCCGGTTTTATATCGCCATGTACCAATTTTACCCGCCGCCACGCATAAGCCAGCGCCTCGGATATACGCACGCCTATATGCAGCGCTTCGGCAAAATCAAGCGCTCCGAAATCGTCAAGGCGCTTTTCCAGATTTTCCCCTTCTACCAGCTCCATGGCAAAATAGCAGATGCCGTTTTCATCCACTCCAGCTGCGAGCGCCTGTACTATATTGGGGTGTGCTACCCGGGCGACAGCACGGGCTTCCGAAAAAAACTGTTCCAAATGTTCAAGATCGTTCCAATGCTCGTTCAAAATCAGCTTCAGGGCTACATCCCGCCGTAAAAGTGGCTGCTGGGCTACATAGACTGCTCCGTTGGCGCCGCGCGCTAATTCGCCGATAACCCAGAAATCACGCACTGTACTGCCGGCAAATTCTCCTTTATAGCGTTCGCCGCATGCCGGGCAGATACCGCTGGCAAGATTTACTTGCATGGTATCGGCAGTATGCTGACATTTATCGCAACAGTAGAGCATATATTATATTTCTGTCTTTTTAGTGCGGGGTGTACGCTTTTTCCTGACTGGAGTTTTTGCCTCCAACAGCGGGACAAATTTTAATGAATCACCTGACAGTACAACAGTTATTACACTGTTGCCGGTAAGATTGCCTTTGAGCAGCTCTTCGGAGAGCGGGTCTTCAAGATAACGCTCCACCGCCCGGCGCAGCGGACGCGCCCCGTATTCCGGCTCAAAACCTTTATCCAGCAAATAGTTCAACACATCTTCCTGGCAGACCAATTTTATATTGAGTTCCTGAAGTCGGCGGACGGCTGCTTCGGTCTCCAATTTTACAATATTCATCAAATCGGCGCGTTCCAGCTTACGGAATACTATGCAATCATCCACCCGGTTGAGAAATTCGGGCTTGAAATATTTTTTTGCCACCGATAACAAGCGTTCACTTTCTTTGGCAGAAATGCTTTGTGTGCTGCCGCCAAATCCCAAGGCGGTCGTTTTGCTTAACAGATCTGCACCCACATTGCTGGTCATGATTATAACTGTATTGCGGAAGTCGATCTTGCGCCCCAGTGAATCGGTAAGCTTGCCTTCTTCCAAGATCTGCAACAGCATGTGCAGCACATCGGGGTGGGCTTTTTCTATTTCGTCAAACAGCACCACTGAGTAGGGATTGCGGCGAACCCGTTCGGTCAATTCGCCGCCTTCACCGTGCCCCACATAACCGGGCGGAGAACCGACCAGGCGGCTGACATTGAACTTTTCCATATATTCTGACATATCCACCTGGATAAGGGCATCGCTGCTGTTGAACATAAATTCTGCCAATGCCTTTGCCAGCAGGGTTTTTCCCACCCCGGTCGGTCCCAGAAAAATAAAAGAGCCGATCGGACGGTCGGGATTTTTCAACCCTGAACGCGAACGCCGCAATGCCCGGGAGATCACCCCGACTGCTTCGTTTTGACCAATAACCACTTTCTGCAAAGCTTCTTCCATATTCAGCAGGCGCTGGCTTTCGCTGGATTGCATTTGCTGCAACGGTATGCCGGTAAGCTGCGCTACCACCCGGGCAATAGATTCGGTGGTTATTTGCGGATAATTTTCCTGCTGCCGGGTGCGGTGCATTTGCAGCAACTCATCCATTTGCTGCCGGGCGGTGCGTTCCTGATCCCGGAAATGGGCAGCCTCTTCAAACTTCTGTTCGGCAATTGCTTTTTCTTTAGCTTCAGCAGCAGTCCTTATTGTCAGTTCCAGATCCCCGGTATCCGGTGGTACCGGCATATTGTTGATCCTTGCTGCCGCTCCGGCCTCATCCATAACATCAATGGCTTTGTCCGGCAGAAATCTGCCGGAAATATAGCGATCCGCCAACCGCACAGAACTTTCGATAGCTTCATCGGTGTAACGCACATGGTGGTGTTCTTCGTAAGTCTTTTTAAGGCCGTGAAGGATTTTTACTGCTTCCTCCACATCCGGAGGATTCACAATTATCGGCTGAAAACGCCGTTCCAGTGCAGAATCTTTTTCAATACCTTTGCGGTATTCATCGAGTGTAGTCGCTCCTACGCATTGCAGTTCGCCGCGCGAAAGGGCTGGTTTGATAATATTGGCTGCATCCATTGCACCTTCTGCTCCGCCAGCTCCAACAATAGTGTGCAGTTCGTCAATAAAAAGTATGACTTTGCCGGAGGCGCGTACTTCTTCGATCACCGACTTTATGCGTTCTTCAAATTGCCCGCGATATTTGGTGCCGGCTACCATAAGCGGCAGATCCAGCGCAAAAATTTGCTTATCCTGTAATATCTCCGGCACTTCGCCCTTGACTATCGCCTGGGCAAGCCCTTCGATGATCGCTGTTTTGCCGACCCCGGCTTCTCCGATCAACACCGGATTGTTTTTGGTGCGGCGGCAGAGAATTTGAACTGCCCGCTGGATTTCGTCCTTACGACCGATCACCGGATCGAGCAGCCCTTTTTCGGCAAGATCAGTAAGATTTCTGCCGAAGCTGTTCAGCGCTGCAAGTTCCCCGCTGTTGTATGCTGGGGAATTACCGAAAACACTGCCGGAAGATTGTTCTTCTGATTCCGGCGGCAGATAATCGGAATCCAGCGCTTTCATTACAGCTGTTCGCACGCTGTTTATATCTATATTGACATTGCGCAAAACTCTTGCCGCTTCGCTTTCTCCATCCCGCAGCAGTGCCAGCAGCAGATGTTCGGTGCCGATAAAGTTGTAATTCATTATTTTAGCTTCAGTCGCCGCCAGCAGTATCACCCGCTTGAGGCGTGTCGTCAGTGGCAGATGCCCCAGCTTTTGCACCGAATCGCCGCTTCCGGGGCAGAGTTTTTCCACTTCCAGACGCAGCTGATCCAAACTTATCTGCATAAGTTTCAACACTTCAACTGCTACACCTTCATCCAGCGACAAAATCCCCAGCAGCAAGTGTTCAGTGCCTACACAATCGCAATGCAGCCGTTCGGCTTCCTGCTGGGCAAGGATCAATGCTTTGCGGGCTCTGGGGGTGAGATTGGAATTATTGTTTTCTTTTTCGGACATATATTATCTATCCTGATTGGTTTATCATACAATTTATGCCGGTTTCCGGCAGTGATCATGTTTATTGGATTAGTGTAAATGCAATATATGTTCAACTGCCGACCGTTGAAGTTTGCCAACTTGCCGGGTAATTGCCGGGTATACGGCTGTAATCAGATGCTCTTTTCCGCACCGGACGCTTGTTTACACCCTCCGGCTGATTGACGGCTGCACTGTTGCAGCCGGTAAGCAGGAACAAAAAAACCACAGCAGCCAGTGCCGCCGCGGTTTTTCTGATTCGCCCTGCAATAAAAAACTTAAAGCAGTACATTGCACATCCCCTTATGGTTGTGCCGGCTGTTCAGCTGCCGGGGCCGTCGGGGCTGCCGGAGCCGTCGGGGCTGCCGGAGCCGCAGCTGCCGGTTCCGGCTGGAACAGACCCTTGACTGTAGTTTCAATATGCGGCCATATACCGTATTCCTGGACTTCAAACCACTGGAACAGCAATACCAAAACCATCAACACTGTTGAGGCTATGACCAGTATATTGCGGATTAGATGAACAATATTTTTGTTACCAGCCATTTTGACTTCACTTTCTGTTTTTGATCCACTTGGCGATTTCATCGTCTGCCAGATATACGATATCGCCTTCCAGCATGGGTTTGCCAGCCTTTTTGTCGACAGATTCGGCAATCGCACAATGATCTTCGAGCTTGACGATCTTGATCTTGTTGATATATTCAGCTTCGCCGCTGGGCATATCGCGCGCAACTGTCAGGATCATACCCTTTTCGATGTTCGGGTTGACATCCCACTTGCGGACTTCCAGCACACTTTCGTTGGTGGGTTTGTAATCGTAATAATCCTGCACCATGGTTTTTTTGCCCAGAGATACCACTACGAAACCGAACTTCTTGTTGACTTCTATGATCTTGCCTTTCTGCTGGGTCTTGACCAGCTGAAGTGCTGCTTCGCAACCGTCTTTGATCGCACGGCGGCCGGGAGCAATACCCAGCATGCGTTCCAGTCGTTTGATTTCCAGATCTCTGGCTTTGATATCAGCATTTTTTCCGGCAATAGTGTTATTCAAACTTTTGATCGTTGCATCGCGTTCTTTGACTTTGCGTTCTTCGTTGCGCCAGTTTCTCAAATAGTCCACGCGCTGGGCTTCCACCTGACGGGCATGGGTAACAAGAGTTCTCAAGCCGGCAGAATATTTGCTTTCGGTGCTGTCAGGACGACCGGTTTTGAGCGCTGCTGCGATCTGGGATACTGAACTTACATAGTCAAGATGCCGGTTTTTCCAGAAGCTGATACGGTCATCCAATTCCTGATAGACTGATGAGTATCTGCCGCTTTTAAGACCGGGAACCGACATCTTTTTAGCTCCCAGGTTGCGGCCGGAAGTTACGACACTGTTTATGATAGCATCGTTACGCTTGCGGTACTCTGTGACATGTTTGCTCAACTGGTTGGTCGCCTTTTTATAGGTGGTAAGATGCGCAAAATGATTTTCGCGGGCGTTCAACTCAAGATTTGAGCTTACATGGGCAAGGGTCGATGCCAGAACATCGCGCTCTGTAACTACTGCTGCAACAAGTTTGTTGAATTCAGTAAGCATGTCATTGATGTTTTTGGCGCCTTTGCTGTGGTTGAGAGAGCTTTCGCTGACTGAATCTGTAAGCTGTTTTACCCCGCTGTCTTTTTCAAGTCTTTTTGTGGCTTCTGAAATGTGTTTGGCAAAGTAACTGTGTCCGGTTACCAAACTCGCACGCTTTTCGTACAGAAAATACGAAAATACTGCCGATACCACCGCCATCAGAAAGATAACGAATGCCAGAAAAACATTGAATCCTTTCATAGATTTCTCCGCTTTACGGTTCGGGCCGATGCCGTAATCGATAACAACGATGTGTTGCTGATATCCGCCGTGACCCGTACCTGATTTGTATTATTTAATTTATTGATATTCCCAGTATAGTTCACAATAATAACATGTGTTCTTGCAAAACACAAAATGTGAACAAGAGAAAATTAGCACTAAAATTGCAAAAAGCAATTCTAAAACATAAAAAAAATTGAAAACAGTTTAAAACTTTATGATAAAACACCATTTTAAGGGCTTTTTTGCCACTGAATAACGATTTTGCTGATGCAAAAACAGTTTTTGGCAGATATTATTTGTAAAAGGTATAACTGCGCTGTAAATTATAAAAACAGCAATTTACGCAATTTTTACGGGTTTTTTACGGTGTTTTTTTATGAAGTATCCGATCGACAACAGCTTTACCGGGCAGCATATAAAGTTTGTTTGCTGCTCTGCCAAAGCATTTCTGCTTGTTTGCGCCTTGCTGCTCTCCGGAATTGTCGGAGTTGCGGCGTACCGTTGTATGCCGTCAAAGTATCAGGTCAGTGGAGTAATGTTGTTTGATGCTCCAGACGGAAATGTTGCAGAAGAAAAATTGCAGAAGACTTTTTATGCGGTTTTTTTTGACCGGAAACAATATTCCGGAGCTGTTTTGGATAAAACTGCCTGTAAAGTCGTAACGCAAATGGTTGACGGCGCTGCGGTTTCTGATTGGCAAGCAGAATTCAATGAAGTGAAAAGTGCTGAAGATTTTTTACGGAAACTGCCGGAAAATATCCGGATTTTCCGGTCGTATTACCCGGGAACGCATATTGCTTTTTCTGCCGGAAATAAATTGCTGCGCCGCCGTGATTTCAAATATCTTATGTTCTATTGCTGCGGGTGGGCGGCGGCAGGCTTTCTGCTGGGCGGATTCATCGGCGGGTGTTTTGCGTATCTCAAGAATTTTTTTCGACATTCTATTGGCGATCTGCGGCAATTCAGCCGGCAGTACGATTTGCCGGTGCTTGGGGTTTTGCCGGAAGCCGATAAAACAGTTTACTTCAGAGAGGCAGTCAAGGCTTTGCAGTTGAAAATCCAATTCCTCAAACCTGCTGCCGCCCGGGCATTTGTGGCAGTTGTCAGTGATTTTATGCACGGTTGCGGAGCTGAAACAGTCGCTTCGATGGTGGTTGAGGATTTGAAAGAGTCCGGCTACCGGGTTTTGCTGCTTAATCAATCGAATTGCAATATGCTTGCGGTACAAGGACTTTCACAGCGTATGGAAACTCTGCTTGCAGAGCTGAACAATGAATACGATTTTATTGTTATTGCCGCGCCCGATATCCAAAGCAGCAGCAGGTCGCTGATCATCGGAAAACTGGCGGATGCTGTTTTGCTGATTTGCAATTATCATTGCTCTCCGAGTTATCCGTTGCAGGTCGTTTTATGGCGCTTGATCAAGGCAAAGGTAAATGTTGCCGGGTGTGTGATAAATAACTTTCCGCTGCATAAAAAACAAACGGAATACAATCTTTACCAGCTTAACTTCCGGGCTTACAAATCCTGAAAATCTGTTCAGCAATCGGGAAATTCGCTTTTAATGAATTCCGCAAGTGCATCTTGCCAGTGCGGCATGGGTGGTAAATTATTTATCCGCAGCATCATTTTGTCCAGTCTGGAATTCTTCGGCCGCGGGGCAGGGCGGGGAAATTCTTCCGTAGTGCAAGGTGCTACCTTCTGATTTTTTCCGGTCAGACGGAATATTTCCAAGGCAAAATCGTACCAGCTTGCTTCGCCTTCGCAAGTCATGTGGAAAGTGCCGCACAGGTCTTTGTTCAATAATATATTACGCAAACATCTTGCAACAGCAGTGGTGCTGGTGGGGTTGCCGATTTGATCTGCCACCACTTTCAACTCCGGACGGCTGCCGTCGGCTAAATTCATCATGGCGTGGACAAAACTTGGCCCCCCGGCACCATAAAGCCACGAAATGCGCCCTATTACATGATTGGGACAATACATCCTGACTGCTTCTTCTCCGGCGAATTTGCTTTTGCCGTATACTGTATTGCCGCCGTTGGCTTGATCAAACTCATTGTATGGGGCGTCGGAATCACCGGCAAAAACATAGTCGGTGGAAATGGCGATCAGCCGCACATTGTTTTTATGGCAGGCCCTTGCCACATTGGCTGTGCCGACTGCGTTGAGCTTATATGCCAGATCAAGCTCGCTTTCGCACTTATCTACCGCCGTCATGGCGGCGCAGTGGATCACTGCATCGGGCCGGATGGTTTGCAAAAGTTTCTCAAAACCTGCTGCATCAGTTATATCAGCTTCGGGCAGGTCGGTCGCGATCACTTCAAATTCTGCAAGCTCGCACTCCAGAGTTCTGCCCAGCATGCCTTTGCCGCCGGTAAGCATAACTTTCATTGTAAATATTCTCCGGAATTATAATCAAAGAGTTCCGCATCTTTCAGCAGCGGGTTTTTCATGTCTTTGGCAGAGAGCAGCGCTTTAGTCAAATCTATCTGCCAGTCGATCCCCAGCTCCGGATCGTTGAAAGCTATACCACGCTCGGATGCCGGGCAATACGCATTATCGCACTTGTAAGCAAAAACGGCGGTTTCGCTTAATACCGCAAAGCCGTGGGCAAAACCCCGGGGGATAAAGAGCTGATACTTGTTTTCGCCGGAGAGTTCCACTGCCGCATATTTTCCGAAGGTCGGGGAGTTTTTGCGGATATCCACAGCTATATCCAGCACTTTGCCTGCAATCACCCGCACCAGTTTGGCTTGGGTGTAAGGCGCCGCCTGATAGTGTAACCCTCGCAATACGCCGTAACTGGAACAGGATTCATTATCCTGCACCCAGTTGCAGTTTATACCGAGTTCTGCATATTTGCTGTTATTCCAGGATTCAAAAAAATAGCCGCGGCTGTCGCCGAATACTTTGGGGACTATTATTTTTACTTCCGGTAGATTGGTGTTTAATATTTCCATAAGGGTCATTTGCCTTCGGTAATGCGCATAAGATATTTGCCGTAATCGGTTTTGAGCATATCTTTTATGTTGTTGCGAAGTTCGTCGGCGGTGAGCCACCGGTTTTCAAATGCGATCTCTTCCAGACAGGCTACCTGCAAGCCCTGACGGGTTTCTATGGTGTGGATAAAGTTTGCCGCTTCGAGCATACTCTGATGGGTTCCGGTATCCAGCCACGCATAGCCTCTGCCGAGAGTTTCCACATGCAGTTTGCCCTGTTCAAGATAGGCGTTGTTGACGGCGGTTATTTCCAGCTCTCCCCGGGCGGAAGGTTTGATGCTTTCGGCAATTTTCACTACATCGTTATCGTAAAAATAAAGCCCGGTAACTGCGTAATTGGATTTGGGATTCTGCGGCTTTTCTTCAATAGATACAGCGTTGCCTGCTTTATCGAACTCCACCACGCCGAACCGTTCCGGGTCGCAGACATAGTAGCCGAAAACCGTTGCGCCTGCTTTGCGCTCGGCGGCGGCTTTGACCAATCTTGAGAGGTGTGCTCCATAGAAAATATTATCGCCCAGCACCAAAGCAACATTGTCGTTGCCGATAAACTCTTTGCCGATGATGAACGCCTGTGCCAAGCCTTCGGGTTTGGGCTGCACAGCGTAGGTAAAGTTTACTCCATAACGGGAGCCGTCGCCCAGCAGTCGCTGAAAAGATGCCTGATCTTCGGGGGTGGTGATTATGAGTATATCCCGGATACCGGCAAGCATCAATACCGATATGGGGTAATAGATCATGGGTTTGTCGTAAACCGCCAAAAGCTGTTTGGATACCCCCAGTGTTATGGGGTGCAAACGGGTTCCGGCTCCTCCGGCAAGCACGATACCTTTCATACTCTCACTCTCCTTTGCCCAGTCGTTCCATTTTATATTCGCCGCTTAAAATATGGGCGCACCAGTCGTCTTTGTGCTCAAGATACCATTCAACGGTTTTGCGGATGCCGCTTTCAAAAGTTTCAACTGGCTTCCAGCCCAGCTCCCGGGTGATTTTAGTGGCATCAATGGCGTAGCGCATATCATGGCCGGGGCGGTCGGTTACATAAATGATCTGTTCGGCATAGCTTTTTTTATCGCTGCGGGGACGCAGTTCATCCAGCAGCCGGCAAATGGTTTTTACCACTTCGATATTCTGTTTTTCGTTGTAGCCGCCAATGTTGTATGTTTCGCCGGGAACGCCGGTGGTCGCCACTAAATAGAGTGCCCGGGCGTGATCTTCCACATAGAGCCAATCCCTTATCTGTAAACCTTTACCGTAAACCGGTAATTCTTTATTGTCCAACGCATGGAGGATGACCAGCGGAATAAGTTTTTCCGGAAAGTGGTAAGGTCCGTAGTTGTTGGAACAATTCGTTACCAGCGTGGGCAGCTTGAAAGTGCGTTTCCACGCCCGCACCAGATGGTCACTGGCGGCTTTGCTGGCTGAATAGGGCGAGCTGGGGGCATACGGTGTAGTTTCCCGGAAAAGATCTTCAGGTCCTTCCAGATCTCCGTAAACTTCGTCGGTGGAAATGTGATGAAAGCGGAATTTTGCTTTAGGTTCATCATCCAGATTGCTGTAATACTTTCTTGCCGCTTCCAGCAATGTATATGTTCCGACAATATTGGTCTGGATAAATTCACCCGGTCCATCTATGGAGCGATCCACATGGCTTTCTGCTGCCAGATGCATTACATGGGTGGGCGCAAAATCAGCAAAGATCCTGTCCAACGCCGCCCGGTCGCAAATATCAGCTTTTTCAAAGCGGAAGCGGTTGGAAGCGGAAACTTCTGCCAGTGATTCCAGATTTCCGGCATAAGTAAGTTTATCGATTACGTAAACTTCATCTGCTGTATTGTTGATAATGTGCCGCACAACTGCCGAGCCAATAAAACCGGCTCCACCGGTAACGATTATTCTGTTAGACATAAAGCACTTTCCTTGTTATTGCCGGATATATTTCAGGTAATATAACTCTTGCAACTTGGAAAAACAAGTTTTTTCATATTACTTTTACAAGAAAAATATCTCCTTGTACCGTGTTTCAGTGCCGTCGGGCTGATTGTAATGCAGTAGTGGTGTTTTTTTGGCAATATAAATAATATTTTCAGCAATACAGCACTTGAAAAAATCTCTTTGCCTGATAAATTAATCGTAAAATAAACTGAAAGGGAGATGTTGAAATGGCTGATAAACCGGTAATGACAGTGATCGTACCGAATTACAAGACTCTTGATTTGACCAAACTCTGTTTGCGCTCTTTGCGTAAATATACGGATTGTTCCAGAATAAAGGTGCTGGTTATCGATAATGAATCCAACGATGAATCTGTGGAATATCTGCGTACTTTGGAGTGGATAACGCTGGTGGAACGCAAAACCACCGGCGAGGGCGGCCCGGAAATGCACGCCAAAGCTCTGGATATGGCAATGGAAATGGTGGATACGGAATTAGTGCTGGTCATCCATACTGATACGATCGTTATCAGCAATAAATGGCTGGATTTTCTGTTGAGCAAGATCAATGCTTCGCCCAATATCGCCGGGGTCGGCAGCTGGAAACTGGAAGTGGTGCCGCCCCTGAAAGTCTTTTTCAAGAAGATCGAAACTTCCATCCGGCGGCTGCTGGGGCGTAAAATACTTGACCGTGAACACTATTTCCGCAGTCATTGTGCCCTTTACAAGTCTGACGCAGTACGGCAGACCAACGGATTTTACGACAATGAGTCGGCGGGGGTCAGCATGTTTGCCATTTTGCGCAGCAAAGGTTATGATTTGCCGTTTATTGAGTCTGAAGAGCTTGCCGGGTATATGCGGCACTTGAATCATGCCACCATGATATTGCATCCGTCGGAGCTTTCCCGCAAATCAGCGAATCCCGCCAAGTTGCGTAAACTCAATGCGGAGCTGGAAAAACTCCACGCCCGGGAAATTCTGGCAGACGAATCATTGGACAAATAAATTATAAGCAAGGAGCAAAAATATGTGTAATTCATTCCGCAATGCGGCAAAGAATTTTCTGGAAAACGAAAAACAGTTCCACCTGGGATTTCTGCCCACCGAACAATCCAACCCGCTGACGGTAAATCTGGATAAAGAGTTTGCCCGCAGTTCATATCATGGGGTGAAAAATCTCCAGAGCCCCGACCGCAATGTGCTGGCTATGGCAAAAAAAGTGCTGGCGTCGGAGAAATTCCGCAAACTTGCTGATGAAATATATAACACTGTAACTTCCGGCGGCAAGGTGGTCTTTTCCGGCTGCGGAGCTACCGGCAGATTGAGTATATTGCTGGAAAGCATGTACCGGGAGTGCTGTGCCAAAAATCCGGCGCTTGCCAAGTACAGCGATCAGGTTTTCAGCATTATGACCGGCGGCGACTACGCTCTGGTGCGGGCGGTGGAGTTTTTTGAAGATTATCAGAGTTTCGGCAGACAGCAAGTCAAAGAGCTGGATATGCAGGCAGGTGATATGCTTGTAGCCATTACCGAAGGCGGCGAAACTTCGTCCGTACTGGGTACGCTTTTTGAAGCATTGGATCGCCAGTGCAAGGGCTTTCTGCTCTTCAACAACCCCGCTGATCTGCTTGCCGAACACCTGGAACGCTCACGCAAAGCTATCACCGATGAACGGGTCTGCGTGCTGGATCTTTCTTGCGGGCCCATGGCGTTAGCCGGTTCGACCCGTATGCAGGCAACTACCAGCGAGCAGCTCATTGCCGGGGCGGCGTTGGAAACTGCGGTATGCAAACTGCTGGATCGCCCGATGCCGGAATATGCCAAACTTTTTGAAGCACTGCTGGATGAGTTGGAAAGCGAAAAATCCGTTCAGGCGATCGCCGATTATATCGACTTTGAAGCAGACACCTGCGGCAAAGGCAATTTGCTGACCTACTTTGCCAACGATTTTCTTTTGGATATTTTTACTGATACAACCGAACGGACTCCCACATTCAAACTGCCGCCTTTCCGCAAGTGCGACGATACAGTTTCTGCCCGGCCGTGGGCGTTTGTGAAGAATCCCATCTATCCCACCAGCGAGCTTTGGGGAAAGAGTTTCCGCCGTCCGCTGCGCTGTCTGCAGTGGTCAAAGGAGCTTTATGTGGCAATGGATGCCCCCGAAAATGTTATAAAAAATCCCCCGCTTATCAACGCTGCAGAACTGCTCAAGTTCCCCGTGGGCAGCGAAATGGTGGAGGATAGAATCGTTTCTGATAAGGATGCGGCAGTATTGGTAACTCTTTCCAGCGGCGACGATAACGCGGCTTTGCTGAATGCCTTCGATAAGGTCAGAGGTCTGTTCCCCATCGTCAGAGAGCTTTCCATCGGCGAAGGCAATGGTGACTTTGCGGTCAAGTGCCGTTTGGAAAAATCTCCGCTGGAGCTGATGTCGCACATGGCGGTCAAACTGGTGCTCAATACCGCTTCCACCGGTATCATGGTCAGATTAGGCAGAGTTACCGGCAACTGGATGAGCTTTGTGGATGTGACCAACAAAAAACTCATCGACCGTGCCATAAGATTGATAAGCTCCATCGGCAATATGAGCTATGAGGATGCCTGTTATAAACTCTTTGAAGCTGTGGAGATCCTCAAAAACATGCCCGACAACCATCCGGAAAAGATGCCGGTGGTGCAGTATGTGCTGAAAAAACTTGGCAGATAAGTCTGTATTGCATCGTTAATATTGTGAACCTCCGGTCAGCGGCAGCAGTCCTGATATTCCGGAGGTTTTTTTATGCAGTTGTTTGTGTTGGATCATGATCCCCGCCGTGCGGCAGGGATGCTTTGCGATAAACATTTACGCAAGATGTGTCTGGAAACAGCCCAAATCCTTTCGTCGGTACTCTTCAATAAGCATCTGCCGTTGCTGCCGGGTATGCCCAAGCCTTACAATCCGCACCATCCGGTGATCGCGGCGGTAAACAGTTGTTCAAAGATCAACTGGGTATTGATTTACAACTCGGCACTGCATAGAGAGTACCGGTACCGTTTCAATAAAGCTCATGCATATAAGTCTTCAGCCGCAGAGTATATACATTTGCTTTATGTGCCGGAGTGTTTTACCGGGGATTTGAGTTTTGCACGGGGGTTCAAAGATTTCACGGTTCAGGAAAACGACATTGTAAAAGCATATCGGAAATACTATTTGCATAAAAAACATTTGATGAAGCATTTTATCTATACAAAGCGTCTGCCGCCGGAATGGCTGATTTGACTTGAGATTGAAACGGTGCTATATTAAATAAAGAGTTTACACAACAACAGTTAAGCAACCGCAGAGGATTTACTTTATGAATATATCAAAAAATAATTCTGATATGAAACCGGCAAACTTCATGGCTTTGATGCCCTTTATTGTCTTTCTGGTCTTTTATCTTGGTTTGTCGGTGGCGGCAAAAAGTTTCAGCAGTGTGCCGATGCCGGTGGCATTTCTGGTGGCTTCGGCAACGGCTTTGATTTATGACCGTACCAGACCGCTGGATAAAAAAGTCGATGTTTTTGCCCGGGGTATGGGCGATACCAATATTATGATCATGTGCCTGATCTTTATTCTTGCCGGAGTGTTTGCGGCAGTGGCAAAGGCGTCCGGGGCGGTTGATGCGGCGGTGATCATTTCCCGGCACATGATCCCGGATTCGCTGTTTCTGGTGGGGATTTTTGCGGTAAGCTGTTTTATTTCGCTTGCCATCGGTACCAGCTGCGGAACTATTGCTGCACTGACTCCCATTGCGGCGGCACTGGTCAAAACCATGCACATCATGCCGGAATTGGCGATCGGGGCAGTTATCGGCGGGGCGATGTTCGGCGACAATATGTCCATTATTTCAGATACCACCATTGCCGCTACACGCACTCAGGATGTGGCAATGCGCGATAAATTCATTGCCAACTTGAAAATGATCCTGCCCGCTGCGGTGGTGTCGGTGCTGATTTATCTCTTTATCGGGCTGGCACATGATGCCAAAGCTGCCGAAGATCTGGTGCCGGTAAGTTGGACTCATGTTATAAATATCGTACCTTATATACTTATTCTTGCCGGTGCTCTGCTGGGCGGCAATGTTATATTGCTTTTGTTCTGCGGCAGTGTGCTTTCCGGAGCTATCGGGATAGCTTCGGGCAAGATGACTTTCTGGAACATGCTTGCTGTTTCCGGCGATGGAGCTTTGAGTATGTCGGAAACTCTGATCGTGGCACTGCTGGCCGGTGGTCTGCTGGCAATCATCCGGGTCAACGGCGGTATCCGGTATCTGCTGGGCTGGATCGAAAAACGCATTGCCGGTAAATCAGGCTGCGAGCTGGGAGTTATGCTGCTTATTGGCGTAGTAAATTTGTTTACTGCCAACAACACAGTAGCTATTGTTATAACCGGCCCCATTGCCAAAGATCTTTCCGAAAAATACAACTGCGAACCTAAACGCATTGCCAGTATTCTGGATACCGCTTCCTGTGTGGTGCAGGGTTTGCTGCCTTACGGGGCACAGATGCTCATTGCCTTTGGCATAGCTAAAGCTTCGGGGTTGAATGTTACTTCGCTGATGCTTTGCTGCTTTGCATTTTATCCCATATTGCTGGCATTGGCACTTTTCTGGTCAATAGTTTGTCTGCCGCTTTTGCGCAAACTTTTCAACAGAAAAAAATAAGTTTAAGTGGTGTAAGTTATGGCAATAGAACACAAATTTGAGTTTGACCCCACCAACGGCAAGACCAAAGATGAACTTTTGGCGATCCAGCCGGGAGTTCCGCCGGAAGGCTTTGAAAATTTCTGGCGTGAACACTACCGGCAAGTGGTTACTCATAAGCCCGATTACACGGTGGAAGCTGAACTCTGGAGCCCCAGAGATAACGAAAAAATCTACCGGGTGCGGGTGCGTAATTACGACGGTGTGGAGTTTGTTATGTTCGTTGCCCGGCCGGAAAATTCCTGCGGCGGTCTGGTGGTGGGGCAGGGCTACGGCAACCCCGGAACTCCATACTTGAGTTTGTATGGTTTGACCACTGCTTTTGCCTGCGTGCGGGGGCTGGGATTTTCCCAGTGCAAAGATATTCCGTGGCAGGTGAGCGACCATGTGCTGCACGGCATTGGTGATAAATATACATATATACTCTACGGCGTGATCGCCGACCAGTGGATGACAGCCAGTGTTTTGCTGGATATGTTCCCGGATACCGCCAACAACCTCAACTATACCGGCGGCAGCATGGGGGGCGGCATGGGAGCTTTGCTTTTAGCGTGGGATAAACGCTTTAAGGCAGCCTATTTGAATGTGCCCACCTTTGGTGCGGAGATCCGCTTTGATTATCAGTCAGTAGGCAGCGGCGAAGCCTGCCGCAAATATGTTGCCGAACACCCCGAAGCCCGGAAAGTTCTGGCGTGGTTCGATGCTTCAGCAAGTGCCCGGTTTATTGATATAAGTGTCTGCGTAGCTCCGGCACTCTTTGACCCTTATGTGGCACCGGTGGGGCAGTTCTCGGTGGCAAATGCCATTGCTGAACAATACAAAACCATGTATATCAGAGATGTAGGCCACTTTGCCGCCACTGACCACGATATAGAAATCAACAAAGCTGTTGATTTGTGGTGCAAAGAGCATTTTGCCGGAAAATAAGCGTTTAAATTCCTGAAAAAATTTGACAAATCCCTTTCGGGCGTGTAAATTAATTCTTATTGAACCGGTTCAATAAAAAGGAAAACTTTGTATGGCACGGATGGAAGATGTTGCGGCGGCTGCCGGAGTGAGTAAAACTACAGTTTCCTATGTGTTTTCGCCACAGAAATCAGCACTTATATCGCCGGAAACCCGGGAAAAGGTGTTGAGCGTTGCGGCGAAATTGGGTTATAAGCCAAGTTTTTTCGGTAAGGTGTTGTCGGAAAAACGCTCGTTCAATATAGCTTTGATATTGCCTTCCCGAACAGCTCAAACTATGTCCCGCACGCTGTTGAGGATATTCCATGGTATAGTGCATAACGCTGAAACTTCCGACTACAATGTCAGCGTATTTTTCGGAGTTGGCAAGCGCTTTTTCAACCGCAGCGGCGAGGGCAGATTCGATGGCGTGATCGTGATCGGTCTTGGTTCTGATACAGCTGCTCTGGACAAAATTTCTGCGTTGAATTTACCAATGGTGGTGGTCAATCGCCAATACCCCATCAGCGAAAAGTGCAGTTGTATCCACAGCGACATTGCCGGGTGGTTTAAGTGTGAAGTTGATCGTATGCTGGAAAAGGGCTGCCGGAATTTGCTTTTTCTCAACAAAGGTCTGCATACCGATTCGGGTAAAGCCGCTGCGGAGATATTTCCGGAAGTCGAAAAACAAGTGATTGCCGCCGGTGGCGTTATCGAAGAGATTTTTGCCGAAAAAACCGTCAGCTTGCAGGTCAATGAACTTTTGCAGCACAAACATTACGACGGCATGATCATCAACAGCAGCGAAGGTGCGGCGGTACTTGATGCGTTGAAATTGCATAAATTGCAGCCCAATTTGGATATTCAGCTTTCCGGTTTTGTCCGGGATCCGGCGTTATGTATGTTTGGTTTTGTTTGGGATGTCGATGCTGTAAGTATGGGCAGTCAGGGCTGGAATATGCTTATGGAGCTTTTGAATGGCAGCAAGGGCAAACATACGGTTTTGCCCATAGCACAGTATTCAAAAGCAAAAACAACTGGTGCTGATTTTGCAGATGGTTTTGATGTATAAATAACAATTAAAAAACAAAGCTCTGTTCCCAATATCGGTTGATTAACAGTAAAGATGTTGAATAAAATCTTTTCA
>JAZMZK010000057.1:0-21968 GCA_045585955.1 Victivallaceae bacterium
AGCGTTTAATGTTCATTGTGATGATGCTCGGGTACGTTCTATTATCCAAAAGCTGTTGAAGAAATTCCGAGATGAATTTGATAAAACACTGCCGAGCGAGTATTGGTGTATAGGGTATGAGTTTATTAGCATGAAAAATTCTCTTATACACACAGAGAGCTATACCTTATACGATGCCTACAAAAAAGAGCATTCATCATCCGCAATTCTTACAGTTGTGAACTCCCCTATTGGCGATACTCCAAAACCGTTTCTCGAAGGCGAATATCTGTGTTATTTATTTACCGTAGATACTGACTTGAAGATTACCAGTATTACGGATACAGAAGAAGGAATTTCCGTTATTGATGATGAGTTTCCCAAATTTATGATACAAGCAGACCTTGACGACGCTTCGGATATGGCGTTTGGATATTTCCCAGATCAACATGCTCGAATTGTTGACGGACTTTTGAGTTGCTATGTTAAAAGGAAACAGTTTGTCGTAAAAAAGTGGCTGATTCTCAAAAATGTGATACTGTGTAACAAAGGCGACAATGTTGTAGCTTACATTTCGCAAACAGTAATCCATTGAAAAAGGAGACATCAGCCATGACACAATGTAGCACACTTTCGTTCAAAGGTCAAATTATTTTTTGCGGAATTGATGTACATAAGAGCAGTTGGAAGGTTCATTTACGCCATTGCCACCGGGATTTGGACAAATTTAGTATGAATCCATCTCCTGAAAGATTGGTGGATTACTTGAAGAAAAATTATCCTGACGCGGAATACAGAAGTGTTTATGAAGCCGGTTTCAGTGGTTTTGAAGCCCATCGAGCGTTATGTTCTTTGGGAATTTACAATATCGTTATAAATCCCGCAGATGTTCCCACGACAGGACGTGACCGCGAATATAAAAATGACAGTGCAGACTGTAAAAAATTAGCGATGGCTCTTGAAAGCGGTATGCTTGAACCGATTTATATACCCAGTCGGGAACAACTGGGATTACGTAATCTTGTTCGGCGTGAAAACCAAGTGGTGAAAGATATTGTCAGAGTGAAAAACAGAATCAAAGGTCATCTGTTTTTCAATGGGATCAAATTTTTAAGTTGGTCCGGGCGTTCTTTGAAAACTTTAGAAATAGCTGCCAAGAAAAACGAAGATTTTGCATTATTGAGCCTGCTTCGTGAACTTAACTATCTGCGGTTGGAACGACTGCAAATTGTTAATGACGAAAAAAAGTATCTGAAAAACCATAATCGAGAAGAGATTCAAACTCATTTGCAAAGTATTCCGGGAATAGGTTTCAGAACAGCAGTAATTCTGCAGTCTGAACTTTGGGATATGGGGCGTTTTTGTGACAAGGAGCATTTAGGATCATATTCCGGAGTTGCACCACATTTGGTTGGTAGCGGAGAACACGAATTTGTGCGAGCGTGTGGCAATAGAAAACTGAAACAATTGCATTCTGTTTTAATTGAAGCTGCCTGGCGATCGGTATCGTTTGATATGGAACAACGGGCTCGATATGGTCGATTGCTTGCGAAAGGGGCTAATCCTCAAAGAGCGATCTCTATTATTGCCAAGAAGTTGTTGTATACGGTCAGAGCCGTTTGGATGCAAAATAGAGATTATATAAAGATTGAAGCTGTTCAAACTGTGAAAAACTGCTGATCAGCTCAATATATCTGACTCTGTTTGCTGGATGTAACAAGAGTTCGGTTTTTGCAGTAAGTCGCCCGTCCCCCTCTTGAGCATAAGGCTCCTTGTTTGAGTTTGCGATTACTGCTTTTTGAAATGAACAGCAAAATGCAAGGAGGAATACAAAAGGTATTCTTCGGTTGCCAATAATAGTGTCCGATTTCAGTTACGGAAAGCAACAGATAAAACTATGAAAATAATATTGCATAGAAAACTATGCAGACAGGATTTTTGTTGCTTTGAAATAAAAATTTAAGAAAAAATAACAAAAAACAAGGAATCAGCCCTTGACTTTTACATAATAGGAGGGGGAAAAGGACCTTTCCTCAAAAGGTCTTTTCCCCCTCCTCAAGTACCGACCCTTATTGGAAACAGAACATTTTAATAAAAAAGCCGCCGACAGCTTTCCCCAGCATATCGGCGGCTTTCTATTACCGGACAAGAATTATTTTTCTTCCTTACCCCGGAAAGTCGGGATTTTCTTGATCGTGGTAATAACCTGTTCGGCAGAAATAAGTTTTGTACATTCAAAGTGCCGGTCGGTACCCTTGTGCCGCGGACACCACAAAAAGTCGAAGTGGTCAAAATCCAGCCGCATATCGTTCCAGCAGCTGTGGCAGGTGTGGTAGTTGATCACCCGGTATGGCGTTTCAAATTCATTGGTCGGGTGGGTAAAGCCGGAGATCATCACCACCGGCACTTTGCAGCACCAGGCAAGCCAGCTCAAACCGCTGCTCAAACCAATAAAGAAGTCGGCATCTTTGATAAGGTCGATGCGTTCCTGCAAGGGCAGATCGCCGGTAAAATCTTCTGCGCCGTAGGGAATGAAATTCCAATGCAAACCGGTGCCGTGCACTTTTTCTTTATCAATACACAACACGCGATAGCCATTATCCTTGAGGAACTGCACCACCGTCAGCCAGCCAAAGGGATTGTTCCAGTATTTAGCCTGACTGGAACTCTGGGCGGCAATACAGACATACTTTTCTTTGATCTTGCGTTTGGCACTCAAATCCACCCGCGGCGGAATGTCAGCCGGGTCAACGCCCAGAATATATCCGGCAGTACGGTGCAAGCCAATATAGCGGAAGTCGATAGGCTGATTATCCACATTGCCCCGGAAGAACAAACCCATGTAATAGCAGGCGTATGGCTTGTAATTTTTGGTTTCTTCCGGTCCGATAAAAGTAATGTCAGGATACTGTTTTTTGACGATTTCAGCGATCCACGGAGTCATAACGCAAATGACCTTACAGCCGTGTTTCTGCTGAAAACGCTCCACATAGCTGAACCAGCCGATGCTGTCGCCCAGCGTACCGACCGGCAGCTGGATCATTACATCCTTATCTTTACAATCGTAATCGTGGGTAAAAATCGGTTCTTTGCCGCCTTTTTCGTGAATGATCAAGCGGAAACGGATATAGAATTTTTTTACACTCGTTACATACGCTCCGGGAACAGTATCGGCACTGTAAAGGATGATCCCGGTATCGATATCAGTAAAAGTCACATGATATTCTTTGCCATTGTGCGGAAAAAGTATACGGATACCTTCATTAAAGTCGAACTTGATCCCTTCCACGGCATCCATCGTCGGAATTTGCGGAACTTCCCCGTAAATACTCGGCTGTTTGGGCGGTTGCGGTGCTGCCGCAGGTGTTGCGGGTACAACAGGAGCAACCCCAACAGAAAAATCGCCTACATTATTATTGATCGTAAAATCACTCATCTTACACCCCTTTTTTTAATATTGCCCCTGAAAATATTTTCTACCGGCAGATTTTTATAAACTGCCCCCCAGAAACAACATATTTAATTACTGATGAAAAACAATTTTAATATACTATACCCGGCAAAAAATGCAAATACCGGAGAGTGCAATTTTTCAATAAACAGCAACTCTGACTGATCGCATAACATTTGCTGCAAATTGCATAAGCCAGAGCCGTTGGCGCCAATGCCCAAGCCCGACCTGTCCGACCTGTCCGACCTCTCCGACCTCTCCGACAAACCACTACAAGCAAAGCCCGGGATGCCCCACGAGCAAGCCGGTACTTTTTGTGAGTTATCGTGGAGGCAGGCCGGGTTTTGCAAGACGCACAGCGAAGGGAGTGTACACTCCGTACTCGACCGAGCGAGCATCGCAGCCCGTCTTCGTTCAACTACGCCGTGGCAAGCAAAGTCCGGGATGCCCCACGAGAACCACAAAAAAAGTTCCGGAGAATACTTTGTGTGTACTTTCCGGAACTTCCCAAAAACTTACTTGTTCTTGTGACGCATCGCCTTGAGCTGCTTCTTACGCTTGTGCTTGGCGATCTTCTTGCGACGCTTTTTCTTGAGGTTGCCCATTTTGAACTCTCTCTGTTTTATATTATTTAAACGGAATGTTTAGTTTGATTACTTGGCAATGCTGTTCATCAGTTTGTCGAGCTGCGACTTTTTGTTGGCAGCTTTGTTGGCGTGGATCACGCCTTTTTTGGCAGCCTTGTCGAACTGGCTTGCACATTCACGCAACAGAGTTGCGGCGGCAGCGGCATCGCCGGCGGCGACTGCTGCACGGAATTTCTTTTCTACAGTTTTGAGAGTGCTTTTACGGGCGCGGTTGCGGGCGTTCTGCTCGCGGCTGGTACGCATCCGTTTGATTGCGGACTTCAGATGTGCCATCTTTTGTCTTGCCTTTTCTTTGCGTCGCAAGCGTTTCCGCCAGGCGACAGTTGATATAATTTAATACTGTTTATATTTCCGAACCTCCTGAAAAATGCAACCTTCACGAGAGTTCCGCCAGGATGGGGGACAGAACCCGATCACAGTTTTCAGCAGAAAATAACCTGTATGGACTACTTAATATGCCACAAAATTTAAAATAGTCAAATTTTTTTAAACTTTTAAAGCTCATTTTGTTATAAATCGTTGCAAAATGGCAAGCTATGCACTGTTGTAAGGCGAACGCCTGCTTGCAACGGCGTAGTGCAACGAAGCCGGATGTGCCGCGCGATAGATTATGGGAAAGTATGGGAGAGTATGGGAGAGTATGGGAGAGTATGGGAAGCGGGCAAAGCCCGCTGCAGCCGGTTGACGCGCCGGGTAATTTTTGCCGCCCACGCACAATGTTGCTACGGTTTTGCGGCGTCAGCCGCCACGCATACTGTTGCACGGGTTGGCGGCAATACTCCCATACTTTCCCATACTTTCCCATACTCTCCCATATTCTCTCATAAAAAGCCGCCATCAACCACGCCGCCGGGCTTGCCCCGACCACCAAAAAAAAGTCCGACCGGTCGGACAAGTCGGACGGGTCGGACAAAACTTAACTGAATCAATACCAGTAATTGAAATATTCTTTGAAACTGCTGGGGATACCTTTTCGTTTTACACCTTTGGAGTCGGTGTAATCTTTACCTAACAAACTTTCCACATGACCATCCCAACAGCCGATATTGACATAGCCGTTATGCACTGCCCCCTGTCCGAAATACTGGTCGCCCCAGTTACGAGTCACACGGGCATTGGTCTGGGCATGCTCTTCATCATCATCGCCGTCGCAGAAAATCAAAGTATTTGGCTGGTTGGGATAAATTCTTGAGGCGATTGCAGTTTGAGCCTCCAATTTGGTATCACAATCAATATAATGGTTATTTTTATCCATCCAGAAATATGTCAATTTGTAAGTCGGGAACTGATCGTATTTGCCTACACCTTTATTGGGATACTCGGTGGGACAGGAATAGACCGATCTGCCGCCTTTGATGGTTTTATCATAAACCTTGCTTGAATCGGTAAGACCATCCGGCAGATAAGTAAAGATATAACGCGGCCAATACATCCAGCCTTCATTAGCATCTTTGTAATAAGAGTTTACCATCACTTCACCATTAGTATCGGCGTACATGTGGTAAGCCAGCATCAATGCTTTCAGGTTGTTGATGCACGAAGCACTTCTCGCCCGCTCACGGGCGGCGGAGAGTGCGGGCAGGAGCATTGCCGCCAGAATGGCGATAATGGCGATTACTACAAGGAGTTCTATAAGGGTGAAGCAGTTACACTGCTTCACCCGCCAGCTGGCGGGACTTTCTTTTTTGAACAAACGCATTTTTGATTTCTCCATTAACTTATAGTGTTATAATACATTATACAATATTTTTTGCGAAATTTCAAGGGTTTCCCGGAAAAAATCACTTTTTTTCTGCTTTGGGGATCATGAAGTCCCAATGCTTGTAATCAAATCTTTCACCGGCTTGCTTCATCTCTTTGGCAAGGAATTTGCCCCATTCGCCGGGGTTGTTGATCTGCCGGGCGGTACGGAAAGGTACTGCTGCAAAGTAAACTACGCTGCCCTTGCCCACCTTACGCTCAAAAGCGGCGGGGGATTTATCATTATAGAGGGCAATGACTTTGCTTCCGGCGGGGGCCTGAACCGAAAACGCTCCTTCGATGACCGTTTCTTTGCCGTTGAAAATCATGCTCTTATCGCTGCGGACTTTGCCGATCTCTGCACCGATGAGCTTTTTGCGTTCAGCAGCAAGATCCTTGCCGTCGTTGGCAAAGGCAAAGGCTTCTGGATCCATAACCACCAGTCTGCCGCCATTTTCCACATATTTGACAAGTTTATCTGCCACAGTGCGGGTCAGATACTTGAGGTTGGGCGCAATGATGAGTTTGTAATCACCGGCTTTGGCACGGTCGTCGGCGATTTCAAAGTCGGAAACGAATTTGAAGTTGCTCTTGAGCTGTTCGCCCATCATCACATACAAAGTGTATTCGGCATTCTGCTCGATATCGAACTTGCCCCAGTGGGCGATGTAGCTGTAAAGGATCGCCACGGTGGATTTTTTCGGCAATGCCAAAGGTTTCATCTTGCGGATGATGCGGGATACCCGGATCATTTCTTCGTAACAGCCGGGAGCCGTTTCCAAATTGCCATCGGTGTACCAACGGACGATGTCGGCACCGTTTTTGATCGCCTGACTTGCCCATTCACGGACATTTTCCTGCGTGGGGGCCCGGCCGCAGTAGTTGAACGCCTGACCGTAAACCGCAGTGAGTTTGCCGCCATTCATATCGCTCAAAGTCTTGCCGCTGAATCCGGTGTGATAGAGTGCCCGTTCTCTGCCGCACTGGGCAAGAGTGCTGGTGGGATAGGGGTCAACGCAGCCGATATCCGAAACTTTGGCAAAGTCCGGAAACACCTCGATCCCCCGGAAGGTGGAAACCGTGTTAAAGGCGTTCACCGCCATAAAGGGTACATTGGGAGCGTAATGCTTGACCAGATCGCGCTCGTTTTTCTTGAAGCCGATAACTTTTTCGTTCCAGTATTTGAGGAATGCTATCCGCCGGAAAGGTGCATCAGGATCGTCGTTGGGGGCAAAGTTGTCGAACAAACCATATTTGCCGAAGCCGTGAGTGGCTTTGATCTCTTCGCTTATCTTGTTGAGTTCAGCAACTTTATCCACATTCTTGGTCACGCTGTGGGATTCGTAAATGGTGTTGGTGGGTTCGTCGGTACTGACCACCCATGCCAGATGGGGTATGATCCACGCATCCTGCTTGAAGCGTTCATGCCCCCAAGCCATGGTGATCTTGTGCAGCAGCGGGTCGGCGGCGTTGACCAGATTGGCACGGACTTTGAGCACCGCACCCTCTTTGATCGCCTGACGATCCTGACCGCTGTTGTGCAAGTTACAGGCAAATTTCCAGTTGTTTTTCTTGCAAAGCTCCAGAACCCGTTCCTTGCCGCCCATCAGATTGAGCCAGGGGTAACCGATGGGGGTGGCGTCGCAGGCGTCAGCCATTTCTTCAAGCATTTTTGCCTGCCGCAAGTGCCAGGTGGCACCGTTTTCTTTCTTGAATTTGGCACTGTAAGAGTTGATAAGGTAACTGCCGATACCGAAAACCTTGTAGCGGCCATCCTTTTTGCGGGGCACATCGGCAAAGCGTTCAACTTTGCGGTCGATTTTCAGGGGGTCTTCCAGCATCTGTTCCCGGAAACGGGTCAGCACGCCGAAATCTTCCGCAAATTCCAGCGTGGCAAATTTGTCAACATTTTTAAGATCGTTGGAGTGCAGATTCCACTGGGCACTGCCCCGAGTAACACCGGGCACCCGCCGGTTGCGAACCAGATTGATCCGCCATTTCTGTCCGGCTTTGGGAGCAATGCCAAACTCCTTGAACGGCAGAACCAGTTCGCCGGTCCAGCAATCTTCGCCAACCACGGCTTTGCTCTGCCAGGAGTAATTACGCTCCCCCAGGCATCGCCAGGGGTCCCCCGGAACGCGCTGATGAAGCTCGCCGTCAAAGTGGCCGCCCACAGTGTTGAAGATCAACTGTATGGCGTTGTTGTTGGGCGAAGCAATAAAAAGCTCCACCGAGTCGTCGCACCAGACCGGGCTGTCGTGTTTGGTTTCTTTGCGGGAAAGTTTGGTGATCTGGTCTTCAAAACACCGCACGCCCAGGTAGAGATTTTCGTTGTCATAAGCCAGATACATTTCGCTGGGGACTTCCTGCACCTGATCGGTGCCGAAGCGGTAAAAGCGGGTGATTTTGCCCGCCATTGCCCAAACCGGGTCATCCAATTTACCATCCAGCACAATGGGAGTGGCGGCTTTGGCGACCACCGCCGAGTCAACAATGGGCTCGACGGCAAGATCTTTGATAATGAATTTTCCGGCAATGCCCTTGAGCCGCAAGATGTGTATACGGGCGGCTTCAGCATTGGCAGGAGCAGTAAATTCAAAGCTGTACTCTTTGGTCTGACCTTTGGCGGGCAGATCCAGCTTCCAGTTCATGGCAGCGTCGCCGCTGGGCTTGCCGGCTTTGTTCTGAAAATCAAGAGAAATGCTGGCAGAACCGCCGGGAGTTTGGATAAGTTCTTCGCTGGTAATGGTAAAATTTATGGAGTAAGTGACAAATTTATGCAGCTTCAAGTAAGTGTAAAGTGCCGCATTGTCGCCGGGAGAAGCCGAAGAGAAAGTGGCAGTTTTGCGGTCAGCGGAACGCACCAGCTTAATGGAATTATTGCGGGGCCAGTTTGCCCAGTAGGCGTTGGTTTTGTAGGCACTTTCGACCTCAACGGGGGCAATATCCGAGGCAGGAACAAGGGTAACATTGGTGATCTGGAACTTACCGGCAACCTGCCCGAGATAGAGAAGCACCATCTGTGCCTGTGCAGTATCGGCGGGCACTTCAAAGGTGGTGGAAGCCTTGACATACTTGCCATTGGTGTTTTTAAGTACCAGCTTGGCGGTGTGGGGTTTCACACCCTTGAGCGCCTTGCCGCCCTCTGCCTGAAAGTTGATCTGCATGCGGGCAGAGGGCTTTTTGCCGACCTTATAGTCAGAGAGCTTGTAAAGGAAGCTGAAAGTCATCTTTTTGCCGGGAGTAAGCTTGGCATAAGTGTAAAGACTGGTCATAGGTTTGGGCGCAGCAATCGAAAGATCCAGAACCCGGCTGGAACCGTTGACCGAGCTTTTAAGAGTGATCGCCGGATCCTTGGGATAAGGATTAAAGAACGCCTTGAGATAGTTGTAACTGCTGTCAGCAGCACATAAAACAGCCGCCGAAAGCACCACCAGAGTAAAGAGAGATTTTTTCATATTTTAACGACCCTTTGGTTTGTTATAATCCATTGGTTTAACCAATAATTAATATACAACAAAAAACCCAAATTGTCAAGGTATAAAGTATAAAATATGCAAAAACTGCCTTATTTGCCGCAGAGGGGGAAAAAGCTGTAACCGCAAGGAAATAAAATTGTTAAAACACTCAATAAAAGCTCATCAATAAAAAAGTAATTTTTGAAGAAGCAAAACAGTTCCGGGCAACAGCCGCCGGTTTGGCAAAAGGCGAAAAATTCAATCTGGGCGATGATGAAAAAATACGATGTCAAGAACCTGAAAGACGGCTTCAACACCGTCAACGGCGAAGAAGTATTTTACATCAGCAACCCCGCACTGGGCCTGTGGGCGGTAAGAGATAAATTTTACAGCAAATAATTCTGTAAATAATATCTGCAAAAAACAACGGACTGCGACAAGTTTATGCCGCAGTCCGTTTTTTCTGTAAAATACTGGTTTTATGCTTCTGAACACGCTTTGCGGAAGTTCCGCAGACCCGCTGCCATAGCCCCCCAGTCGCTGATACCGGCAAACCAGTCAACACCCCGTTGCTTCCAGCGGGGGAAATCTCCGGCGGCAGTTCCCAGCAGTTTGCCTTTGGCTTTTACTTTAGCACAAACTTCATCCAGCAGGCTATTGAGTTTTTCATCCTGCATTTGATTTAATATGCCCATGCTGCCGGAGAGGTCGCAAGGCCCGATGCAGATACTGCCGATGCCGGGAACTTCCAGAATTTCATCCAGATTGCGCACTGCTTCGATATGCTCGATCTGGATTATCACCATGGGTTCGGTGTTGGAGCGTTGGGCGTAATCAAAAAAGTCTTCAGCACCGTAACGGATCGCCCGCCGGACGCCGCACCCACGGATGCCAGCGGTGGGGTAACGGCAGGCGGCGACCGCTTTTTCCGCTTCGAGGGCAGTGTTGACCATGGGGATTATCACCCCGGTAGGGGCAAGGTCAAGATAAGGCTTGATCAGCATGGGATCATTGGCACGCACCCGCACCAATCCGGCACACCCGGTACCGCGGAGGGCGATCAGATGCCGGTGGACTGTTTCGATGGTGTGGGGGGCGTGTTCGGCATCGATCCAGCAAAAATCCATACCGCAATCCCCGGCAAGCTCGCTTACGCACAAGTCCGAAAGGGTTATAATCGTGCCCAGCGAGATCTTGCCCGTGGTAATATTTTCTTCAAATCGATTTTTCATAATATCTTACTTGGTATCGATCAAATAGAGTTTGTAGTTGCGGCGGGGTATACTCACCTTAAAGGTGTTATTCTGCAAATTTACAACTTCCCGGGTTTCCGCATCAATGATTTTTACCTTGCCGGAGAAAAACTTTTTATCCAGCGAAACGGTCAGCGAACAATCTTCCAGCGAAAGGTTGGCAACGGCGGCAAGATATTGATCTTTGTTCTGCCATGCAACAGCATAACACTCTTTACCGTTGACTTTTACCGGGTGCTGATTTCCCCAGTAAGGATAGAATTTGACCCATTCATCGCCAATTTTAAAATCCTGCTTGATCTTCATAAGTTTATATGCCGGAGCCGGATTGCAGAAAATGGGCCACAGCGTGTTGTCGTGCATCAGGCACATGGCAAGATATTCCCGGGCGGCTTCTTCGCTGGAAGCATATTCCGGATCGATTTGCGGACTCTTGGTCATGTTGCTCATAATGCTGCAATTCCAGCCGAAAGCCTGCCCGCCGTATTCGATAGCCCACCGTTCCGGGGGCGATACATAGTACATAAAATCCCTGCCGCCATTTTTCAGACTTTCGTTGATCTTGTCAGCATTGACAGTGTATTTATCCAGCAGTTTCGGCCGGCTGAAATAGCCGGAGTTGCAGCTTTCGCCGGTGATAACACCATCGCAAAAGCTGGCAATAGGTATTACCAGAGTTGCTGCCAGATGAACCCGCATCAGGGGGAGTTTGCCGTGCTTTTTGTAAAATACCGCACAGAACCGTTTAAGCATATCCCGCCGGGCAAACCAGTCGTATTCCGGATAGCGTTTGCCATCCCGGTCATAGTAACCGGCATCGTGACGGTGGTTGTTGTCCGGCACCGGGCCCCATTCATCCAGATTGGCAATGCCGTCGCAGCCGAGTTCGGCGTGTTTTTCCAAAAGATAGCAGAGAAAATCCTGATAACGGCTGCCCAGCCCTACCTGAAACTGGCGTTCACCGCCGTTGCCCCGGTAGGAGGCAGTCTTCAAAGGTTCAAGCCGCCATTCGTCAAAATACTTTACCTTTTCCGGCGGTTCCCACAGAAAGTTGCTTTCAAACTTCTGATTGGGGTTGTCGGCGTGGTCGGTGGTCGGATCCCATGAACGGTAGGTGAATTTTATATTTTTGTAAACCCCCAGCGTGCAAAGTACCGGGTCGATGTAAATACCGAAAAGCCGGTTGTTTTTATGAGCATCATCAATGCGCTTTTTATACGCTGCCGGGTTGTAGATACGGGGATAAAAGTGCACCGCCGCCGGATTGGTCAATTTGGGCGCCGTGTGGTCAAAACTGAATGAACTGTAAATGACCGGGGTATTGGCCCCATATTTGGTTTGAGCAGTTTTGGCGTAATACTCATAGTTCATATCCATAGCCCGCCAGCCGGGAGTGCGTGGACGCACCGGAGTCGCCATCAAGCCGAAAGTATAGGTAGTACGCTTGCTGAACAACCGTTTTTCAGTGACCGGGGCGATTTCCAGCTTGACCACACCATCGTTGCGGATAACTTTGACTCCGCCCTGACGCTTGGCGCGATCGTGGGGGCTCCAGTATTGTTCGGATTCGCAGAACCAGAGCAAGCCACGGTCATAACTGCCCAGCCAGATCAGGAGTTTGAACGGTGCTTCCCAGACGGTTCCGGAACCTTCCGGCAGCTTGCGGGTATTGCTTATGCGTGGTACATTCAGCGATAAATAGCCTTCACGAGCCCCGGTGTAATGGATGAATTCAGCATATTTTTCAGGATACGGGATAGTGTATTTGAAGTTTTCCACTTCCACCGTGCCCCGGGGAACAATGGTAAAATCAACTTTGATCATGCCGTCATACTCAATGGCGGTGCGGATCTCAACCGATGCATCTTTACTTGTGGCGTAGCTGAAGAGTTCCACCACGCCTTTTTTCTGCCGCAAAACGGTTTGATTTTCCGGCTTGAAAATAACTTTTTTGCCGTTGACGGTTGCCGAAAATTCCATAGCTCCAGCAAGAAAGTTTTCGTTGAGAATGGTTACTTTGTCCAGCAGACCGTATTTGCCGATGGTGTAGCTTCTGCCCCAGACTTTGGCTGTCGTGCCTTTGAAATCAATCGGAGAAAAGGGCGGCAGAATAAAATCTTCGTCCAACGCTTCAATGCCCCGGCGGTTGGTCAGCCAGTCTTCTTTGGCGGCATCTTCGACAGTAAAAGCCGGAACGGGGCGGACGATTTTTTGCGTGTCGTCGGTTATGAGCTTGTTGGCATCGGCGGCTTTGCCCAGCTCATAGACTTCGATTTTATCTACATGCAGCATTTGTTTGGTGCGGTTGTAGAGCATAAGCGAACACTTGCCGCCATCGGCAGGGGTTACAAATTTGCCGACATATTCATTCCATTTGCCGTCGCCGGAAATTTTATCGCCGCCGTGAAGATAGGTGCGGAATTTTTTGCCGCCCGGCGGGTAACTGCCGATCCGCAAGTCGATTTTTTTAGCTTCGGCAGGTGAACAAATTCCTTTACGCATCATCATTTTTATTTGATAACAATGATTGTTTTTCAGCGGCAGAACCAGTTTCCGGTAGTGTGGCGCAACCGTGCCGGGGAACTGGAAACATTGTTTGCCGCTGAACGCATCATCTGCCACATGATTGGTGCTTTTGTTCTCAAAGTCCATAGTCAGGACGGGTTTTTCTGCGGCGGCTGCCAGAAGTGTACTCCCGGCAAGCAGCAGAATTGATAATGTGTTTTTAAGTTGCATAAAACAGCCTTTCCTTTACATATATTTAATTATTATTGGATTCCGCCTTTGCGTTCGGATGAAAGCGAACTGAAGTAAGTATCGCCGTTGATTGCAAGATCTTTGGTGTTGCAGCGGCCGGTTATATCATACGGTGTGTACCAGGTAAAACCGTTGCCGGTGGTTTCGTATGTGGATCTTACCGCAACCACATGACCATCGGTCATTAAAATATTGCACATGTTGCCGTGGGCGTTCAGGAGTTGACCGGAGCCGGAACTTAAATTATTGAAAAGCATGTACTGACCTACCTCCGGGGTCTTGGGACAGCGGGTGTCGCCGCCGTAAATCGTGGCATCCGGCAGAGGGATTTCGGACTCATTAACTGACATTTTCAGGTAATTGGTTGTATCCCAGAGGTATTTTCCGCACAGAGAAATAGCGTTAAGCCCGTAAGATGTTCCGCTGCCGGCGGATAAATAGTTGCTGGAAGTTGCATCTTTTACGGTGGTTGGACAGTTCAACGCATTGGCGTTTTTGTTGTCGCTTGCCATGTAGGTCTGGGCAAAGTACCAGGGCCAGTTGCAAACGCCGGATGCAACTGGATTGGGCAGGTTTTTCAACACATTGAAAAATCCGCCGTTTTCATTGCGGTACATGGTTCCAGCTAACCCGATTTGTTTCAGATTTGCCGTGCATGTTGTGCCTTTTGCCCGCTCCCGGGCCGCCGAAAGTGCCGGTAAAAGCATTGCCGCCAGAATGGCAATTATTGCAATAACCACCAACAGCTCGATCAATGTAAAAAGTTTTTTCCTTTTCCGGATACTGCAATTCTCCTGTTTCAACATATTTGGCTCCTTGTTTTCTGTAAAGTTTATTTTACAAGCTCGGGCGGAATATAAACAGTTTGTTTTTTTGTGTTGTTGCCCAATGCGCTCATTACGCCTTCGACCAGCATGTTTACATTCAAATCAATGCTGGTCAACCGTGGAGTGAGCATTTCGCAGTGCGTGGTATTGAAGTTGCCGATAACACCAATATCTTTATTGATTTTCAGCCCCAGCTCTGCTGCTGTCTGATAGACTTCCAATGCCCGGATGTCGTTAAGGCAGATAAATGCGTTGCTGCCGTTGCCGACAGCTTCAAGGATTTGTTTTTTTACTTCTGTTGTTGTCTGACTGTACGGCACATTGCGAGCAATTATCACGCCATGGTCATAAAAGTCAAATCCATCTTCCCGGCAGATTTCCTCGATTCCGTCAAGCATGTCCAAATCAAAGAGTTTGTTGCCAACACCGTGTTTACGCCGCAAACTTTCGCTGGCTGGTTCCTGGGTAAGGAAGACAAATTTACTGAATTTATTTTCCAGAAGATGCCGGGCGGCAATTCTTCCGGCTTCGTGCATGTCAAATAAAACTTTATCGGCATCTTCAAAAGCCATTTCGCCGGAATAATACATTACAAAAATTATTTTTTTGAATATATTACGCACTTTCCACAACGCTTTGTAAGGAAAAAAAGCATCGCCGCGGATGATCAGCGTTTCCACGCCTGCCGCCGCATAATTTTTCAGCTGATTTTCTGCTTCTTCGCAAGACATATTCTGCATCATCCAGCTGCATCCCAGCGCCACCGGGGCTTGACCGGCATGGAATAACCGCATCACCAGCTTGTTATAAAAATCGCTGTATACTGAATTGCCCATTCCCAGCAGCAAGCCGACTTTCCCTACTGCCAATCCGGAAGATTCCGGCTGCTGCCGGTGGGCTATGGAGCGCACAAAAAATCCCTGCCGCGGACGGGGATCCACCAGCAGATTGCGGCTCAAGAGTTCGTAAACTTTGTTGGCGGTCATATAACTTATATTGTACTGCTTTGCCAAAGCCGCCACTGACGGCAGCTTTTCCCCGGCGACAAGTTCTCCATTGACGATCCTGCTGGCAAGCTGCAAATAAATTTCCTGATATTTTGCCATGGTTTTTGCTTTCGTGATATATATTAGATTTGTAACATATATCACAATATAATCACTATTTTTGATTTGTCAAGGGGGTGATAACTTTTTTTCGGGAATTTTTTCAGGTGACGATTGTAAAAGTAAACGCACGCTCTTTTTGAGAGCAGTGTGCGTTTACTATGACAAACATTAATTGTGCATTTAGTCTGACAAATTGAAATATTGGTTATAGATGTGCTATCATAAAAGTCATGGGTATTCCCCCTCCCGGGAGGGGGTGCGTTTAGTATGTCCGAAAAACAACGCTTGCGTAACGCTGCAGGGCGTATTGTCTTTTTTGGTAATAGTAAACGCACACTGTATGCTCAAGTTCAGAAGCCTTTACCTTAAAGAAAACTGTCAAAATCGCTGTTTGTCAGACTAAACGCACGATTTTCTACCCTCAACGTGCGTTTACTATTACAAATGTGCGTTTACTTTGTCAATTCACCTATTTGCCGCAGAGGGGAAAAAAGCTGTAACTGCAAGGAAATAAAATTGTTAAAACACTCAATAAAAGCTCATCAATAAAAAAGTAATTTTTGAAGAAGCAAAACAGTTCCGGGCAACAGCCGCCGAGAAGCAAAAAGCCACAAATTATCCATCCGCAGCCCCTGTAAAACTTGAAAAAAACAACACAACAGGTATAGTACATTTGTAAGCATGAATAATTGCGATAAAATACCCGAAGTATTTGCAATTACAGTGCAAATGGTGTATTATTTATATAAAATAATCCCGGCCAACTGAATGACCGGGATAAAAGGTGTAACACCTACGGCATATAGCCTTGTTGTGATAAGATGTTTACCTTAATATAACCATAAATAATGAAATATCAAATAAATTTATAAAAAAAAGCGGTGTTTTATGAAACGTGTACTGGGAATTGATTTGGGGACCAACTCTTTGGGCTGGGGAATCATTGAAGATCAAAAAATTATTGATTGTGGCGTGCTTGTCTTTGAACAGGGTATTCCTCTGAACAAAGGAATTGAGTCAGCAAACTCCCCTGCAGCCGAGCGAACTGCTTTCCGGGCAGCCCGCCGGTTAAAATATCGCAGACGCTTGAGGAAATATCACACTCTGAAAATATTAATTGAAAATGGGATGTGTCCATTAACTTTGGAAGAGTTAAAATGTTGGATTCGTAAAGGTGTATTTCCTCTGAACAATGAAAATTTTATCCATTGGTTGAATTCCACTTGTGAAAACAACCCTTATTTTTTCAGAGCCCAAGCAGCATCAGAAAAGGTTACCCCAATGGAACTCGGCAGAGCATTGTTCCACATTGCCTTGCGTCGCGGCTTCAAAAGTTCTAAAAAGGATCAAACTGCCGGAAAAAGCAAAGAAACCAGCGATTTGAAAAACAGCATAAAATGCCTCGAAAAAACTCTGCATGCAACTGGGCAGACCTTGGGACAGTATCTCTACGAAATGCTTAAAGACAAATCCAAGATTCGTGGAGAAATCAAATGCGGTCGAGTAGAGCATTACATCCCGGAATTCGAAAAAATATGCAGTGTGCAGAATATTTCCGGAAAATTAAAAAAACAATTATTTGATGCACTGTTCATGCAGCGTCCGTTGCGTTCAAAGCGTTTTCTTGTCGGTAAATGTTCTTTGGAAAAGAAGTATCCAAGAGCATTACTTGCCCATCCGTTATTTGAAAAATATCGGATGCTTTCATTCATTAACACAATAAAAGTTCGTATTGAAGATGCCCCGCAAAGATTTCTTACTCCGGAAGAAAGACAAACTGCAATATCGGCGTTTATGGTGAAATCACCCAGCATCAAATTTGAAAAAATTGCCAAACTGCTGACTAAAACTCACTTCAAAAAACAGGAGGTTGAATTTAATTACCGTTCTGATCAATCCTGTTCCACATCTCCATTGATTTACCAGCTGCAAAATATCTTGAATTGCGATGACCTTTTTACCTGGCAACATCGTTATTCAGATGTTAAAAATCGTGAAAAAGTCATGGACTATCAGACTGTTTTTGATGGGTTGAAGTATTTTCAGCAGGATTTTGTTGATGAGTCTGCAGCATTTAACAGATTTGCAACTGAACGCGTCGGACTTTCGGAAGAAGCCGCAGAAGCATTTGTCAATATAAATGTACCGGAAGGTTACGCAAAGTACAGCTTATATGCAATTCGCAAGATAATCCCCTTTTTGGAGGCAGGTTATATTGAACCCTATGCCGTTTTTCTTGCCAAAGTACCGGAAATAATCGGCAAAGATATTTTTGTAATTCACAAAAATGAAATATTGGCAGATTTTCAGCAATGTCTTGAGGATTATAATTGGGAAAAGCAGCATCTTGATTATCGCGAAAAAAGCCGCATTATCGGCTTATCAGAGCGTTTCAAGCAGCTGCTTGAAGAAAAATGGAAGTGCCAGCCCGCCAAAATTGCAGAGCTTTATGAGTTTAAAGAACAATCCAATTATGCCGAGCATATTGCTGATGGTATCTTGCCGCGGCTTGATTTGGGTATGATTTACAATCCGGTTGTGCACCGTTCGCTTACCGTATTGCGTCGTTTGGTCAATAATTTACGCAAAGCCGGTAAAATAGCGAGCGATACGGAAATACATATAGAACTTGCACGCAATGTTAATGATAAGGCTACCCGGATGGCAATAACAGAAATTCAGCGTACTAACGAAGCTTTACGGAAAAAAGCTATAAGCGAGTTTGCTGAATACAACATAGTTCCGACCTCGGAACAAATCTTGCGTTGGCGTTTGTGGAATGAACAAAATAAAATATGTATATACACAAACAGAAAGATAAACGCCAGTGAGATCTTTACCAATGAATTCAGTTCTCTGGATATAGAGCATACTGTTCCCCGCTCATCCGGAGGCGAAAGCAATCTTGAAAACCTGACCTTGTGTGACAGTGAGTACAATCGAGATATCAAAATTGGCAAATTGCCGACTGAATGCAGTAATTACGATACTCCCGTCGGAAATTTAAATTTTACAATAAAAGATGGTTTGACAGCTGCAGGATTCTATGATCAACTTGAAAAGGCTGAAAAAGACTACAATGATATTGCCAGCAAATTAAAATCCGTACCATCCTCATCTCCGGCACGGGCTGCATTGCGGCAAAAATCTATCGTTTTGTATGAAAACCGAAGATATTGGCGGGAAAAAATTTCAACATTTGAAATGATTCGTGAAGAGCTGAACAGTAATTTTTCCAGACGCCAGCTGGTTGCCACCGGGGTAATGTCCCGTCATGCTTTACAGTTTTTAAAATCTGCCTACCCAAATGTTTATGCCAACAACGGTACAGTAACTGCCTTTACCCGCAAAGAGTGGGGATTGCAGGATCAATACGAAAAGAAAGAACGAACTGACCATACCCACCATGTTGTAGATGCCCTGGTTATTGCGGCTCTTAGCCGTGAAACACTTGGCAAGATCGCACATGCTTACCGTGAAGTAGAAATTTATCGTGAAAATAAACGGGCTTTACGCTTGGCATACCCCTGGGCAACATTTCCTGCGGATGTTCATTCAGCGGTAGAAAAAGTTTTGGTAAAACATTTATCAAAACACGACGAAACTAAACAAACTAAAAAGAACAAGGTTTATCTGGCAAATCCTATAATTGATAAAACAGGTAAAATCATCCGCCATGTAAAAGCCGCAGGCGATACTGTGCGTGGACAACTGCACGAACAAACTTACTACGGCAAGATTCTTGATCAGGAACAAAAAATCCGCACTGTTCTGAGAACACCCTTGAACTCGCAGAAATTTAATAGTCTTGAATCTTTGGAACTCATAGTAGATAAGGGGGTTCGTGAAGCAATTATTGCTCAAGTTTCATCCCGGATAAAAGACGGAGTTACATTTGCAGCAGCCTTGGATTCCGGGGTTCACATGAAAACAAAAAGCAATAATTTTGATGGACCTGCTATCAAAAAAGTAAGAGTATTCCGGGACGATTCCTCACCTTTAACAATAAAAAATCAAACTTATCCCAGTAATAGAGAACATAAAAATTATTGTTATGCTGAAACAGCAAAAGGCGGTAATTTTATGATTGCACTTTACCGTAATACTCAAACCCCTGCAGACCAGAAAATTTATGAGTATAAACTTATGTCCTTATGGCAGTGGGCAAAAGATCACCGTCAAACAGACTATGTTGCTCCGCAAAATAGAACAGACTGCGGGGAGTTTATCGGTATAATCAATCCCGGGGTTTCTGTTTTATTCTACGAAAACACCCCGGATGAATTAAAATCAATGAACATGGAGCAATTAACTAAAAGACTGTATGTAGTGACGGAATTAAAGAAAGATGGTCGTATGTGTCTGCGTTGGCACCGTGAAGCACGAGCCAAAAAAGATGCTGAAATTGCAATGCAGGAAGTATTTGGAACCAAGGCATTATCACAAATAAAGTGGGATAGTGCTGTACCGTTATTGTGTATAAGCAGTAAAACATATCAAAACCACACATTATTTGCCGGAATAGATTTTGAAATATCAGAGGATGGTAAAATCATTTTTAGGAAGTAAAATATGCTGAAACGCACACTGTTTTTTTCTTCAAGCGGTAAATTATACATCAAAAACAGTTTATTGTGGTATGAACCGGGTGATCCTGCTGCGGAAAAAAGATCTTTTCCAATTGAGGATATTGGATTTATTGTCATAGAGAACCAACAAATGCTTATTACTTCATACGCATTAAATGCTCTTGCCGAAAATAACACGGCTGTTATTATATGCGATAGTGTGCATTTGCCGTCTGCCCAATTACTGCCATATTCAGCCAACACTCTCTGCAACAGCGTTGTTTCAGCTCAATTAGCAGCAACCGATGCTTTGCGGGGACGCTTGTGGAAACAAACTATACAAGCCAAACTTAAAAATCAGGCTGTATGTCTGAAAAAGTTAGATTTAGAATATAAAAAACTTACAGCATTAGCAGATAAAGTAAAAAATGGTGATCCAGCTAATGCAGAAGCTGTTGGAGCCAGATTTTATTTCAAACAACTTGGCTTGTCTGAAGATTTTACCCGTGAACGCTATGGAGAACCGCCCAATAATGCCCTTAACTATGGTTATGCGGTATTGCGGGCGGCAATGGCACGGGCGATTGTTGGTTCTGGAATGCTCTGCATTTGCGGAGTACATCACTGTAATCAATATAACGCATTTACATTGGCAGATGATATTATGGAGCCATACCGCCCTTTTATTGATGAAACGATCTTCTCTGAAAGAAAATTTTTTAGTGCAGAAGATTTAACCCGTGAACAAAAAGCAAAACTGCTTCAGCTGCTGACGATGGATGTAAAAATAAATGGGGAACGGCGTCCTTTATTCAATGCGTTATCTTATACTACAGCTTCTCTTGCTAAATGCTTTTTAAAAGAGAGTAAAGAAATTTCATACCCGGAATTCTCTGATGCCAGCTGATTTTTATGCACTGAACAGATACAAATATATGTGGATCTATGTCATGTTCGATTTGCCGACTGCAACTAAAAAACAACGGAAAAGTGCAGCTGATTTTCGCAAGATGCTTATAAAAGATGGGTTCAGCATGCTGCAATATTCCGTTTATATCCGACATTGTGCCTCATTTGCCAATACGGAGGTACACATTAAGCGGGTCAAATCTGCAGTTCCCAGCGAAGGCATCGTTTCCGTTTTACGGATAACAGACCGGCAATTTGGAGATACTTATACTTTTGTAGGGCAAAAGTCAGAACCACCGCCAACCGCTCCGGCACAATTGGAGTTGTTCTGATTTTTTCTCCAAAAAACAATTCGTTTTTATTGCCAATGCCCTATTACCGCAAAAACAGCAATATAAAATTATTGTTAAGCGGCTTATATTAAAGATATTCCAACATCAATAATATAGCACACTCCCAAAAAACATCAAATCACAACGCTGCCTACTGCGTTGTTGCCGCCGCCGAAAATATAGCACACTCCCAAAAAACATCAAATCACAACCCTTGAGCCTTAAGGGCTTTTTGTGCTGCGAATATAGCACACTCCCAAAAAACATCAAATCACAACACCTTGCCAGCAAGTAAGGTTTCAAGCATAAATATAGCACACTCCCAAAAAACATCAAATCACAACACCTTGCGGAAAAACTCAAATCATATTTGCAATATAGCACACTCCCAAAAAACATCAAATCACAACCACCTCCGCATTGCCGTACACCCTCGCATTAATATAGCACACTCCCAAAAAACATCAAATCACAACATATCGCCCGCATTGATAGCGGCATTGATGAATATAGCACACTCCCAAAAAACATCAAATCACAACCAGCAAGCCCTGCAGCAGCACCAGAGAAAAAATATAGCACACTCCCAAAAAACATCAAATCACAACTGATAGATTGCCAAGAAATTTTAGACGCTTAATATAGCACACTCCCAAAAAACATCAAATCACAACTAATACCCGCCAGCGCCGCCATTTTCAGATAATATAGCACACTCCCAAAAAACATCAAATCACAACAATGATACTTCACGGTCTGCACCTCGTATGAATATAGCACACTCCCAAAAAACATCAAATCACAACATCAGTGTCTATGCACACTTGAGCCACTGTAATATAGCACACTCCCAAAAAACATCAAATCACAACATCTCGGTACCACTCCGCAAAAGCTTCGCGAATATAGCACACTCCCAAAAAACATCAAATCACAAC
>JAZMZK010000058.1:0-26987 GCA_045585955.1 Victivallaceae bacterium
TCTTGTCTTCCTAAGACCGCTTGGCCTCCGACTTTGGGAGAGTATGGGAGAGTATGGGAGAGTATGGGAGAGTATGGGAGAGTATGGGAGAGTATGGGAGAGTATGGGAGAGTATGGGAGAGTATGGGAGTGTATGGGAGTGTTGCCGCCCTGCATAGCAACATTGTGCGTGGGCGGCGAGCAATACCCAGTGTATGGCTTGCCGGAGCGGCGTGTCTACCGGCACAGCGGGCTTTGCCCGCTTCCCATACATTCCCATACATTCTCATACATTCTCATACATTCTCATATTTTCTCATTTTTACAGACCAACCCACAAAAAAAGCACCCCGGTAAAAGGGGTGCTTTTTTCTTTATGCCTGACAATTCAGTTTTGCGGTAAGATGCTGCTTCCTTTGATTATACTCATTTTCGATAAGTCGAAATTCTGATTCCAGGAGTTCAAGCTCCTGTAAAACTTCGAGCCGGTCTTTGGTGCGTTCCAGTTCATTGGTGAGTTCTGACGACGGATTTGACATACTGCCTCCATAAATGTTAATTGTTTTTTCTGCCGGCTTTTGCGTTCGTGGTTGGCGAGCAACCTGGCTATTTCCGGATTTTCTCTGCATTTTCGGCGTATCGCCTGTTGTACTGCCTGCCGGGAGGTGTGGCGTTTGCGGGCGATATCCGACAGGCTTATTTCCGGCGTTTTGACTTTTTCAGCCAAAAGCTCCAACGCCAGTTTATCCAAATTAAGCATGTATACAACTACTTCCAAAAGGTCGTTGCGGGAATACTCCAGCTTTTCGCCGTTGAGTTTCCGTTGTCTTGCCGCAGTGTGTTCGTCGTTGAACATTTGCAATTCCGAATCCTGCAAGGCATCGTCAAAGCTGCTCATACGGTCGGTCAACAGTTCCGTATTTCCGGCAGTCCGGCACCATTTACTTAATTCACACTTCCGGCAATCGCTCTTTTCTCCGTTGCGATAATTACCGTAACACTTTTTTATAACCATAAAACTCCTTTTTTTTGAAAAATTAAGTATTTACTTAATATTATAGCATAATATTTGAAAAATGCAAGAAAAAATTAAGTAATCACTTAATAAATATGGAATGCGTATCTTCTTTTTTTAAGTTTTTTCTTAATAATTGCTTTTTTTGTCAATTTTCTGCTCACTGATTTTTATTGATTTGCCGGTAAAATGATTTGCAAAAATATTCTGGAATGTTATATTTATCATAAACCTTAAAAATAAACAGGAGTTGCTATGAGTAAAGTAGAACGCAATTACGAGTTCCGTGAACGGATAAATCAGGTGCATTTTGCCAACCGTCGTGATGCCGCAGTCAAGGCATCTGCCAACGAAGTGGAAGTGACTTCGGCGTGGAAGATCGTCTATCCCGCCGACGGCGACGCCCGTATGGTCAATGCCGCAAAAGATTTGCAGGAATATCTGGAAGTATCCATGGATCTTGCTCTGACCGTGGGCACCACTGCCGCCGCCGGTCAGAAGGTCATCAAGCTGGAGTTGGATAAAACTCTTGAAGGCGTGCGTACCTACCGGCTGGATGTGACCGGCGATGCCATCACCGTAGCCGGTGCCGACGAAAAAGGCATTATTGCAGGCTGTATATATATAGAAGACTTGATGAACCTTAAAGAAGCCCCGGTGCTGGCGATCGGTTCCGAAGTGCGCAAACCTTTGATCGGCTTGCGTATGGTGCACTCCGGCTGGGGTATCGACCTGTTTCCCAGCGAACACCTTAAAGCTATGGCACACGCCGGTTTCACCTGTGCAGTGGTCTTTATTACCGGTATTGACCGCACCAATGTCGGTACGCTGGATGTAAACGATGTGATCGACCGGGCATGGCTCTACGGCTTGGATGTGATGCTCTACGCCTATTTGCCCAGCTACAAACACCCCGCCGAACCGGATGCAGCGGCATTCTTTGAAGGGGTCTACACCAAACTTTTCAACTATTACCCCAAAGCTCTGGGCGTGATGCTGGTGGGCGAATCTGCTGAATTTCCCAGCCGTGACCCCCGCACCACCGGCCGCCGCAAGCGGGAAAGCATTGTTGACGGCATACCCACCACCAAGCCCAGCCCCGGCTGGTGGCCTTGCAGCGACTACCCGGATTGGCTCAAGTGCGTTTGCGATGCGGCACACAAAGCCAAGCCCGACGCCATGGTTATTTTCAATACCTATAACTGGTACTGGGCAAGCGAAGATGTCCGCCGGGAATTTCTGGAAAGAGTCCCCAAAGAAGTCACCATCCAGATCACCTTCGATATCGGCAAAGAGCTGGTTCGGGAAAATCTGCTCTGTCAGGTGCGGGATTACAGTATCTCCGCCGATGAGCCCAGCGATTACTTCAAAAGCGAGTGCAAGATCGCTCACGAATTGGGTTTGAGCATCTTGAGTACCGCCAACACCGCCGGTTTGACCTGGGATTTCGGTACTGTACCCTATGTGCCGGTTCCCCAGCAGTGGATCAGACGATTTGAAGTGCTGGAAAAGGCACGGCAGGATTGGAATGTTGACAGCTACTACGACAACCACCACTACGGCTGGTGGCCTTCGGTAGTCACCGATTTGGGCAAATTCGCCTTCTGGAGCCCCCGGATGGATCTGTTGGATATGCTCAAAAAGCTGGCAGTGCGTGATTTCGGCGCCGAAGCGGCGGATGCCGTGCTGAAAGTGTGGGATCTCTGGAGCGATGCCATGAAAAATGATTATGTGGCAAGCAACGAAGAACAGTACGGCCCCATGCGGGTAGGACCTTCTTATCCGCTGATTTTCCACCCCAATATCACCCGTACCATGGGCGGCAAGGAGATCAAATTCCCCACCACCGAAGGTGCGCATTTCGGCTGGCATATTATCAAAACCATGTATCAACCCTACGAAAGTGCCCGTCAGGCACCCGGATTTTTGCGTTTCCCGGTGGAACTGCGGGCGTTGGAACGGCTCCACGAAAAGTTTGCCCGGGGCGTGGCAGAGTTGGAAAAACTCCGCAATGTGGTTCCGGAACGCAAGCTGGAAAAGCTGGAAGAACAGATCCGTCTGGGCAAATACATCACTTGCAACTGTGCCACGGCAAAGTGTGTTAAAGAGTGGTATATGCTCAATATCAAACTGCTGGGCTGCACCGATAAGGCCGAAGCCAACAGCATACTTGATAAGCTGGAAGCTATGGCGAAGGCAGAAATCAAAAATGCCGAAAGTGCCATCCCGTTGGTGGATGCCGATTCCCGTCTGGGCTGGGAACCCTCCATGGAATATGTGACCGACCGCTGGCACATCGAGTGGAAGATCCGACAGGTCAACTACATGCTGGGCGAAATAAAAGAGTTCCGTGATCTGGTGAATTTGCAGATCTGAAGAACAAACGCTGCGGTCAAGTAATAATTCCGGCAGACGGTAAAACATAAGCCGTCTGCCGGTTTTTTTATATTTTTTTCAAGGTAAATTTGCAAAAAAGCCCCTTGAACTGTATCTTATTATATAAGTACAATGCAGGAGAATGTGAATAATGACCAATCAGGATATCGTTAAAAGAATAAATGACTTGCGTGTAAAGCACAATGCAGTGATCCTTGCCCACAATTATGTTTTGGGCGAAGTGCAGGATATAGCCGACTTTGTGGGCGATTCGCTGGAGTTGAGCATCAAAGCGGCGGCGACCCAAGCCCCGGTGATAGTTTTCTGTGGGGTGTCGTTTATGGCGGAAACCGCCAAGCTGCTTGCTCCCAACTCCACCGTGCTGTTGCCGGAAGTTTCCGCCGGCTGCCCCATGGCGGATATGGCAAGTGCCGAAGCAGTGCAGGCGTTGCGGAAAGAGCATCCCGACGCAGTTTTTGTAGCTTATGTGAATACCACCGCAGCTGTAAAGGCGGAAGTGGATATCTGCTGCACCTCTGCCAATGCCGAAAAGATCGTTTCTTCCATTCCGGAAGATAAAGAGATAGTTTTTCTGCCCGACCAGAATCTGGGGGGCAATGTTATGAAAAAGCTGAACCGTGAAATGATCCTTTTCCCCGGCTACTGCCCCACCCATCACCGGGTAACGCCGGAGCAGCTGGATGCCATGCGTCAGCAGTACCCCGATGCGCCGATCATGGTGCATCCCGAGTGCCCGGTGGAAGTTACGGCAAAAGCCGATGCAGCATTGAGTACCGGCGGAATGTTGAAGTTTGTGAAAGAAAGCCCCGCCAAACAGATCATTGTCGGCACCGAAAGCGGCATCATCCACCGGCTGCGGAAAGAAAATCCCGATAAGGAATTCATAGCTCTGGCACCGGCACCCCGCTGTATGAATATGAAGAAGATAACGCTGGAAAGCGTTTTGAAAAGTCTGGAAGAAATGCAGACCCCGGTGGAGCTGCCCCAAGCCATGATCCAGCGGGCAAAGCTCCCGATTGAGCGGATGCTGGCAGTAAAATAAGGTTTTTTCGGTAAAAAAGCGGCTGAAAAAACCATTTATGCCTTGACAAACAGCAGTTTTTCGTGTAAATTAGCCCTGAAAAAACAGTTTGACCCCTTTAACAAGAGGAGAAGAAAAATGAAAAAACAATTTACCCTTATCGAACTATTGGTGGTGATCGCCATCATCGCAATTCTCGCAGCCATGCTGCTGCCTGCTTTGAGCGCAGCCCGGGAAAGTGCCAGAAACACCAGCTGCATAAATCTGTTGAGCCAGATCGGCAAAGCCAGCATTATGTACAGTAATAATAACGGCGGTGCATTGCCCGGCAGAACAAACTCTAATGCAACCGGTAACAGATCTTGGCACAGTGCCAGTGATCCGGCTTACCGCATGATGCGTGGCGGTTACCTTACCGGCGAGCGTCACACCATTGCTGCCGACGACTGCGATAAGTATTTCAAATGTCCGACCGACTTGAATAGTGAGTATACTGTTTCCGGAACCAGTGGAGATATCTCTTACAAGTGGTATCTTAATTTTGGTAGCGATGCGACTGGTATTGATCGTCGTGGTATTGTTGGCAGAGATAATCCCAACTGTGCTATCTGGAGCGATATCGTGCAGTACGGCGCTACGACCCCGTCAGGTAATCACCCGGCTGTATCCAATGTGCTGTATCTCGGCGGCAATGTCGGAACCCGTGAATATGAATTCGACAGTGTGCCTACTGCCAATCAGCTTGATGCCAACTGATTTAAGGTGTTTTTCAAGCGGTGCAAAAATTTGCACCGCTTTTTTTGTGGCGTGGAAAACTGACGAAAACGGACGAAAACGGACTCTGCCGTGCATGCATGGCACTGTCAGCCGGTAGCTGCTCCAACCCATGTAAGCAAAAACCAGCGTAAAGCCCGCCAACAGCAATTTGGCGGCAAGAACAGTCCGTAAACATCCGTACCAATCCGTACAACTCCGTACCGCCGCCATCAACCGTGTAGCCGGGCTTGCCCCAACCATTTAAAAAAACAGAAAAAAATTTGTCATTTGCAAGTTGTTGGTGTATATTATAGCTCCGATTTTCTGTGATCGGAAAATTAAAACTCGTTAACCACCAAACACCCGGGCGGGCTGAAAAGCGTAAAAAGAGTCCGTCGCAACGCAAGAAAGGAAGTGCAAAATGGGTAAAATCACGATTAACGATCTTATGGAAGCCGGTTGTCATTTCGGACACCAGACCCGCCGCTGGAACCCCAAGATGAAGGAATTTGTCTACGGTGCCCGCAACGGTATCAGCATTATTGACCTGACCAAAACCATGCATCAGCTGGCCAATGCATGCAACTTCCTCGGCAATGTCGTTGCCAAGGGTGGGGATATCCTCTTTGTCGGTACCAAGCGTCAGGCTCAGGAAGTGATCCGCAGTCTGGCTGCCGAAACCGGCATGTACTATGTTGCAGAACGCTGGATGGGCGGTATGCTCACCAACAACGTCACCATCCGCAAGAGCATCACCAAGATGATCGAATCTGACAAACTGCTGGCTGACGAAGAAGCCACCAGCAAGCTCAAGAAAAAAGAGATCGTCATGCTCACCCGTGACAATCAGAAGCTGCACAACAACCTCGACGGTATTGCTGAAATGAAGAAGCTGCCCGCCGCTATGTTCATTATCGACGTCTGCCACGACGATATCGCCGTGCGTGAAGCCGCCAAGCTGAACATTCCGATCGTGGCTATCTGCGATACCAACGCCGACCCCGATCTCATTGACTATCCCATCGTTGCCAACGACGATGCTGTCAAATCTCTGCAGGTCATCACCGATGTCGTCCGTGACGCCATCATGACCGCCAAAGAAGTCTACAACAAGAGCGTTGTGGAAGCTGCCACCGCCAAGGGCGCTGCTGAAAAGATCGCTGCCGAAGCTGATGCCGAAGCCGAAGATAAGGCTGCTGCTCCCAAGGCCCGCCGCCCCCGCAAGGCTGCCGCTGAAGGCGAAGCCAAACGCGCTCCCCGCAAAAAGGCTGCTCCCAAAGCTGAAGAAGCCAAGGCTGAATAATCAAAGAATTTTTAAGGAGATCAATATAAAATGATTACTGCTGATGTTGTAAAGAAGCTCCGTGATATGACCGGTGCCGGTATGATGGATTGCAAAAAGGCTCTTACCGAAGCCAATGGCGATATGGACAAGGCTGTGGACGTGCTCCGCAAGTCCGGTGCCGCCAAAGCCGAAAAGAAATCCGGCCGTGCCACCAAAGAAGGTAAAGTCGCTTGCAAAGTCGAAGGCAATGTTGCCGCTATGGTCGAAGTTCTCTGCGAAACTGACTTTGTTGCCAAGACCGACAAATTCAACGCCTACATCGACGAACTTTTGAACCGCATCATCGCCGGTGAAGGCAATGGCTGCGTTTCCGAAGCTGTTCAGGCCGCTGAAAAAGAAGCCATGGTCGCTCTGATCGCCACCATCGGTGAAAATATGCAGATCCGTCGTGCCGCCCGTTGGGCTGCCGATGGCAAACTCGCCAGCTATATCCACATGCAGGGCCGTATCGGCGTGCTGGTGGAAGTCGAAGGTGCCGATGATGCTGAACTTTTGAAGAATGTCTGCATGCACATTGCCGCATTCAACCCCGCCTTCATCGACCGCAGCGAAGTGCCTGCCGAATGGATCGCCCGCGAAAAAGAAATCGCTGCTGCCCAGCTCGCCGGCAAACCCGCTGAAATGATCGACAAAATCGTCATGGGCAAAATCAACAAGCGTTACACCGAAGTCTGCTTGATGGATCAGCCCTGGATCATGGACGACAAAGCCAGCCTTGCCAAGCTCTACAAAGACCTCAAGGTCAAGCGTTTCGTCCGCTGGGAAATCGGCGAAGAACTGTAATAGTTGGGCGGCTATACTGAAAGCCCGTGGGGCGGCTTTTGCAACCTCGGCAGAATCTGCACCGACTGCTTTTCCGGGTGTTACCTTACAGGTAGCACCGCAAAAAAGCAATCAGCACATCTTCAAGCCGATGTTATCAAAATCCCTCCCCAGTTCTTTCAGCATACCCACCCCGCAAGGGGCAGCAAACTTACAATAACAAAAAAGGCGTCCATTTTTTGGACGCCTTTTTGTTAGCCGCCGAAGGTCGGGGCAAGCCCGGCAATACGGTTGATGGCGGCCTGGTCGGACAGGTCGGACAGGTCGGACAGGTCGGACAGGTCAGACAATGCTTGCCGCCAAGTTGCTGTTGGCTGGCAGTATAAATATAGTCGTTCAGGCAAAAGCCTGTTTTAAAACTAAAGAGGGCATTTTTCTATTTTGCAAAAATAGAAAAATGCCATGAAAAGGTTTGGAAAAAAGGGGTGGAGTTTGAGGAGGGGGAAAAGGACCTTTCCTCAAAAGGGCTTTTCCCCCTCCTCAAGACCCAGACCTTATCCAAAAAACTTTACAGGGCAATTTTTTATGGTTATGCAATGGAAAAAACTTTTGTCGGCGCGGCGGCTGGGAGCTGCCGGGAGTGCGGCGGTGCAGCCGGGGCGTTCGCCGTTTCAGCAGGATTTTGATCGGATAGTCTTTTCGTCGTCGTTCCGGAAACTGCACGATAAGGCACAGGTGTTTCCGCTGTCGGATGAGGACAATGTGCGTACCCGTTTGACTCACAGCATGGAAACGGCTTCTATCGGCCGCTCGTTGGGAGCTATTGCCGGGGTGGGGATTTGTGAGAAATTGGGCGAGAGCCGGATCCGCCCCAACCATATTGGCGAGATCGTGGCGGCGGCGAGTTTGGCACACGACATCGGCAATCCGCCGTTTGGACACTCCGGCGAGGAGAGCATCCGTTATTGGTTTACCCATTCGCCGGTTGCCGCTGAATTGCGTAAACATATGAACAGCGACGAAATTGCCGATATTGACCGCTACGAGGGCAACGCTCAGGGATTCCGGGTGCTGACTAAATTGGAAATGCCGGAAAATCATGGCGGAATGCAGCTGACTTGTGCTACATTGGGGGCGGTGGCAAAATATCCGGCGACTTCCTCGTGCAAAGACCGTTTGCCGGGAGTGTCGGGCAAAAAATTCAACTTTTTCCATTCCGAAAAAGATTTGTTTGCGGAAGTCGCCAATACCTGCGGCTTGCTGCCCAATACTACTGGCGACGGCTGGTGCCGCCACCCGCTGGCATTTCTGGTGGAAGCTGCTGACGATGTAACTTACCGCATTGTGGACTTTGAAGATGGCCACCTTTTGAATATCATTGCATATTGGGAATTGGAAATGCTGATGCTCAAGATCATCGGCGATAACGGTGAAACCCGGGAGCGGCTGAAACTTATCCCCAACGAACGCCGCCGGGTGGAAATGCTCCGGGCAATGACGCTGGGGGCATTGGTCAAACAAGTTACCAAAGCATTTCTGGATAACGAAGAAAAAATGCTCGCCGGTGAATTGGATAAGCCGCTTATTGAGCTGATTCCGTCGGCAAAGGTGCTGGCAGAAATCTACGATATAAGTATTGAAAAAATCTACACCTACCGCCGGGCAGTGGAAATCGGCGTGGCCGGTTACGAACTGACCAACGGTTTGCTGGATATATTAGTCAGCGCTACCGAGGAATATGTGGATGCACTCAAACGGGGCGAAAAGCCGGAACCCCGCAGCTGGCGATTGTTGAGTCTGCTGCCCGGCAGCTGCTGCCAGAAAGAGAATAAACTTTGGATGGATAGTGCCTACTGCCGGCTGCAGTGCATACTGGACTATTTTACCAGCATGACCGACACTCACGCAGTATCCACATTTAAGAAAATGAAGGGTATCTCACTGCCCGGAATGCTTTTCTGATGTAGGTAAAAGATTGGAAAATCGTAAAATTGGACAAAATAGATAAAAAAAAGCGGGAAATTTTGGGATATTTTTTGCGTAAATGCTTGAATTGTGATATATTAAAAGACTTGAAATTGCAAATTGTTTTAAACATATAATAATTATTTAACCCGCCAAGGTGCTTTTTCAAGCCCTTGCAGAAGCGGTCGTGCGGCGAAATTTGTCCCCTTGCCAGCGGCTGAAGAAGCAGGATTGAAAAGGTGCGAGGCAAAAAGAGGAAAAGAAATGGCAGTCAGAATCAGAATGAAACGTACCGGCGGCACCAACAACAGCTGCTTCCGGGTAGTCGTAATGGATGTTTGCGCACAGCGCGATGGTAAAGCGATCGAAGAAATCGGTTTCTACAACCCCAACAGCAAGGTTGAAACCCTGAATGTCGAACGCTATGATTACTGGGTGAGCGTCGGTGCCCAGCCCAGCGAAACTGTTGTGGCAGTTGCAAACCGTGTAAAGAACAACATCAGCCTTGCCGATCTGGTGCGTAAGCCCTCGATCTCCAAGAAAGCCAAAGCCAAGGCGGAAGCCGAAGCCAAGGCCAAGGCAGAAGCAGAAGCCGCAGCAGCCGCAGCTGCTGAAGCTCCGGCTGAAGAAGCTCCCGCCGAAGCGTAAGTTTAAGCCGGGTGCTTATTTAACCATAAGGTCAGCAGTCCGGTTGAATTATAGAGCGGACTGCTTGCCTGCTCCGGAATACTTTGAAAGCTTCTGAACGATCCGTCTGGAGTTGTGAGTGGGTCGTCCGGCGGTTTTTAAGGAAATAAGGAGAGTTGGGAGAATTTGAGATGTTTAAGTCGTTACTGAAGTTGTTCGGGATCGGCGGTAAGGGTTGCAGTTGCAAAAGTTGCGGCGGCGATGATAAGATCCGTGAACTTGAACACTTTGTAGATTATGTAGTCCGGGCACTTGTGGATTTTCCGGACGAAGTGAATGTATCTTCCAGTGCAACTGATAATGGAACAGTTATCCGTATCGATTGCCGTAAGGAAGATATCGGTAAAGTTGTCGGCAAACGCGGCAAGACCATTATGGCGATCCGTTCGCTGGTCAGCGGTGCCGGCGGCAGACTTCAGCAGCGTATTTCTGTGGAAGTAGCTGACTGAAGTTTGATCCGGTGAACCGGGGGAGATGCAACATGAAAATCGAAGTGTTGACGCTTTTCCCGGAGATCTATCCGGGGCCGTTGGGTTCCAGTGTGATCGGCCGGGCCATCGGGAAGAATATTCTCGAACTCAAGGCGGTGGATCTGCGGAATTATACGCACGACCGCCGGGGTACTGTGGATGATTCGCCATACGGCGGCGGTCCCGGTATGCTGATGAAAGTTGAGCCTTTGATGGAGGCGCTGGACGATCTTGCCACTGCGGGCAAACGGGTTATATTGATGGGCCCGCGGGGCAGAAGATTTGACCAGAAGATCGCCCGGGAATTGGCACAGGAAAAAGAACTGCTGCTGGTTTGCGGTCATTATGAAGGGCTGGATGAGCGGGTGCGGCAATTGAGCAACTGCGAAGAACTTTCCATCGGCGACTATGTGCTGACCAGCGGAAATCTGGCAGCAATGGTGGTGATCGATGCGGTAACCAGACTGCTGCCCGGTGCATTGGGTTGCGATGAATCCGGCGAAGATGAGTCTTTTTCGGAAGGCTTGCTGGAGTATCCGCAATACACCAGACCCGAGGAGTTCAGAGGTTTGCGGGTGCCGGAAGTGCTGCAAAGCGGCGATCACAACAAGATCACCCGCTGGCGGCGGCTGGAAGCTGAAAAGCTGACCCGGAAGTTGAGGCCGGATCTGTATAAGCAAGCGATATTTGATCGTTTACGGCATATATCGATGAAAGAGTGGAAAAAAACAACTAAAAAGTTTTTGATACAAAAGGAGAAGTTGAAAAATGGAAATTCTCAAGAAAGTAGCTCAGGAATACCTGAAGAGTGAAGTTACCGAATTTTCCGTCGGGGACACTGTCAAGGTCTATGTGAAGATCGTTGAAGGCGACAATGAACGTATCCAGGCTTTTGCCGGTACTGTTATTGCCCGCAACGGCAGTGGCATCAATGCTACTTTCACCGTCCGCCGTGTGGCTTTCGGTGAAGGTGTGGAACGCGTTTTCCGTATCCACAGCCCCCGTATTGACAAGATCGAAGTTACCCGTCGTGGTAAAGTCCGTCGTGCCAAACTGTACTATCTGCGTGACAAAGTTGGTAAGGCTGCCAAGGTCAAGGAGCTCCGCGACGCCCGGTAAGCTGCCATGTCAGATAAAGGCAAAGGCGGTGAGAATGAGAAGTTCATCACCGCCGGAAACGAACTTCTCGCTTGGGAATACGAAAAGTATCAGGCGGGATTTCGTTTTGTAGTGGGTATTGACGAAGTGGGCAGGGGGCCGCTGGCAGGTCCGGTGGTCGCCGCCGCAGTGGGGTTTCCGCAAGGTGCAATGATCCCGCCCGTCAATGACTCAAAAAAGTTGAGCGAGGAAAAGCGTGAAGTATTGGATGCCGCCATCAGGGCGGTGCCGGGAGTGCGGATCGCTATTGCTGAAATTCCGGTCGAGGTAATCGACCAAATCAATATATTGCGTGCCACGCATAAGGCAATGAAAGAGGCTGCCGAAGCCATACCGGAAGCGGATTTTATATTAGTCGATGGTTTGCCGGTGCCGGGATTGCCCAGAGAGTCATGCAATATAGTAAAGGGCGATGCCAAATCGGCAAGTATCGCCGCCGCCAGCATCGTGGCAAAGGTCTACCGTGACCGCTTGATGGTGGAGCTGGATAAGTTGTATCCGGGGTACGGTTTGGCAGAAAACAAAGGGTATGGCACCGCAGAACATTTGCGGGCATTGAAGGAATTGGGAGTTACCCCCATACACCGGAAAAGTTTTGCTCCGGTGCGGGATGTGATAACTCCGCCGCCCGAACAGTTGGAACTATTCTGAATTGGAATTTGAGGGAAGAAGATGAAAGTTGATTGGTCAAGCCGAAGGAGGAAAGCCCGCGTTACCGACGCGGGTCGGACTGCGTAAGCTGTTTGCTGCATAAGCAATATATACTTAAATCATAAAAAACATCAAAACCCTTTAACAGAAATATACAGGTAAATAAAATGGCTAAATTTCCGATTGAAACGATCCGTCACAGTGCGGCACATGTAATGGCGGCGGCAGTACAGAAACTTTTCGGCGATGTTAAATTTGACATCGGTCCTTCCACTTCCGACGGTTTTTACTATGACTTTGATATGGAACACCGCTTGTCGGTGGAAGATCTGGCAGCGATCGAAGATGAAATGAAAAAGATCGTCAACGCTCATATTCCTTTTGAATACAGCGAAATGAGCCGTGAAGAAGCCAAGGCTTTGCTGGAAAGCAAAAATCAGCCCTACAAACTTGAGCGTTTGGCAGATATTGAAGAAGGCAGCAAGATCACTTTTTACACCATCGGCGACTTTGCTGATCTCTGCCGTGGGCCGCATGTGGAACACACCGGTCAGATCGGAGCATTCAAACTTATGAATGTAGCCGGCAGCTACTTCCGGGGCGATGAAAACAACCAGATGCTCCAGCGTATTTACGGCGTGGCGTTCCCTGATAAGGCCGAACTCAACGCATATCTGCGGATGCTGGAAGAAGCGAAAAAGCGTGATCACCGCAAGCTGGGTAAAGAGCTGGAACTTTTCAGTTTTTCCGAAAATGTCGGCCCCGGTCTGGTGCTGTGGCACCCCAAAGGTGCATTCATCCGCAACGCTTTTGAAACCTACTGGCGGGAAAAACATTACGCCAACGGCTATGATTTGCTCTATACTCCCCATATCGGTCAGAGCATTTTGTGGAAGACCAGCGGTCACTTGGATTTCTACCGTGATGCCATGTATTCTTCTATGGAAATCGATGAAGTCGATTACTATGTAAAGCCCATGAACTGCCCCTTCCATATTGAAGTATACAAAAGCAAGCTGCGCAGCTATCGTGAGCTGCCCTGCCGCTGGGCGGAACTGGGGACTGTGTACCGCTACGAAAAATCCGGTGCATTGTACGGTTTGCTGCGTGTTCGCGGATTCACCCAGGACGATGCCCATATTATTTGTACTCCCGAGCAGATCGAAGACGAAATCGCCCGGGTGTTGGAATTCAGTTTGTCCATCTGGAAGGACTTTGGTTTTACTGAAATCAAACCCTATCTGGCGACCCGTCCGGCGAAAGCCGTGGGGGATCCCGCCCGTTGGGAACAGGCCCTCAATGCCTTGAGCAACGCTGTGAAAAAAGCCGGTTTGGAATGTGAAGTCGACAATGGCGGCGGTGCCTTCTATGGACCTAAAATCGACCTCAAGGTCAAAGACGCCATCGGTCGTGAATGGCAGACCACCACCATCCAGTTTGACTTCAACTTGCCGGAACGGTTCGATCTGACCTATATCGGCGAAGATGGTAAAAAGCATCAGCCCTACATGGTGCATCGTGCCTTGTTTGGTTCGCTGGAACGCTTCTTCGGTATTCTTATTGAACAGTATGCGGGAGCTTTCCCCATGTGGCTGGCTCCGGTGCAGGCCAAAGTGCTGCCCATTACTGAAAAGCAGCATGAATATGCCGCCAAGGTGGCTGAAGAGCTTACTGCCAACGGTTTCCGCGTTGAACTCGATGACCGTGCCGAAAGTTTGGGTGCCAGAATCAAAGATGCCCGCAATCAGCGTACCAACTACATCATCGTTATCGGTGAAAGAGAAGCCGAAAACGGCGAAGTCGGCGTGAGAAACCGTCGTGAAGGCGAGCTGGGAGCTATGAAATTGGCAGATTTGATGAAAAAAATGCAATTTGAAGTTGCGAATAAAATAATTTGAGCTATATTAATATAATTGACGCAAATTGGGTATGCGTCCGGAAATACTATTGCTAAAGCTTTAACAAGGAGGATTGGTTATCGCTAAGCTCTTAAAACCGGGAGATCGTTCGTTTACTGCTGATCAGGTTCGCCTGATCGGAGCTGACGGAGAACAGTTGGACATTGTCAGTTTTGCCAAGGCCCGCGAGCTTGCACAGCAAGCCGGGTTGGATCTGGTGCTTGTTTCGGATCGGGCAACGCCGCCGGTGGTTCGTATCATGGACTACGGCAAGTTGTTGTTCGAGCAGAAGAAGAATCTGAAGAACCAGCGGAAAAACAATGTTGCCCAAAAGGTCAAAGAAGTCAAGTTCCATATCAATATCGATAAGCATGACTACGAGTACAAACTTGCCCGAGGCGTGGAGTTTCTGGGTAAGGGCTGCAAACTCAAAGTTACATTGATGTTGCGTGGTCGTGAAATGGCGCACCAGGATCTGGCTTTTGAATTGATGGATAAGGTTATGGCGTACCTTGCAGAATATGGTGAAGCCGATGGCAAGCCAAAACTGCTTGGCCGCAACATAACAGTATTTTTTGCGCCCGGCAAGAAGGCCGGTCGCTCCGCCGAGGCTGGCCGGCATCTGCCGCCCCGGGAGGATAATGAACAACCTGAAACCGATGAATCTGACAGCGAAGAATAAGCAGTTCAAAGGTTTCCAAAAAGAAGGAGAAAAACGATGCCTAAATTGAAGACCCGGAAGTGCGCCGCCAAGCGCCTGAAACAGACCGGGACCGGTAAGTACCGCCACAACAAGGCGGGTGCCCGTCACCTCATGTCCACCAAAAATGCCAAGCGTCGCTTGCGCCTCCGTCAGGACGGCGAAGTTTCGCCCGCAGAAAAGAAGCGTATCAAGGTTGCTCTGCCCTACGGTCTGTAAGGTACAGAGTAAAACGCTAAACAGCTAAAACATGAGGAATTGAGATTATGAGCAGAGTAACTTGTGCAGTCGCTTCCAGAAAACGCCGCAAGCGTGTATTGGAACGGGCTAAAGGTTTTTACGGTGCAAGCAGCAAGCGTATCCGTACCGCGTATGATGCAGTCGATAAGGCGATGACCCACGCTTATCGCGGCCGTAAACAGAAGAAACAGCAGTATCGCCGTCTGTGGACAGTGCGTATCAACGCCGCCTGCCGTATGCTGGGCACCAACTACAGCCAGTTTATGAACGGTCTCAAGAAGGCCGGGATTGAGCTGAACCGTAAGATGCTTGCTGATCTGGCAGTTACGGAATTTCAGGAGTTCAAGGCTCTGGTGGAAAAAGTTTCCAGCGCCAAATAACTCTTGACCGATTAAGTCGGTAAAAAAGAAATTACAGCTTGAGAGCCGGGCCTTTTTGAGAAAGGCACGCTCCCAAGCTGTTTTTTTTGGGGTGCAGCAGCTTAAATTTTGCGGTCAACCGTTGCGGCTCGCTGCCCGGCTCATCCGGAGCGACTTTCGCTGTTACTTTACAAGTAGCAGCCAAAGTCTACCGAATAATCCGGATTGCGATCCATCAACGGATTGCCTCGCAAACTTTAAGCAGCTGCACCCCGGGTTGCTGTCGGTAAGCAATAAGTTGCGGTTTTGCTGCCCGGCTCATCTGGGGCGACTTTCGCTGTTACTTTTTGGGTGTCAACCCCAAAAAAAACAGCTTGCAGCAGCAACAACGGGATTTGTGGGGCTTATCAGCCTTATAGGTCATATAGGTCTTATAAGCCTTATAAATAGAGTTTTTTAATATTAACCAACCTTACAGGTGAAAAGATGGCTAATCAGATTATCGAAGCTATTGAAAAAGCGTTGGCAGATGCACAAGTCAAATTGCAGGCTGCCGCTGCTCCTGACGCTGTGGAAGCAGTGCGTATCGAGCTTATCGGCCGCAAGGGCTTGCTCCCGGCATTGAGTAAACAAATGGGTTCTGTTCCGCCCGAAGAACGCGGTGCCACCGGCAAAGCGTTCAACTCTGCCCGGGAACAGCTCCAGAACATGATCGACGAAGCGTTGAGCCGTTTGAGCAGTGTTGCCGATGCCGGTGCTGCCAGCATTGACCTTACATTGCCCGGCCGCCGTGCCGCCGTGGGGCACAAGCACCCGGTGGTCAAAGTTATCGACGAATGTGCCGCTATTTTCCGTCGGATGGGCTTTATGGTTGCTGAAGGTCCGGAAATCGAACAGGTGTACTTTAACTTTGATGCTCTGAACACTCCCCAGGATCACCCCAGCCGTGACCCCGGCGATACCTTCTACTTTGCCGACGGCAGACTTTTGCGTACCCAGACTTCGCCGGTGCAGATCCGGGTCATGGAAAGTCACGAACCCCCGGTTCGCATTGTGGCTCCCGGTCGCTGCTTCCGCCGGGATACCCCCGATGCCACTCACAGCATGAACTTCCACCAGATCGAAGGTCTTTATATTGATAAAAATGTGTCGCTGGCGGATTTGAAAGCGGTGTTGCAGAACTTTGCTACTGAAATGTTCGGCCCCGAGGTGCGTATCCGGATGCGTCCCCACTTCTTCCCCTTCACCGAACCCAGTGTGGAATATGACTTTTCCTGCATCATGTGCGGCGGCAAAGGCTGCCCGGTCTGCAAGCAGTCCGGCTGGCTGGAAATCGCCGGTGCAGGTATGGTCGACCCCAATGTACTGAGAAATGTGGGTTACGATTCGGAAGTGTGGAGCGGTTTTGCTTTTGGTCTGGGTATTGAACGCCTTGCCATGATGCGTTACCGGATCGGCGACATCCGCTGGCTTTACGAAAACGATGTGCGGTTCCTCGCTCAATTCTGATCTACGGAGGTTTTGAATTATGAAAATCGGTTATAATTGGCTGAAAAGCTATGTGAATATTGATTGCGATCTGGCTGAATTGTGCGAAAAGCTCACCATGGCGGGGATCGAAGTCGAAGGTATTGAACAAGCTGCCGGAGTGCCCGACGGCGTGGTGGTTGCCAAAATTATGGAACGCAAGCCCCATCCGGACAGCGATCACATGTCGGTTTGTCAGGTTTTTGACGGCAGCGAAACTATTCAGGTGGTTTGCGGTGCCCCTAACTGCGACGCCGGTAAAGTGGTGCCGCTGGCAAAGATCGGTACGGTCTTCAATACTCCCGAAGGCTCTTTCAAGATCAAACGCAGCAAACTGCGGGGTGTGGAATCCTGCGGCATGATGTGTGCCGCTGACGAAATCGGCGTGCCCGGCGGCCATGACGGCTTGCTGGAATTGGACGAAACTCTGACTCTGGGTTCGCCGGTAAAAGATCTCTTCCCCGGCGATGCCACGCTGGAAGTGGAATTGACCCCCAACCGTCCCGACTGGCTTTCTCATGTAGGTATCGCCCGGGATGTGGCTTGTTTGCTCAAGAGCAAGCTGGTATTGCCCGAAATCAAGCTGCCTGCTGTGGAAAACCCCGAAAAGCATGAAAATCTCGTTACGGTGGAAGCTCCCGATCTGTGCAAATGCTATGGAGCAAGAATCATCCGCAATGTGAAGATCCAGCCCAGCCCGGACTGGATGCAGGAGCGTTTGATCTCCGCCGGTTTGCGCCCGATAAATAATGTAGTCGATGTTACCAACTATGTGATGATGGAACTGGGGCAGCCTCTGCACGCCTTTGATTTGGATAAGCTGGAAGGCAAACGCATCGTTGTCCGTCGGGCCACCGCCGGGGAAGTCATTCAGACCCTTGACGGCGTTGACCGCAAGCTGGATGAACGGGCATTGGTCATCTGCGACGCTGTCAAACCCATGGCGATCGCCGGGGTGATGGGCGGAGAAGATTCCGGGGTCAGCGAAACGACTACCGACCTTTTGATCGAAAGTGCTATTTTTGACGCTTCCAACATCCGTGCCACCAGCCGCCGGATCGGACTTTCCACCGATGCCAGCTACCGCTATGAGCGTGGTGTGGACTTTGACGGCTGTGACCGTGCCGCCGACCGCTGTGCCCAGCTGATCTTGGAAACTGCCGGTGGTTACATTGCCACTGATTTGATCAAAGTCAGCGGTATGCGCCCGGAAGAACCGGTGGTCAAGTGCCGTTTTGACCGCATCCGCTCGCTGGTGGGTGTCAAGCTTGCCAACGCCGAAATCGTGGATATATTGGAACGATTGGAGCTTAAAGTCGATAATGTTACTGAAACTGAATGTACCGTAACTGCTCCCCTGTTCCGTCTGGACTTGGTGCGGGAAGCTGACCTTGCCGAAGAAGTTGCCCGTATCAACGGACTTGACAACATTCCCGAAGTGCCGGTACGCTCCACCGTGGTTGATACCATCCGCAACGACTCCTACTACCGGGTGCAGGAATTGCGGGAAGAAATGCTCCGTTTGGGCATGTTTGAATGTATGCATTACAGCATGGTCAAAGAGAGCAGTGCCTTGAGCGATCCGCGGTTTAGTACCGATGATCTTATGAAGACCGGCAACCCCATGAGTCTGGATCTGGCAGTGCTGCGCCCGTCGCTGATCGGCGAAATGCTGGAAAGTGTGGAACGCAACATCGCCCGGCGGAATCTCTCGCTGCGGTTGTTTGAAATCGGCAGAAGTTTCTGCAAAAATCCGGCTCTCTTCCCCGAAGAACGCCAGAGCGTGGCAATGGTGCTGACCGGCAGCTGCCACCCGGAACGCTATTCCGGTGAGCTGACCCAGTGCTATGACTTCTATGACCTCAAGGGATTAGTGGAAAGTTTGTGCGAAATGCGCCGCATTGCCGACTGGCACTTTGAAAATATCGAAGATGCCCGCTTTGCCGGTAAAAAAGGTCTGGCACTTTATATCGATGGTAAACTTGCCGGTGCGTTGGGCGAACTTGCCAAGAGCTACACCGCCAAGTGGCGTACTTCCAACGCCGTATTTTACGCCGAAATCGAAGTGGAAAATCTGCTTAACGCCAAGCTGCTGCCGGAATTCCTGATCCCGGTTTCCACTTTCCCGGCTACCACCCGGGATGTGGCATTCATCAAGCCTGCCAGCTTGAGTCATGCGGAAGTGGTCAAGTTCGTCAACTCCATAAGATTGAAGAATCTGGAAAAGATCGAACTCTTTGACCTCTTTGCCGACGATAAAACTCTGGGCGAAGGCAAGGAAAGTGCGGCATACCGCCTGACCTTCCGTGCCGCCGACCGGACTTTGACCGACGACGAAGTCAACAAGGCATACAACAAGCTCCGTGACCGCCTCGCTGCCGATCTGAAGGTGGAACTGCGGTAAAAGCCAAACTATTCTAAAAGAAAAGCTCTGTTCCCGATAAAGGTTGACATGGGAGCCTTGGGGAAGAGGGAAAAACCTTTTCAGGAAAGGTTCTTTCCCTCTTCCCCAACTTGTCACGGCGTAGCCCGCAGGGCGAAGACGGAACCCCATCACCCTTTTCCCTTGTCCGCCGTAGCCTTGGCGAAGGTGGAAAACCTTTTATTGGCATTTATCTATTTGCGTTGCAAAATAGATAAATGCCCTTTAAGTTTTGAAAAGATTTGATTCAACATCTTTACTGTTCATCAACCAATATTGGGAACAGAGCTAAAAGAAAAACAGGACTGTCGAACGGCAGTCCTGTTTTTTTGTGCTGAAGCAATAAAAAAACTGCTGCAAATCGTTTTGCAGCAGCCTTTGTAATGTGTAATTTAATTACCGCAAGGAGAGGATCAAACTTAAAAGTTCGTCCAGCTTCTGATGGGTCTGCATGGGGTTGAGCAGTGTAAACTTCAAGCATACATTGCCGTAAACCACGGTTTGACCGATCACCACACCCTTGGTGTGCAGCAAAGCACGGCGGATGCGTTTGTTGAGCGTATCAGCATCTTCATTGCATCCTGCAGGGGGCAGCAGACGGAAGACCACCGAACTGATTTCCGGTTTGGTAATAACTTCCACATCGGCGGTTTTCACCAGCTGTTCGTAGAAGTATGCGGCATTTTCCATACAAGTCGTGATGATCTCCGACCAGCCTTCTTTGCCCCGCATTTTGAAAGACATCCACACCTTGAGGGCATCAAAGCGGCGGGTGGTCTGCATGGATTTATTTACCAGATTTATGTAGCCATCTTCTTCATCCTCTTCCCGGTTGAGGTAGTCGGCATGAAGAGTCAACGCTTCAAAGTATTTCTTATCTTTGATCAGCGATGCACTGCAACTGATGGGCAGCAGGAACATCTTGTGGAAGTCCACAGTAATAGAATCGCAATCCGCCAGCCCGGCGACCCGGTCGGCATATTTCTGCGACAATATCACGCCGCTGCCGTAAGCAGCGTCCGCATGGAGCCACAAACCGAATTCATCGCAAATCTTCCGCAATTCTTTCAGGGGGTCGATGCTGCCGAAGTCGGTAGTACCCACGGTTGCCGAAATGCAGAAGGGCAGATTTCCGGCGGCAATATCCTTTTCAATAAGTTCCCGCAATGCCGCCACATCCATTTGCATAGCTTTATTGACCGGCACTTTGACCACAGCATCGTAGCCCATACCCATAAGGTGAGAGCTTTTTTCCATGGAAAAGTGCGCGATCTCCGAGCTGTACATCCGCAGTTTCCGGTAATTTTCCGGCAAACCGTACTTTTTTACATCCCAGTTGAGCTTCTCGTTGCAGAACCAATCCCGTGCCAGCAGTAAGCCGGAGAGATTGCTCTGACTGCCGCCGGAAGTAAAGACCCCGTCAGCATCTTCGCCATAGCCGTAAAGCTTGCAGAGGTTGCGGATAACTTCCACCTCGATCTCCGTAGCCGCCGGAGATTGATCCCAGGAGTCCATGGACTGATTGAAGGTGGCGATTATCAACTCCGAAGCAATGGATTCCAGCAGTGCCGGACTGTGCAGATGTGCCATGTAGTCTGTGGACATGGGCCGCACCAGATTGGGCAGGATCTTCGCTTTGACTTCTTCAAGCAGTTCAGCGTAAGTGATCTTGCCTTCCGGCAGCAATTCATCAGTACGCAGTGCCGCACGCAATTCATACGGCGGCATACCTGCGTAGGCGTGCGGGTGATCCAAAGAGTCAGCGATCGCTTGGGCGGTCGCCGACATCATTGCTACAAAACACTCTTTATCAGCTTGAGCCGGCGAGAGAAAAAGGTCATTTTGCTGCATCGCGATCGACCTCAATAACCACCTTTTCGTAAATGGCGATCATCTTTTCCAGATCTTCCTGCGATACATTCAAAGCGCACAAGCAGCGCATCACCGAACCGTGACGGCCGCCCTTTTCCATAACCAGACCGTTCTGGAAGCACTTTTTCTGCACCAAAGCAGCAATATCGCCGCTGGCAGGCAGACTGCCCAGCGAGTCTTTGGCACCTTTGGGGTCAACAAATTCGCAGCCGGACATAAGCCCTTTGCCGCGGATATCGCCAATGATGGAAACTTTGGCCTTGAGTTCGTGCATACGCTCACGCAAGTAATCACCCTTGCGGCGTACTTCGGCAAGGAATTCTTCGTTGGCAACGCGGTTCATCACCACGGTACCGGCGGCCATAGCCAGCTGGTTGCCGCGGAAAGTACCGGCATGTGCACCGGGAGTCCACTTGTCAAGTTCTTTATTATAAACAACTACTGACATGGGCTGTGTTCCGCCGATAGCCTTGGAAACCAGAATCACATCCGGCTCGATATTGGCATATTCAAAGGCAAAGAATTTGCCCGAACGGCCCACGCCGCACTGGATTTCGTCGCAGATCATGGGTATACCCAGCTCTTTGGTGACCCGGCGGACGGTCTGGAGAAATTCCACCGGTGCGGGAATCACGCCGCCTTCGCCCTGGATCGGTTCCAGAATAACCGCCGCCGGCTTGGTGATACCGCTTTCGGGATCTTTGAGAGTGCGTTCAAAATATTCGCAGCAGGCCTTGACCCCGGCTTCGCCGCCCAGACCGAAGGGGCAGCGGTAGCTGTATGGATAGGGGAAGAAATGCACTTCCGGCATCAAAGCGTGGACTTTTTCTTTGGCACCCAGATTACCGGTCAGAGCCATAGCCCCGTGGCCCATACCGTGATAACCGCCGGAGAAAGCGACGACGCTGCTTCTGCCGGTAGCGGTTTTACAAAGTTTGATCGCTGCATCAGTTGCATCGGTACCCGACGGACTGCAGAATTGCACTTTTACATTGCCTTGCATACCTGCGGGCAGCAGCGAAATGAGTTTATGCACAAAACGGTCTTTGGTCGGGGTGGTGATGTCCAGCGTATGCAGCGGAGCGTTGCTGGTTATCAGATCGATCATCGCCTGATTGACTTCCGGGTCGTTGTGACCGAGAGCCAGAGTACCGGCTCCGCACAAAAAGTCAAGATAACGGTTGCCTTCCACATCCTCTACCCACGAACCTTGGGCTTTTACCAGTGAGTAAGGAAATTTCCGGGGGTAACTGCGGGCGTTGGACTCGGTTGCTTCCTGACGGAGCATATAGTCTGCATTGGTTACCGGGACGCCGCTGTTGGCACAGCAGTTACAAGTATCATTTTTGATCGCCATTGCTATATTTCCCTTATCGGTTGGGTTGCCGGTTTTTTTCTCTTTCTTTCAGTTTGATTTCCGGCATTGGTTAACAACAATGTCTGCACGAATCCCCCATGCTGGATCCTGCATTAGTACCGGCTTTTAAAATAGCACAAAACTTTCTCAATGCAAGTTTGCTTTATCGTGCAAAGGCAAATAAAACGGATTTTTTGCCAATTAAAGTTTTTTTCAGGAGTTTTTCTCTTCGGAACCAATACAAAAAGACTTGGGCGATACGCCGTATTTCTGCTTGAAGACCCGGCAGAAGTGACTGACATCGCTGAACCCCGTCCGCCATGCTGCGGATTTTATCTGGCTGTGTTCGGTGGAAAGTATGCGTGCTGCCATCCGCAGTCGCCAATCCAGCAGGAATTTACCCGGCGGCATACCGCACTCGGCAGTAAATTTGCGGGTAAAGTGTGCCCGGCTGAAGCCCAGTGCCGCCGCCAGCTCTGTGACATCGCAGGGAGTCTTTAAGAGATTTTTCCGCAAATAGTCAGATGCAGCAGTCAGCAATGGTGAGGCATCTTGCGTAGAATTACTGTTCAGCTCCTGATAAAGCACCATCCAAATATCGTATGCCATAGCAGAGGCGGTACAAAAATCCGGCAGCGGTTTTTCCTGATACTCGCGGATGATCTCCAGAGTCTTCCGGACAGTGGGCGATTGAGCGGAGTGTTGAAGGATCTTGCCGAATTTCTGCTGCATGGCATAAGTCAGTTCGATCAGAGCAAATCCGGAACCGGTAAGGTAAATAAATTCCCAATGGCTGGAATTTTCCGGAAGATAGTATGTGTGTTTATCCGGCACCGTCACCAGAAACGCCATTCCCGGTTTCAGCAAAGTGGTTTTGCCGTCAATGTCGATCGCTCCGCAGCCGGAAACGGTATACTGCCAGATCGTCAGCGGCGTGGAGTTGTTGTCGCCCCGCTTGGTTCCATCCCAGAAATAGCGGGTATTATGTACAGAAGCATGACCGCAGTTGATGAATTTTACCGGCAGCGGGGAAGTATCTTCCAGATAAAGGAATTGGACACTTTCAAGCATTTAAACCTCGTTTATCACACAAATATTGCCTAACATCGCACAGAATTAACATAAAATAGCACAAACAGCACATAAAAACAACTTTTATACCCTTTATTTTTTTCTTTTTTCGTATTATTTTTAAAGTGGAACGATTTTTTTTGCAAAAATACAAATTACCATAAGGAGTCTGTTTTTATGAACAAGAGCCGTTTTACTCTGATCGAACTGTTGATGCTAATTGCCATCATCGCCATTCTTGCGGCAATGCTTCTGCCCGCATTGTCCGCCGCCCGGGAGCGTGCCCGCAGTGCTGCATGTACCTCAAACCTTAAACAGATTGCTCTTGCCAACTCGCTTTATATGGATGCTAACAATGGCTATGTTGTCCCCCGGCAGATGGAAGGTGCCGTCCGCTGGATCCAAGCATTGTATGTGCTTGCTGCCAACGATACTTCACGCTACGGTGTCAATGATGATATTGCAATTCAGAAACAGCGGTTCAAGGCATTTATCTGCCCCTCGGAAAGCAATGTGTGGTTTGACCGTCCCGGTCAGACTGTGGTGCAGGGCTATGCTTTCAACTACGGTATCAATACTGCCATCAGCGGCGATACTTATAACGGCAATGTTGCCAATCGCTGGGCAATGAATATATCGGCTTTGCCCGACCCGGGCAAAACCTGTTTTACCTGGGACTTGCCAGTACTGAAAGTTGCTGACTGGGGAACCAGCGGATATAACAATTTCAAGGCTGCCAACAAAGACAATACGACCCAATATTATCTGGACTTCCGGCATGGAGTATGCAACTTCAACTTTATCGACGGGCATGTGGAGAGCTTTTCGCCTAATGGCGATCCCAATGTAGCCTACCGTAATCCGTCAGAAGAGCATCCGGCCAATCCGGTCTGGAAGTCAACCAAACTTAACTGGCTTTATTAAAAACAATTTATTCAACATAAGGAAAGGTTATTATTATGAAGACACTTAAATTTATCGGGGCATTCGCTGCCGGGCTTGTAACTTTAACTGCTGCTGCTTCTGACGGCTTGCTTTTCCATGCCAACTTCAACGATACCCTTAAGGCGGTCAAAGCCGCCGGCGGTGATACCATGACCGCTTTCGGCGGAGCCGCAGTTGCCGACCGTTTTACCGAAGGCAGAGAAGGTAAAGGCTTGCTTATCGGCTTTAAAGACGGCAAAGATAAGTTTTATGCCACGATACCTGCTGCAAAAAATATCGATGCCGCTCAAGGCAGCATCAGCTTTTGGGTAAAGCCGCTGGATTGGACCGGTAAAGGCAAGGATTTCAACATGTTCGTAACCGGCAATCAGGCTGGCGGCAACAACTTCTATATTTACAAATACAGCGGTCAGAACATGGGTTTCTGCTCCATAAACAACAAAAAATCCCAGCTGAAAGTCTTCAATCCCTGGAAGTGGAAAGCCGGTGAATGGCACCACATGGTCTATGTTTGGGACAAAGATACCGAAAAACTCTATGTCGACGGCAACGAAGAAGTTACCTTCAAACGCAATCTTTCCGCCAATTTGGTAACCATGCTGCAAGTGGGAACCCGGGGCTGGCAGGTGGAAAAAGGTATGACCGTCATTGACGAACTCAAGATCTACAACCGGCCGCTTACTGAAGAAGAGATCAACAAAGAGTTTGCCCGCTTCTGACCAGTAAAAATCCCTGAAAATATATACTTTTATCAGGCTGCCTGAAGATTTTTTCCGGTGGTTCGGGGGCGTAAAGCGTTTTTTCAAGAAAGGTGGAGTATTATGAAAGCAGCTTTTATCGGTGGTGGCTCATTGCGGCTGCTGCCGATTTTCCGGGCAATATTTGCCGAATCGCCGGAAGTTTTCCGCAATGGCGAGATCCGGCTCATCGACCGGGTCGTGGAGCGTGCCCAAGCGGTGAAAGATCTTTTGCTCGCTTCTCCGGAATATCCGGCGGTGGCTTGCCGGGTAGTGGTTTCCGACGATATTGATGAAGGTCTGAAAGATGTTGATGTACTTTATCTGACCATGGCGGCGGTAAGGGAACCCAGCGATACTCAAGCGAACATGCTTGCTTACGAATACGGTTATATATCTTCGGATCAATTAAGTATCAATGGAGCGTTCCTTTCGCTGCGGCTGGGCGGCTTTATTCTATCGCTTGCCCGCAAGCTGGAAAAACTCAGTCCCCGGGCTTTGATGCTCATTTTCCCCAATCCGGTGGCAGTTTACAGTGCTATGGTCAACAAATATACCTCAATAAAAGCATTGGGTATCTGCGGAGGATTCAACAATCACCGCTGGGATCTTACCCGGATATGCTTCGGAAAAAATGAATTTGATACCAACTGGAATGTGGTGGCTTGCGGGGTAAATCATCTTTCGTACATCATCCGGGGCGATTACAAGGGCGAAGACCTCTACTCCTCGCTGCTGCCGCGGACTCTTACAGAGAACTGGCAATGTATTTCCATGCCTTGGGAAGGGATGCCCAAAGTGCTGGTGGAAGGGGCACTGAAAGACCTTTACAACACCTACAGAAAATACAATACACTGATTTTTTCCACTGAATTTGACGGGTTGTCCCATGTTTCCAAAGCCAATTACCGGAAATTCCAGGCGTGGCAGCTGGAAAAGCTTGCCCCCTTTGACCCCGAAAAAACCCGGCAGCGGCATCAGGAAAGTATTGAACAAAGATTCAAAACTTTTATCGAAGCAAGCAAACACCCGAAAACTGTGGAGTGGAGCAACCGGATAGATGACCGCAGCAGCTTGTTTGCCATTGATCCAACGGATATATCAATAAGTATATTCAAAGCTCTTGCGGGGGTGGAAAAAATGCGGATCACCGCCAGTATGCCCAACTGCAACGGCACCATCAGCAATCTCTTTGAAGGTGCGGCAGCTGAATTTACTATGGATATATACAAAGATACCATCACGCCGGTACCCGATCAATATATACCATCGCCATTTCTGGGGTTGACCGCTTCGCTGGCAGAGTTCCAGACTTTGCTGGCAGACTCTGTTGCACAGAACGATCCGAAACTTTTTGCCGCGGCGTTGGATGCCTACCCCATCAACCGTTTTGAGCCGAACCGCAAAGAGTTTATACAGAAAATGTTTGATATCTATACAGATATTGACCCCGATATGCGTAAAGCAATAAATTATATTTGGTAATACATCAATAATTTATAAATATAAAACAAAGCTCTGTTCCCAATGCGGGTAGGTAGATAAAAATGACAGATATACCTGTGCATTGAGAATTTTTTCAAAATTTGAATGGCATTTATCTTTTTGCGGAGCAAAAAGATAAATGCCGGTAAAAGGTTTGGAAAAAAGGGG
>JAZMZK010000059.1:0-33684 GCA_045585955.1 Victivallaceae bacterium
AACCGTACCGCCCGCGAATGCGGCAAAGCGGCACTCCGCCGCCATCAACCGTACCGCCCGCGAATGCGGCAAAGCGGAACTCCGCCGCCATCAACCGTACCGCCCGCGAATGCGGCAAAGCGGCACTTCGCCGCCATCAACCGTACCGCCCGCGAATGCGGCAAAGCGGCACTCCGCCGCCATCAACCGTACCGCCCGCGAATGCGGCAAAGCGGCACTCCGCCGCCATCAACCGTACCGCCCGCGAATGCGGCTATATATTTTTTTGTTTGTTACTTAGTAATTTGCATAACTTGATTTTACAATATAAAAACAGCTTGGTAATATATGTATTATATTGCCAAGCTGTTTTTTATAAATGCTTTAACTTAGTTTATTCTGCTGTCAGTCAGCACTCGGTAAGTATCTTTAAACTTGAGGAAAACCGTAAATCTTTTACTTTTTCCTTAAACTCCACCATGTGGGGTGTTGTCAGGTGGACTTTCAGGTGGTCTATGCTTTGCCAACACTCTACGAAAACCAGCGTGTCTTCGTTGCAGTGTTCCTGAACCGGAAAACCGGAATCGAAGTTGGTGGTAAGGTTGTAGCTTATGCAGCCATCTTCGGCACGGACTTTTTCGAGATTATTTTTGACCACTTCAATAAACGCCTCGCGGCAGCCGGGTTTGAGGACACTTGTTGCGACTACAAAAATCATAAAAACCTCCTTGAAAAGTTGTGGTTGCTTTTCTTACTATAACCGCCGTGGATGAATATTGCAAGTGTTTGACAGTTCCAACTGTTGAAAATCTGCTGTTGTTGATGGTGTGAACGGTGATTTTTGTATGTTGTTTTTTCTGCAAAAAAAACGCAGATTTGCAACAATATAGGTAAAAAAGCGAAAAAAAATCAAAAAAAAATGCGCTAACACTGTTTTGCAGGCAATTTAGATTTGACTTTTTGCATTACATATGCTAAATTGCAGATGAATATAATATATTAATAAAATAATAAAACCACAAGGAGGTCGATTATGGCTGACAATAAGAATTTGAAAGATTATCCGGTTTTCACTCTGTTGATTGATAACCTTTATGATGCAACCATCAATCTTACTGAAACTGAATTTTACAATTTGCTTTTCCTGCCCGATGCTTTGAGTATTGTTAATCGTGCGCAGGTTATTTCGATTTTCGGTTCATCCAATCAGGGTTGGAATGGTAATGACAAGATCGAGTCGTTTGCAGTTTCAGTCGGCGGTGCTATTGATCCTTTCAAGAATGGTGATACAGGCAACCGCAAGATCGTTATCGGCGGCAACTACTATCTGGAAGATACGCTCAAGTATGATTATTCCCTCTGGGATTCTCATTTTATCGGTAATGAGCCAGACCCCAGTTCTCACTATTTTATTGGCAATGATATCGACAAGGAAGGGAAAATAAGCGGTAGTTTCTCAGCTGATACATTTACCATTTACATCAACGACTACTTGAACAGCAGAGGGCAGGTCGTCCGCTCCGGCGGTAAGGAGTATTCGCCGGGACAGTACAATCTTTATCATGTTTCGGTCAACGATGATTATATTTCTGGGGCGGTGAATTTCGATTGCCCGGTCGGTGAACTGGTGCTGACTGCCCAGAATGGTGCGGCAATGTCGAATTATTACCAGACTTATACCGGTTTTGATCTCGACGACCCCAAAAAAGCCCGTTTGGTAAAAGATGAAGATATCGCCATCCGTTCTGATGCGTATAATCTGGCAAGTCATTACGAAAAGTTTAAGTACAGAGGTTTTTTGGAAAATTTTGAAGGGGTTGACGAATGGGATTGGCATGCTTACAACTTCACATATTTTGATTATGCGGCTAAAGGTGTTCCTTCCGCACCTTCCAAGAAAACGATCAGTTATACAATCAATGCTAAAAACAAGCTGGTGGTGAGCAGTGATTTGGTCGGTAAGATCCAGTCCAATGCGGCGGCTTTTATTTCAAGATATGCCGTCAAGGGCGAAAAAGATGGGGTGACGATCTGGACTGTCAATTACAGTGTTGATGGTTATCAGGTGATTGCTGCCGGTGTCCGGGCAGAAGATTTGCAGCTTGAAAGCAACTACCGGGCGGATATTACTGTTACCAATAATCAGAACCTTTTCCGGGCTAAATTCGGTGATTCGTACTACAACGATCCTGATTATGTAAACAACCACGGCGACGATGAAACTTTTTACACCATGATCACTACGCCGGTGGATGGTAATGGAAATATCCAAAATTATTATTGGGATGTTTACGACCCCACCGTGGCGTACAGAGAGTATGAAGTTGTCGGTCTGCTGAGCAGCAAAAAGGTTGTATATCCGCCGACCGCCAATCCCTATGTCGGTTATATCGATAAAGGCGAAAAAGGTGATGGGAAAAGTGATGTCACGATCAATGGCAGTATCCAGGCCAGAGGGACTTCGATCGGCGGTGGTGCCAGTGCCGACAACAATAAGGTTATATCCACGGGTATACACATTGACCAAGGTTTTACTACCGGTGAGGATACCGTGTGGGCAGGTTCGATCACTGTAACGACCAGTGATGTGCAAATTGTTGCCGACCTCAATCATTTGGGATATATTGCCTATGAAGATTGGCTGAAATTATATGAACAGGGTGCTTCGGCAAAAAACAACCTGATCGGAGCCTACGGGTTGTTGAGCGACAGCGGTACGATAACGATCTCCAAGATGGGCAGTCTGCTCAAGGATAAAGCATATTCCACAGCGGCTGATGCCTGGCAGAATGCTTCGATAACCGTTACTTGCAGCAACAACAGTATCACCGCTCTTAACGGCGGTGTGAATAAAGACGGTGAAGATTTGGATGTAACGACCGGTTCGGAAATCAGAACGGCTGCCATCTGGACGGATAAGCTGGTTTTGCACGAAGCTACTGATGCTGTGAATTTTACCGTAAATTCATATGGGAACAATATTTATGCCGCCGGGGATAAATATGATGATGATACCGACCAGCGGATATTTACATACGGTATCAAGGCAAAGTCTTCGATCGAATTCGGATATTTTGATGCTAATGTTACTGTAAATACAAGTGATGTCAAAGCGGTCGGTATCAATGCTGGCACTATAGATACCTACGGCAATCTCAATGGTACGATCACTGTATCGTCCGGTATTGGTATTTCGACCGGGACTTTAACTGTTCACGGTGTGATCGACTCCGCTATCCGGGCAAACAAAGGTATCTGGGTGGGCAGCAACCTTAATGCCCAGGCATTTACCGGCGAAATCGATGCCGACAACTATGGCTTGTCTATCAATAAAATGACTGGTATGATGAACGTTGCCGGGGTTATTTATGGCAATAAGGATGGAGCAAATTATGTTGTATCAAGTTTTCAAGATATAAATTTGCGGATTTCCGGCAGCGTTGTGGACACCAATTTTATGTTGAATCAGGTTTTGGCTGGTGCTGCAATCAGAACAGAGGCGTGGCACAGTGAATGGGGGTCGTTCGTTTCCAACTCCTACAAATTCAATGATTCTATTTCGGTGGTTTCCAACGCTTCGGTCAAAGGTCGCATTGAGCTTGGCGGCGGGGTGAATAATATCTTTATTGACAGCGATGGTCATGTTCAGGGCGCAGTTACTGCCGAAGGCGGTGCTGTGAACTTTATGTTCAATCTGAAAACTCCGGACGGCTTTACGACTCTGGAACTGGGCAATGGCGGTATGCTCGAAGAAGACGATAAAACACTCAAAGATTCTTCGACTATCACTTTGAATTTGAACTATGCCGAAAAGGGTCTTACCCCCTATACACTTATATCCTATAATTACGGCAGCTTGCCGCCGGCGCTTGACAACATGTTCGGTTCTGTGGAAGAGGCAATCAATTCCAGTTGGGCGAACATTCAACATCCGCGGGTGATCGCCATGCACTATCAGGGCGATGCTTATTCGGTGGTGCTGACTCCGGATAAAACAGGCACGAAAGCTGAAGGTACAGTTTCGGTCAAAACCAGCAATGGCTATGTTGATGTAACGGTAAGATACCAGAACATGAGTTTGCAGGTTGAATTGAGCGAAAGTATGCCGGCTGCCCCCGCAGTGGAATCCACGGCTACGCTCGACCACTTTATCAACGATAATATTTATGCCGACGAAAACGGCAAGTTTACTGTGGAATGGGGAACTTTTGCCAACTACATTGACGACAAGCTCAATGCCGGTACGCTTGCCGACGAAGGCGGTGTGGTTTTTGATAAGGTAAAACAGTACCGTTTGACCTATGTTTTGCGCGATGCCTCCGGTCAGCAGATCAGCGAACAGCTGATAAAATATATTGATTTCGAAGACAGCAAAGGCAATCTGATCACTTCGTTGGAATCCTCGCAGGAAATTATGGCTACCTTGGTGCAAGGTGTTGATCCGGATACTGTTCATTCGATCAAACTTGTGGGCATTGCAGTTATCGGCGAAGATGAAAACAAGAAAGTTATTGATGCCGACTTCAAGTTCTCGTTGATCGACAGCAGCTACGAAGATAAATACTCCTGCATGGATTTTGAGTGGGATGAACTCCATGACTCGCTGCTCAAACTTATTCAGGCGGGCAAGATCATTGAAAGCGGTCAGACCTTCAATTTTGACGAAAAAGACTGCCAATACGAGGTTACTTTCAGTATTTACAGCAAGCGCGGTGCATACATTGGTTCTTACAGCACCACGGTTTCTGCCGAATCACCGCAGGTGCGGGTCAATATGGAAGATCTGGCTGCCGCCACGGAAGGCAAAGTCGGTAACTGGACCGATATCGGCAAAGTTACGCTCAGCCAGGTCAAGCTGACCAATGTAAAGCAGAATATTTCTATCATCCGTGATTGTGAATTTGATGGCACCCCCAGCCTGACCGAACCCGTTGAAACGGTCGAACTGGAATGGGACAGCTATGCCAGTGCCTGGAAAGATCAGGTCAAACACGGTACTTTGCTGGTGACTGATTCTAAAGGCGATCAGGTCGCTGTTACAGCCATTACCGGCTACGAAATACTGTTTGACATACTGGATGTCAACGGTAATGTGTTGATTGCTGATACTACATATGTAGTGACCCAAAACAATTCGTTGGGCGAAATTGCCAGTTCTGTTGAGTGGAGCGCTAAAGATTTTGCCAATGAGTTTCTGGATGCCAACACGGTCGATATCGCAGCCAAAGTTGTTTTGAAGAAAGTTACTTTGATGGGTACCGATGCCAACAGCGAAGAGCATCCGGCAGCGACCCACAGCGGGGTTATTTCCGACAAAGAAAGCATTATCCGCAACAAAGTGGTAACGCTGGATTGGTCGCAATCGGCAACTGACTGGAATGAACTGATCAAGATCAACGGTTTGGTAGACAGCACCGGTGTTATCTTCAAAGAGATCACCGGCTGCAAGCTTGATTTGGTTTTGGTATACAAAGACGGCAGTTTGGATAATCACTGTCAGAATATTCAGGTGGAGGGCAATCCCGGAACGATAACTTTGGATATCGAAAAGGATATAATCGAAAAATATGGTTATAGTTCGTTGAACATAAAGGTCGATGACATCGTTTCGGTCAATATCAGCAATATCACACTTGAAGGTCTGGATGCCAGCAAAAAGGTCGTGACAGTTGATTATCCCTTTACCGAAACCCAGAATCAGAACGATGTTAAAGATATTGCCTCCGGTATCATATTCAACTGGAGCGTAATGTATGAAGATATTGCCTCGCAGGCTGTATCTGGTCTGTTGCGTGACAGCAACGGTAATAAGTTGCCGGCCTCAACTTTGCCGGATGGCAATTATATATACAGATATAATATGACCTTTGAGGTCTACGACGAAGGCGGCGTATACCTGGGGACTTATCAGGAATCTTATGAAGATTTCTATGGCAGATTGAGCCTTGCTGATGTGCAGAAAGTTGCCGGGTTGGAAACTGCTGCCGATGCCAAGATCAAGGATATCCAGATCGATGTCGTTTATGGCAGCAATGCCGGCGATGTATTCACTTTGCATTACGATGCGCCTGTAACCAGTGCGTCGCAGTTCTGCAATACGATCAAACTCTCCTGGAGTGACCCCGGTGTCGGTTACACTGCCACGGGTTATGCTGTGACATTTATCGTCAAAGACAAGAACGGTAAAGTTCTGGGCGAGGTCAGCCGGGTGAACAACGGCAGCAATAACGAGTTTATCGCCGATTTGTCGGATGTGGCTGTTGAACTGGGGATCAACCAGAGCGAAATCGGCAGCATCCAGTTGCAGAATGTTTCCACACTCGGAGTGGAGGTTACCAAACAGGAAACAGTCGCAATCAATGGTAAGGCTGCGCAGGATTCGGCGCAGCTTGTGGTCAACCTTGATCAGCTGTATAATGAGCTCAAGGGGAATACCGCTTTGCTGAAAGACGGCATGGATACTGTTGAGCGGTATGTTATAACTTATCAGGTTTATCATCGTAACGGCGGCTCTGAAACTGCTTTGGGCTTGCCGGTCGAAGTGCGTATTTCCAATGCAGCCGGTACAGATATTTATGACTTCAAGGCCGAAGATATTGCCCAAAAACATGGTGTTGATGCCAAAGATATCGTTATAAAGATCACCCGGTTTGAGGTGCAGGGCCGCGACAGCACCCAGGGTTCTGCCAGTCCGCAATATAAGCAGGTTTTGATCGGTTTTGACGAAGCCGGAGAAGTGACCAATGCTGCTTCGCCGATAGTCATTCTTGACAGTCAGGAATTGCAGACCTATCTGAAGCAGAACAGCGGGGTCGGTCTTGGCGATATTGCAACGATCACATATACTTACAAACTTCTTGATAAGCTTGGCAATGAAATAGGATTGGTCAACCCTGACGGTACTGAATCAACCACTGATACATTGAGCGTTACGATCAAATCCCAGAACGGCGAGCCCGGCAAGCTGTATCTGAAAGATATTGAGCATTTGCTGGATGAACAGAATATTCTGGTCAGTGATATCGGCAGTCTGAAAATTACCGGTATCAAGGTAACTGATACCGCAGCTAATGTGAAAGATATGTCCGTGATCGTCCATGACAAGATTGCCCGCAAGGCGGTACTTGACTGGAGCAATGAGGTTGCCGGTATCGAAGGTGCAATCACCGCCGGAACGCTGCTGGATGCCAACGGTAATGCGATCACTGCCATCAACGGCTATAAAGTCAAGTACGCATTGATAAATACCTCCAATGGTAAATTGCTTGAGGTTATTGAGTATGAAGACGATATCAACAAAGATACCACCAAACTTGAAATCAATCTGGCAGAACTTGCCCAAAAACATAGTATCAATGATGCCAGCGATCTTGCAATTGAACTGGTGGATCTTGCAGTCAAGGGCGATGGTGATGCCGCCGCAGCGTGGATCACTGAAGCTTCGCAGCTGCCGGAAACTTATGTAACGCTTGACTGGTCGGACAAAGTCTGGGGCGATGCAGTAAAATCCTACAAGGTCTATTACGAATTGTTGGATAAAGACGGCAAAGTTCTGGGCAGCAATTCAGTTGCGGTCGACGGCGACAAATCTGTGACCTCGAAAAAACTCTATTTGGAAGGTGCCGTAAATGATGTGGATGCCGGTAATGTTGCCACGGTGCGGGTCGTTAAGGTCGATGCTTTTGATAAGGTCAGTGCCGAGGTTACGGCGAGCGTTAAGCCGGTTGACAATCTCACCGTTGAGGGCGTACAGCTCCTGACATTGGATTGGTCGGAAGATGCCAAAGTTTGGGCGCAAACCCTGAAAGTCGGTACTGATGAATTTGCAACTATCACCGGTTACAAGGTCTATTTTGCTCTGGTCAATGCCAAAAACGAAACGGTATATACATCTGCCGATGGTAAAGTTACCACCGGAGCATCATTCACGGTCGATGCTGAATTCCTTGCAGAAAATAATTTGACAAAATCAGGCATTGTCGGTATAGAGCTGCACAAGATCGAAGTTGTCGGTACTGACACTGGAGGTGCTGCTCAGACAGCCGTAGGGTACGACTACAAGAATGATGTCAGTTTTGCGGTAACCGGAGAGGAGGGAGCCAAGAAAGCTACTCTCAACTGGGGCGCGTTCTGCACCGATGCTGTGACGGAAGGTGTGTTCAAAGAAATCACAAGTGTTGTCGTAAGCTATGTGTTGCGCACTGGTGATGGTAAAACCGATGGTAAAGTGTATAAGCATACTGAAACTTATGATCCCAACAAAGTCGCAGATTCCACGAGCGAGGAAATTACGGTTCAGGATGGGTATGAAAGCGTTGAGATCGTAACCATAACGATTACCGGTAAGAATCAAAAAGACGAGAATACCACCGAGGTTTACTATGACCGGGTACAGAACTTTACCTACGCTGTGGATTTGAGTGCGTGGAACGATGAAGCACAAAAAGCCGATGGCAAAATCACCGTTGTTGTTGATTTGTATGACAGTAAAAACAAGAAAGTTGGTGAATATCAACACACCTTTGAAAATTTCAGCAAGTGGCAGGATACCATAGTTGTTCCGCAGAAATATGCGGAACAAGATGGTGCGGTCAGAGCTGAAATCAGCAGTATTACTTCGGTGAAAAACTCTGTTACTACAAATATTTACAGCCTCGAAAACAAGTATATCACGCTTGAACACAGCCAGTGGCAGAAGGAAGTTCCTGCCGCCACCGGTTATGAGGCAACTTATGTCTTGCGCGACAGCAAAAACACGGTAATAAAAACCTTTACGGTAAATGTAACAACCGAAACTGAAAGCCGGATCGATCTGGCAGGCATGGTAAATGCCGGATTGCTTACCCAGGCAGAAATGCAGGCGGTCGTCAGTGCGGAAGTCATCAGAGTTGATGCTGATTCGATCGGTACCGTCTTTGATGCTTACGAAGATACTCTGACAATGAAGCTTGTCTGGGATGTTGCCGGTGTAAGCGGCGATACTTTGAAAGAATACAAAGTAAGTTTCATGCTGAAAGATGCTTCCGGCAATCCGCTGACCAGCACAACCTATCCGGATGGGCTGGTTACCGTAACTGTCACCGATAAGTTTTACGATATTGATTTGCGGAAAATTGCCGGTGAGCTGGGCGGGATCGATGTTGATTCGATCAAGTCGGCAGAAATCGTGGCTGTTGAATGGATCGGCACCGGCGGCAATACTCAGATTTATGCCGGATATGAAGCCAAAGGTCAGGTCAAAAATACTGCCAGGGGCTTTGAGCTGGTTTGGCAGGATTGGAAAAATGAGTACAGCTCGCTCTTTACCGGAGCTGAAGAATTTTTCCAGATCACTTACGAAGCGATCGATAAAAACGGCAAGGTGCTTCAGCCGCCGCAGACCATTATTCTGAAAGAAGCATTTACAAGCTACCGGGTGGATGTTGAGCAGCTGGCGGCAACTCTCGGACTGCCGGAGAGCGAGATCAACTATGTCCGTTTGAGCAATATCACATTGCTGGACAGTAAATTCAATGCTATTGCCAATACATCGTACAGCGGCTTCCAGGATGTGATCAAAAATGAATCCGCCGGGGTCGGCTTTATGCTGGATTGGGAAACAAAGCATAAGAGCTGGATGGCACAGATCACAACTGGAACTCTTACCGGTAAAGATTCCGGCAATAATCCGTTGGCGTTTGAAGTTTTCAGCGGCTACGAAATAACCTTTGCGCTTTATGATGCAAATGGTATTTTGCTGAAAGATGCTTCCGGCAATGCGTGCAGAATAGCCGGTGAATGGGTCGAGTCGTATCAGTATTTTGCTGATGTTGAAAAGCTTGCCGCAAGATTCAACGGTGTTTCTGCCAGCGATATAGCAAAGGTTACTCTGGAAGAAATCAAACTGGTTGGTAAATACGGCGAAGATAAAGATGTGTTCACTGAATTTGTTGCCGGTAACATGGCGGTAATCCAGTGGCAGGATCAGCATAAAGCATGGAATCCGAGCGGTCAGTATACTTACAGCATCGATATTGAGCTGAAAGATGATAAGTCGAATGTTATCAATGTTACAATCAATGACCTCCGGGAACCATTCTATACGCTTGACATTGCAGACCTTGCCAACCAGGGCTATAATCTGGCGGGCAATCCGGTAAGTGTTACGCTTAAAAATGTATCCTTGAAGGGTTCTGTAACTCAAGAGGCAAAAGGCTTGAATCAGCTGTATATGCTCAATACCGGAGTCAATGCCACCAAGCTGGATTGGACTCTGCTTGATCAGGAATTGCAGAATAAGATCGCCAACGGTGTACTGCTGGATAAACAGGGTGTACCGGCTACCGGTATAGACCACTACAAGATTACCTATGTGTTGCTGAATAACAACGGCGATGCGATCGATCTTAACGGAAATGGTTTGGCTGATGACGGTATAGTTGTTGACCCCGTCCCCAACGGCGATACGACTTATATCGTAGACCTCAGTAAGTACCCTGGCGCAGCGAGTGCCAAGCTGGTCAATGTTGAAATGATCGACAGCAAGGGCGAAGCCTATTCGTACTCCTGGTCGGATTCGGTGAGTATGGTGTCGCACTTTGTGGAAAGCTACAACGAAGAAGAACGCACACTTACCATTTCCTGGCATGGTTTGAAAGCCGAAGATTTCGGTTTGGAGGAAATCGCTTCCTACGAAATAGAGTATACTCTTATTGATAAATATGGCAATCCGCTGGGCAGCACCATCGGCTTCAAGTTTGATGGCGATCAGGATCACTTTACGATCGAAGGTGTGGAAAACGGTTACGAAGTCAAGTGGCGCATCCGTACACTGGGTGATGAATTTGGCTTGTATGCGAGCGCCTGGAGCGAAGAACGCACCGTTTCTGCCGAGGTCATTTCTGCCGGGATCAGCAGCGAATTTGCTTTGCCGGAAGATCTCAAGATCAACTGTACTGTTTCGGATGCTATTTTGCAGAAAGAAAGCAAGGTTGTCAACGCAGTTGCCCAGTTGGAATGGGAACCCGTGGAATCTGCCCGGCCGATCCGCAAATACATTATCGAATATTGCGAACTTGAACAGCCGTTTGATTTGCAGCTTTCTGCTCCGGCGAGTATGAGTTTTGCCGAATACATCACCGGCAATGATTCAGCTTTGCCGCACCTGTTCCAAAATGATGCCAGCGATACAAGCTATGGGTACTACCGCAAAGTAGTTGATCCGGCAACCGGTCAGGAAACGCTGGAATTTATTCAGCCCAAGATCTATACCAAAGTCGTAACCGGTACTGAAGTGGCGATTTCCCAGAACAATGGCAGTTATGTGTACTGGCGTATTCGTGCCGTAGATGACAGCAACAATACAGTTGAAGGCTACAGCGATTGGCTGGCGGGTACGACTTACCGCGTCTGGACTACTCCGGATGATGCAGCGCCGGTATTCACCAAGCCTGTTGCCGGTATGCTGGATGTTGACTTCCCGGTCTTGTCGGTACTGCACCCCGAACTGCGTGAAGAAGACGAACTGGGTACTTCGATCTATGACCCGGATACGGACTATGAAGCTCTGTTGGGTTGGGATGCTGCCAGCGATGATGGTGGCAGCGGGATACACTCTTACGCTGTTTATCTCAAAGATGAAAATGGTGATTATGTAAAGGTCAAGGAAGTCAGCTTTGAAGACAGAATTCCTTTCGGATACGGCAAATGGCAGAGTTCTGAATTGGATATCGATGGCATTTACCGTGTAAGTGTGTACGACAACGGTACGCAGATCAAGCTGGTGGATGCCTCCGGTACAGAAGTAGACTATCTGACCGATGTAACACTCAAGAAGGTCGGCGATTCCAACATTATGGAACTTTCGTGGTATGCAAGAACCGATTTCTCCGGCATGGAAGTCAAAGTTGAGTTCTTTAACCATGAATTAAAACAATGGGAAGGCGTTGTTGATGATAATATCGACAATTACAGTTATACTCATTATGACTATACTTGCAGATTGCACGATCTCGGCGAACGCACTTACGATTACAAGATCGTAGCCAAAGACTTCTCCGGTAACGAATCCGAGGCAATTACCGGCAGCTTTGTTGCCGATAAAGACAGACCTGAATTCACCGCAACTGACGAAACCGTGGCGGGCAAGATCGACTACATTGTCGGTTCGATCAACGATCCGGTAATGCTTGACGGTTCAGTGTATTGGTCGGCAGCCAGCGATTCGGAAAGTAAAGTCCGCAGTTACAGGATCGATTTTACCAGATCGCTCGACAATACCGATGCGTTGACGGTGGAATTCGATTGCGGTATGCTCGATAACAAGTATACTGAAATCAGTTTTGAAAACTGCACTGAACTGCCGTTCCAAATCGTTGCCGGCAACTACTATTCGGTAACAGTAAACGGAACGACCAGCGGCGCATTGCTGGCTACGGAAAATGGCAAGCTGCGGCTTGATTTCTATGTGCCGTCGCTTAATGCAGCTGCGGTTACAGTGGCGCATAACAATATAACGCACAATGTGGTAAATGTAGCTGCTCTGGAATCAGAAACATTTGAGTGGAAATCCACACGCATCATGTTGCAGGGGGTTAAGCCGTCCGATGAAAAACCTTATACGGTTGTAGTGGAAGGCGGTGAATCCTATGATGTATTTGCCGATGAAAACGGAGCACTGTTTATTGATCACGACCTTATGTACAAAACGGTAACGATAAAATCTTCCACCGGCGAGATATTGTTCGGTACCCCGCACAGCGGCAAGATGATCACTCCGCAGAATGCCACATTGTTCTATCGGGCAGACATGAGCGACTTCCCCTCGCGGTTGGAGGCCAACGGCTACAAATACACGGTTACTGCCATAGATTACTTCGGGCAGACTGGTGAATTGCGCAAAGGCGAAATCGTTGCAGACTTTACAGCTCCGGTATTCCCCAATCCGACCGATAAAGAGCAGACGGAAGTTTCCGGGCTGTTCTTCGATACGCCGGATAATCCGATCAAGCAGGAAGGCGAAGAGCCCACCAAATACAGCGCATGGATCGGCTGGGTCAAAGCCGATGACGGCGAAGGCGGTACCGGTGTACGCCGTTACACGCTTACCATAAATGCCGGCGATTACTCCGAAGATATATTCATTGCAGAAGAAGATTTGTACGGTTATTCGGTGGCAAGTTGGAGCAACTCCAGTTTGCAAGCCGGTAATTATCAGGTGGTTCTTGCCGACGGCAGTGTGATTGCAGCTGCGCTTTCCGGCGATGGAAAATCTGTGGAATGGAGAACCAATGCTTCGAGCAAGGGTAATCTCAAAGGTCAGGTCGTTACTATCCAGTACGAAGATAATGGCGTGTGGAAGACTCTTGGCAATTTTGCCGGTACCTCCGGCGAAGTCAAAGGCAACCAGTACCAATACAGCTTTATCTCCGGTAAGACTTTTGCAGAATGGACTTTGAAAGGCTCCGGCAGTACCGGCGGTTTGGATTCCGGCAAGGTGTATGAGGTTTTCATCAACGATAATCTCAGTGTGGATGCAGCGGTGCGGTTGATCGACGGAAAACTGCGTTTGACCTGGACGATCGACGGAAACTTCGTGGAAGCAGATACTTCCACAAAAATCGTCATCAAAGAAGACGGTGCCGTGGTTTATGATTCAACCAATAACGACCACCGCAACAGTGATTCGTTTGAAAAGAGCTACACTTATTACGAATGTGCCTGGCAGATAACGGATATCACAGATGAAAATCTGACCTATACCATTTCTGCTACCGACTACTGCAACAATGTGACCGGTGAGCGCGACAGCCTTACCGGCAGTGTGCTCGTAGATACCGGAGATCCCAAGTTCCCCGGCACCTACAGTGCAACCTGGGGCTCGCCGGAAGAAGGCAGCGATGGCATGATCAAGATCCTGCCCGCATTCTCCTGGGAACCGGCTGTTGACAGCGATGGTGATTTGGGGGTGCGGTATTACGAACTGTACACCTATATAACCGATCCGAAGACAGGCAAGGTTGTAGAAACATTGGAAAAGACTTTCAGTCAGGCCGAGGTCGTCAAATGGAATGAAGGTGATAAATCCGAACCGCTGTATCAGCTTGACCGGTTGGTCAACTGGGGCGAATACGAATACAAAATCGTAGCCTACGATTACTTTGGCAATTCATCCAGTATCGAAGGTACTTTTGGTACACCTGACTACCATCCGCCGGTTGGTGAATTTACGCATGAGTTCACCAGCGATGTTCAGGCATCCTGGGAAAAAGTCAAACTGCGCGTGTTTGAAGTCGATGAAGAAGGTGATCCTATTGCTGATCCCAATGATGATACCGGTTTCAAGACCAAGCTTATTGATTACCGCGGCAAGCTCAAAGAAGCATCGGTAACCTTGGATTGGGGTGATGATAAATATCCTGACTTCCAGGATGAACACAAGATTTATTACCGTGTAACTGTTTCCAATTATATTGGTGAACAGGAAAATCTCACCAAGCCGGATTATGAATCGTATGATTTCTGGACCACGGGTACATCCATTACTTTCGATAATAAAACTCCCGGACGCCCGGTTGGTATTTTCGAAAACTGGAAAAATGTGTATTGGTGCGTAACTGTGTACGACGAATTTTTCAACGGCGGCGACAACAGTGAAAACAGCAGCCTCAAGAGCGATTGGTATGAATTCCAATTCAAGGCGGTCGATAAAAATATCTATAATGCCAATGCGGAAAATGAAGTCGTTTGGTTGGTCAATTTAAACGATCCGACTGGTACACCGTTCCTTTACCCGTACAGTGAAGTTCAGAATGAAGTTGTTGCGATCCGCAATCAGGTGGAAGTCATCGACGAAGGTCTGTACAATATGACTAAACTCGGTATGACTTCAGCACCGAACAGCATCAAGGCTGAATATCTGTGGATAAAGGGTCGTGAAGCTGATAAGGAAAATGCCAAACACGCCGGAACGGCTGCTATTTCCTGGAAACAGAATAACGAAGTTCTGGGGGTGTATGAGTATGAGATCACTCTGTCCAACGAGCTCCATACCTATACAGCACGCACGACGGATGCCGACCGCAAAGGAGCAGCATCTGACCTTGCCAAAACGGTTAGTGTTAGTTACGATTCTGTGAACCAGATCCAGACATTCAAGATCGACGACTTGAGCAAGTTCCTGGGACTTTACAATATCCCGGATGGCGATTACAAACTCAAGATATCGGCATTGGATACCAACGGCCGCAAGATAAGCAGTTCTGCATTCAATTTCCACATGGATACCACGGCTCCTGACGAAGTCAAAGCGATCACAGTGGATAATGTTGCAGATAATATCAACAGCGAAAAGTACTTTGAATCGGTACTCAACTGGGAAACTCCTGCCGGTGGCAGCGATATTGACTATTACGAAGTAAGATATCGTATCTGGATTGCAGGCGAAGAGCCGAATGATTGGACCAGAAAAAAGGTCTATGGCAACAGCTTTGTGCTGCCGAGTGTGCGTGAGGGTGTTGAATACGAATTTCAGATCGTAGCGGTGGATACTGCCGGTAACCGCAGTACTGCCAGCAAACTCCGCAGCACTTATGAGGGTGTATCGTCCAGCGATGACATGTATCCTGATACAGTGACTGATGCTTTGACCATGGAAAAGGTCGTGAAGCTTGATGCCCAGGGCAAGCCGATGATGGACGAAAAAGGCAATTATATTTACGAAATCGACGGCAATACCGGCTTGCCGATCGAACGGTACAAGTATCAGGTGCGGTGGAGTGAACCCGGCGGCAGCCGCGAGATCATCAAGCAAACCGTTGGTCGCGGTGATACCGGAGATACTATTGTGATTTGCGAAAGCAGCAGTATAGCTTTGACCTTGACAGTGGATGAACTCCGGGCAATTTTTGCTGAAGAAAAGGATGATATCAAAATCGAAATCTTCAAGATCGGCAGCAATGGCAAAGCCCAGTCCTGGAAGAAGTATACTGTCAATGATAACTGCCGGGTGGTGAGCGATCTGCTTTTGGAAGCCAATACAGTTTATGCTGTTAAGGTATACGCTGTTGGCGCAAGAGCTGTTTCCAGCTACCAGCTTACACTTGACAAGACCAATATCGGCGGTGACGGCAACAATGGCAATGACGACAGCTACGACAAGGCTGTTGCCAACAATCTCAACCTTGTTGGTTTGTCAAATATCCCCGGCGACAGCCAGACTGCCAACCTTGCCAACTGGGTCGGTTATGGCGATGCCAGCGATATCAAACGCTTGAGTTTGCAGACTACCGGTAAATATACTTTTACTTTGGAAGGTGCATCCGCCAATACTGTATTGACTGTCTATGAAGCAATCAAAACAGTCAACAGCAAAGGCGAAGTCAAGATCACGCACAAGAAGCTGGATTCCATCGTTTGTACTGGCTCTACGATCGATGGCGTAACCAGCGATGTTCTGGCGCTGGAAGCCGGTAAGGATTACTACTACGAAGTCAAGATCGGCGACAAGAAGATCATCGGTACCGAGTATCAGGTAAAGATCACTTGTATCGACAGTTACCCCGCCGCAACGACTTACGACGATGATCCGCTGGACAGCACGGCATGGAAGAAGCAGATACTGGCGTTGGATGCCACTCTTGATTCGGATCTGTCCGGCAAGGCTTTGTGGGTTGGTGCCGGTGATACAGTTGATTACTGCCAGCTGACAGCCAACAGCCTCTACGATCTGGAGCCTGAAAAAGAATATCAGCTCAAGATCGACGGCATCGAAGGCAATGCGATCAAGGTGGCGATCGGTTACTTTGTCGATGGTAAATTCAAGACTTTGATCAGCAAAACCGGTACCAAAGATGCTGAATCGCTGGTCATGCACTGCATCTTTGACCGTGATCAGTTGAGTAACGGTCAGCTTTATGTGCAGGTTTCTGCCAATGGCAAGAATGGCAACTCGCGGTACAGTATGTATATGACAGCTTATGACAATCTGGTTGACAACAGCGACGATACCGCCGAAAAAGCTAATGTTGAACTGATGGCAACTGCTCCCATGAGCAAGGCGCTTCCGGCTGTAAACGGCTGGGTGGGCTTCAATGACCCGACTGACTATATCAAGGTGAGTCTGGCAGAAGATGGCCTTTATCAGTTCACCGTTTCCGGAGTATCCAACAATGTAAATGTTGCGGTACTCAAGAAAGTGGTGGATTCGAAGGGAACAGTCAGCTATATCAAGGTCGATACTCTTAACGCCACTGCCGCCAAAAATACAGTTACCGGTAAGATGCTGATGCTTGATGCTTCGGTGGGCAACGAATACTATGTAAGTGTTACCGCCCCCGGTCATAAGAGCGGCAAGAACAGTGATTACACGCTGGTAATGAACATGCTGGAAAGTTCGGTCGATTTGGGCAGCGATGCCAATAAGGTGTTCAATCTCGTAAACAGTGCTGTTGCGATCAACGGTACAGAGGCTGAAAATTACATCTACACTGCACCGGCTGCCGGCGGAGCTTATCAGTTCAGGATCAGCAACACCAATGCCAGCGGCTCGGTCAAGCTGACTGTGTACGAATTGCTGGATAACGGCAAGACCCGCACGGTCAAGAGCATCACGGTCAAGGCGGGGGCTGTCGGCACTACCGGCTACCTCTGGCTGGATGACGAAGTCGTGAAAAACGGCACCGGCATTTATCAGGTGGAAATCAAGGGCTCCAGCAAGAAAGTTACCGGCAACATCCAGCTGACGGTCGATGGTTACAGCTTCAAGGATCATATTGAAGCCGGCGATGATGCCGCAAATAACATTATCGGCACCGAAAACTGGGTTGGTATCGGTGATTCTTCAGATGTTTACGAGTATAAAGTTGATACTGTTGGAGTGCATGAGTTTACGCTCGGCAATATCAATGGCAACAACATCAAGCTGTCGATCAAAGATGCAGCTACCGGCAAGGTGCTCAAGAGCTTTACCGCTGCTGCCAACAGCACACAGGCATCGTTTGCCTATGCGTTTGCCAATACCGGAACTTATCAGATCGTGGTTGAAGCCGCAGGCAAGAACAAGTTCTCGAAGTATACATTGAATACTGTTGACCGTTCCGGCAACGAGCAAAACGGAAAACTTGATAACTCAATTGCTGATCTGGGCAGCCCGTCCACAGAATGGTCGGTAAATGATGCAGACAAGCTGGTCAATACGGCTTTGGTCAAGAACGATGTCAATGGCTGGGTCGGTCTGGGCGATGCCAAAGATTTCTACGGCGTGATGGTGGATAGTTCCGGCAATTATGACTTGAACATCACCGGTATCGGCAATGATGTTAAAGTCACGCTTTACGAAGCTACCACTTACTATACCGGATCGGCTGAAATCAAATCGGGTAAAGCGATTAAGAGTGTTACTGCCAAAGGTATCAACGGCGGCGCAGTATTGAGCGGCGTTTATCTGGATGCCTCCAAAGATTATTACATAATGGTCAGTGCCGGCAGCACCAGCGGCAGTAAGAATACAGAGTATTCGATCAATCTTGCCAGGATCACAGATGCCGCCGCCAGCCAGACCGGTATTATCGGTAATGACAATACTGCTGATACCTATTTATTTACAGCAGTTGATGGAGCAACCGGTATAACGCTGACTCTGGATGATACCCGCGACAAGGCCGTGGCAACGCTCTACAAGGTCGATATCGATCCCGCTACCGGCAAAGGTACCGGCAAGTATATCAAGGTCAAGAGCATAACAGTCACCGGCAGCAAGAGCTTGTCGATCGGCACCGGCGAACTTTGTCTGGAAAAGGGCATGAACTATGTTGTGGAAGTCACAGCACCGAATGCCAAGTCCGACAATACGGTTTCCTATACGCTTGAAATGAACAGCTGGGAATTCGGCAATTATGCAAGTTCGACCGCCGATGATATGCCGGAAAGTGTCAGCAATTCGTTGAGCTTCAATATCAACGGAGTTGCCGCTGCCAGCAGGAACGCAGTTTGGAAGAACGGTAAGGTTCAGACCTTGTGGGATGCTGTTGATTACTTCAAGGTCGATATATTCGATGCCGGTTCGTACACGCTGGATCTGACCGGTATCAACGGCAATAATATCAAGGTCAGTATCGGTACTGTTACCAACGGCAAATTCAAGTCGCTGCAGAGTGTGACCGGTGCGGCTGCGGCAGAAAGTTTGATCCTTTCGCGCAAGCTGGACAGCAATACCACCTATTATATCAAGGTGGAAGCCAACGGCTCCAGTTCTGCTTCGGAATACGAACTGACACTTACCAATAACGAAAAGCGTAAGCTCGATGACGGTACAACCACCGGCAAGAGTGTGTTCAATAATGCCGATGATACCTGGAAGCAGGTTGCCGGTAATATTGACAGTGTTGCTTACGGTGCCGGCGATACTGTAAGCGACTGGGTCGGTTTCGGCGATTCGGTCGATGTCTTCAAGATCAGACTTGATGATTTTGTTGACAATTACGACGATAACGGCCGGTTGGTATTCTCCGGTTCGGGCGACACCCAGGATGCTTTGATCGACAAGGAGATCAAACTTACACTGGTGGATGCCAACGGCAAGTCAGTGGCGTTGACCTTTGATAAGGAAAGCGGTAATTACACCAGTAAGAATGTTCTTACCGCCGGTGTGGATTACTTCCTGACCGTCAAGAACAGCAACGAAAAGAAGCAGAATATCGATTACAATATCGATATCAATCTGGCTTGATAAAATCAATAATTGATTAACCGTACCGGGGGTGGAGCTAAAACGATCCACCCCCGGTTTTTGTTTGCCGATGCAAAAAAAAGTCAGCGCCCGGTTCAGGGAACGCTGACTTGGCAGTTTGAAAAATTTATTACTGCAATGCGGTTAAGATTTCAGCAGCATTGGTATCGGGTTTGACTTTGGGCATGATTTTTTCGATCATGCCTTTTTCGTCGATAATAAAAGTGGTTCGCACTACGCCCATGGAAACTTTGCCATAAAGCTTTTTTTCCTGCCAGACACCGTAGGCTTGAATTGCAGAGAGTTCCGGATCGGCAAGCAGGATGAACGGCAAATTGTATTTATCGGCAAACTTCCGGTGGCTGGCAACGGAATCTTTGCTTATGCCGATAACGGCAATGTTGCGATTTTTGAATTCGTCAAAATTTTCAGCAAAGGCACAGGCCTGCCGGGTACAGCCGGGGGTGTTGTCTTTGGGGTAAAAGTAAAGCACCACTTTTTTACCGGCAAAATCACTTAAAGATACCATTTTGCCATCAGCATCGGGCAGGGCAAAATCCGGCGCAGGGGTGTTCAGTTCCAGCATAGCACACTCACTTTTCTGCTTTTTCTTCCAAACGGTAGTAGTGACTTACAAGCATATCTTCGGGTATGTCAAAGCCGTGCGTTCCTTTGCGTTCGCCCACCAGATGCCCGCCGTGATCCGGCACAAAAACCAGAGTGCGGTTGTAATCTTTGTAATACTCATCCATCTTGGCAGCAAGTATTTCAAAGCGGTCGGCGGCAAGATAAGCCTGTTCGGTACATTCCGGCGAGAAACAGCCGGTTTTGTGCTGTAACGAGTCGTATTGGGTCATATAAAGCACGATCAGATCGTACTTATTTTTCTGCATAAGCTCGATTGCACAGTCAAAACTCTGCTGATCGGTGCGGAACGAATAATAATCTATATTGCGTTTACGGAAGATCATATCGATACTGCAAGTGTTTACCGACACAATGGCAACATTTTTACCGGCTTTTGCCAGCACATCAAAAAGAGTTTCCACTTCCAGAACCGGCTTTTCGTACTTCTGAATACCGTGTACACAAGGGGCGGCGCCGGAAAAGATCGTGCCGTAACAAACCGGGGTAACGCTGGGCATAACTGCCACCGAGGGAATACGGAACGGAGCGACTTTTTCGATGCGCTCAAAGACTTCCGGAAAGTGTTCCCGTTGATGTTCGCCCATGGCATCGCAGCAGAAAAGCACCACTTTTTCCATATTGCCCTCCCCCATGGTACGCGCCACCTGATCAACTACCGGAGCAATGGCGACTGCTCCGCAAGCGGCAGGTTCTTCAATGCCGAAAAATTCACAAATCGTGGGGGTGAGGTCGCCGATAGAGTAACTGCGATCATATTTTTTGCGAAACTCGTTAAGTTCGGCAGCAGATTGTTTTTTCATAAATTTATGATTCTCTTATATTTTTATGCTCTGTTCCCGGTAAAGGCGGTTCGGGAACAGGGCATGGATTGAAAAACGGTTATGTTTCAGGAAATCTTACTTCATCAGCGCCGACACACTCTTGACGAATGCCAGCGGGTCGGGCAGGGGGCTGCCTTCGGTAAGCAGCGCTTCGCCGTAGAGGATGTTGGTGTATTGCTCAAGCTGTTCGGAAGCGGCATTTTCTTCGCACAAAGAGAGCATTTTTTCCACCACCGGGTGATTGGGATTGAGTTCCAGAATGCGCTTGCTTTCCGGCGCAGTCTGGTGCATGGCTTTGAGCAAGCGTTCCAGCTGGGGACTGATGCTGTTGCTTTCGCCCACCAGACAGCAGGTGCTGTCGGTCAGACGGCGGGTCAGACGCACGGCGGAGAGTTTATCCTGCAATTTGTCAAAGATATAATCCAGCAGTTTCTGATACTTTTTAGTAGCTTCAGCAAGAGCTTTTTCTTCGGCATCGGGATCTTTTTCGATTTCCAACTCGCCTTTGTTGGCACTCTTGAGGTACTTTTTGTCGTACTGCATAAAGTTCTGCATGATGAATTCATCCACCGGATCGGTCATCAACAGTACATCGTAACCTTTGCTTTTGAAAATCTCCAACGCCGGACTGGCAAGTGCCATCTGGCGGCTTTCGGCAATGATGTAGTAGATGTGTTCCTGTTCGGAAGGCATGGCGTTAATGTACTCTTTGAGGGTAATAAGTTCGCCGGGTTGACCGTTGGCAGTTTCGTACATCACCAGATCTTTGATTTTTTCTTCGTTTGCCGGGTCGATGTGGATACCTTCTTTAAGGATCTTGCCGAACTCTTTGAAGAACTTTTTGTACTGGTCAATATCCCGTTCCAGCATTTTCTTGAATTCGCCCAGCACCTTGCCGGTAATGGCACGCTTGATGCTGCCCAGCAGCGGATTTTCCTGCAATATTTCCCTCGATACATTCAACGGCAGGTCGCTGGAATCCACCACGCCCCGGAGAAAACGCAGATAATCCGGCACCAGTGCTTCGCAGTTGTCGGTGATGAATACCCGCTTTACATAGAGCTGCAAACCTTTTTTCTGCATATCGGGCATAAAGAGGTTGAAGGGCGTTTCTTCGGGTATGTAGATCAACGCCTTGAACTCGTTAGTGCCTTCAGCATTGATATTGATGTGTTTGAGGGGCTTGCCGCCGTGGGCAAGATGGGCAAAGAAGGTGTTGTGTTCTTCTTCGGTAACTTCCGCAGCCGGGCGCAGCCAGATGGCTTTCTGACTGTTCAGAGTGCGGTCTTCGATGCTGGTGGTTTTATCTTCGTTGGTTTTGACAAAAGGCAGGATGATGGGGTATTCGATAAAATCCGAATACTTGTGGACGATTTCGGAGATCTTCCAGTTTTCCAGATAAATATCTTTGTCACCCTTGATGTGCAAGGTCACAGTAGTACCTGTTTCGGAGCGGTCACACTCTTCAATGGTGTACTCTTCGGTGCCGTCGGAACTCCAGCGTACAGCGGGGGCATCCACACCGGAGCGTTTGGTTTCGATGGTCACATTATCTGCCACCATGAATGCGGCGTAAAAGCCCACCCCGAACTGACCGATCAATTCCGGGGTACCGGCGGCTTGAGCGTTCTTCAGATTTTCCAGAAAAGCTTTGGTGCCGGATTTGGCGATGGTACCGATGTTTTCTTTGACTTCTTCGGCAGTCATACCAATACCGTTATCGGTAATGCTCAAGGTTCGGTGTTCTTTATCGATGGCAAGACGGATCTGCCAATCGCGGGTAAGTTTGTCGTCGGTCAAAGCGGCAAAGCGGGCCTTGTCGATGGCATCGGCAGCGTTGGCTATCAGTTCCCGCAGAAAGATATCCGGATTGCTGTAAAGTGAGTGTATGACCAGATCAAGCAGCTGCTTGACTTCGGCTTTGAATTGCATGGTTTCAGCCATGATTTCCTCCTTGTTTGTGTTTTATATATTATATTAAGACAATAAATATCCGTTAAAGATAGCTCTTTTTTGGCATATTGCAAATATGTACCGGGAAAAAATCTGATTTTACCGCAAAATGGTCGATCAAAAACAGTATTTGGATTTGCAGAAATACTTTTTGCGTGTAAAGTAACAAACATGGTTGTTGAAGAGATGTTTTACTATGGAGTACAGTATATTTTATGTGGTTTGAAAGAATATTGATCAAACGCAAACTTGCCAGCGATAACGCCCAAGTCAGACTTGAGGCGGTTTCGGCTCTGGATTTGAATAACGACCTGGCAATTTTGCGGGAACTTGCCGCCGCTGACCGCGATGCAGCGGTGCGATCTGCTGCCATCAGCCGGTTTGCCGATCCCGAAATACTTGTATCGCTGCGGCGACGGGAGCAGGACCCCGGAGTGCTGGCGTTGATCGCCGACCGGGTGGATGAGCTTTACGGCGAACAGGCGTTGCAGGCGTGTGCCGAAGACCGGGAGTGCGACGCTTTTGACCGGATCGAAAATCTTAATACGCTTATCAAAGTGGCATTGCTTTCCAAGTCGCCGCATTTGATGCTTTCTGCCGGGGCAAGGCTTGCGGCTATGCCGGAATTGTGGCAGCAGTTTTTAAGCCAGCTGGAAGATGACCGTCTGGCATTGGAGCTTTATCAGCGCAATTCTCCTGCTCCGGATTCTCCGGCAGCGGTTTATCTGGTAAGTTCTGCCAAAAGTCAGGCGCTGCGGGAGGCTATCGTTGCTGAACAGCGGCAGCGTCAGGCCAAACTGGAGGCTTTTGCCGCCCAAACTGCTTTGGTGGAGGCTATCGAAGCTGCTGCCAATCAGGGCAATGCTGAAGAGTTTGAAAATCTTTGTATGCAGTTCCGCAACATCCCCCAGTGCGATGAAGAGCTCAAGACCCGCTTTATGGCGGCACGCTATCGCTTTGCCCGGGCTCAACAGGAGTTGCTTGCCCGCCGGGAAAAAATGTTGCGGGAGCATAAAATGGCAGCTGACCTTCTGGAGCAGCTGAAAAGATTGGCGGAAACTGCCAACTGGAAACTTATCCGGCAAACCGTGGAAAGCTGGAAACGCCTTGAGTTTGACCACAGCGAAGGTGCTGCCGGGTTTGCCGGAGAGTTCAACACTCTTGCTGCTGTTCTGCTTGCCCGGGCTGATGCAGCGCAGCAGGCTTACAGCAAGGCAGTAAACTCTGCTGCCGGTGTTTGGGAGCGTTATACGCAATTTCTCAATGCTGCTGAAATACCTTCGCTGGAAGAACGGCAGAAGCTTTTGGATGAATTGGAAAGTAATGCCGGCAGTTTGAGCAATCCGCCCGCAGAAGTTGTCGAATACCGGGAAAAGATCATGGAAGCAGAGCGGGAACTGCGGCGGCGTGCCAGAGCGCAGGCGCAAGCCCGGGATATTGCCCGTTGGGAACATTATACATTGAAGTTGGACATTTGTTCGGCATTGGAAAAACTTATGCTCCAGCCCGACGAAAAACTTTTTGAGGTTGCCAAAAAATTCCGGATGCTGCGTGAACGCTGGAATGCGGTCGGGCCGGTTCCAAATGAAAAATTTGAAGAATTGAGGGAGCGTTACCACAATATTTGCGGGGCATTACATGAAAGACTGGAGAAGTTTTTTAATGAGATAAATGCCCGGCAACAGCAGGCAAAAGAGACCAAAACAGCACTTTTGACCGAGGCTGAAGCCCTTGCGGAGTCCGAAGATTGGAACAAAACTTCCACCCGGCTCAAAGAGTTGCAGGAACTTTGGAAGAGTGCCGGTTCTGCCGGAGGTGCTGTTGACCGTGAATTGTTTGAAAAATTCCATGCTGCCTGCGATGCCTTTTTTGTCCGGCGCAATGCGGCTTGGGAAGAACGCAAAAAATCATTTTTTGCCGCTGCTGCCCGCAAAAAAGAGTTGTGCGAAGCCGCTGAAGCATTGCTGGAAAAACCATTTTTGCAAGCTAAAAGCGAAGCGGCAGCTTTGCGTGAAGCGTGGAAAAGTGTACCGTCAGCCGGCAATGATGACCGTATACTTTATACCCGATTCAACCGGGCGATAGAAAATATTTTTGCTGCACACCGGGAAGCCGGCGACGAAGCCCGGAGGCAGGCGGAGATCATTTGCACTGAATTATCAGAAATATTATCCCGTGCCGTCAGCGGTAATGCTCCGGTCAAAGAAATTGAACAGGCACTGCTGGCAAACCAGCAGCGCTGGGAGTCGCAGGCGATCCGTCCGGCACGGGATGCTGCTGAAAAATGGAATTCGCTTTACGAGCAGCTGCAAAAAGAACTCTGCCAACTGCATCATCAGGATGCCATGCATCAGTTGGAAAGTGCTTTACAGCTGGAATCTGTCATTGACCCCGGAGATGACAATGATAAACTTATCGATCACCTGGCAAGGCGGTTGAAAGTTTGCGGCGAATTGGAAGAACGCTTGAGAGAATGCAGTATTATTTCCGGCGGCGGCGATCTTGCCAGTGAACTGCAAAGTGCAATTACCGGCAACTTCGGCGGCAATGATTATCAGTTGACGATTACTGAACTGGATGAGTTTTTACGCCGGTTTGTGGCAGTCGGGCAAGTTCCGCCTGATGCCCGGGAAGCGGTTTTTGAGCGTTTCAGGACTTTGTACAACAAGGCGTTGTCAGAGCTGCAAAAAAATGCGGAAAAAACAGAACTTCAAGCACAGAATGCGGAGTAAGTTATGGAACGCACTACGGTAATAATTCTGCGGAGAACCATGTTCAGGGAAGCCGATGTAATGGCAACAGCAGTAAGTCCGGATTGGGGAAAAATGGAGCTGGTCTGTTATGGGGCGCAGAGCGTTTCCGGCAAAAAATTTCCGGTGCTGGATTGCTTTAATGAGCTGGAAATCGGCTTTGAATTTTCCGAAACAGGCCCCAGCAAACTTGTTGATGCAGAATTGATAACCTCTTTTGCGCCCATTGCCGACCGGCTGGATATTTACAAGTTAAGCGGTAAGATCGCCAACTTTGTGCTGAATAATTCTGCGCCTGAACTGCCTATGGCGATCGTTTACGATACTTTGCGCCATGTGCTGGGCAATCTGGCGCTCAATGCTGCCAATGGTTCGGCATTGTGGAGTCCGGAGGCGTGCGGAGCCGTAATAAAATTGGCATGTTTGCAGGAAAACGGTCTGCTGCCGGAGTTTGAAGACGAAAAAGTCAGTACCTTCTTTGATGCTGTTATCGAAGCCGGCTTGGAAGGCGCTCCGCTGCCGCAGTGTGCCTCGGAGTATTGGAAGCGTTTGACTCTGTATTTGAATACGCTTTTGCCGAAATCTAAAGAGTAATAAAAGCCAAGCAGGTGATGTAAGTAATCAACAGAAAACATCCTCCGTGCTGTTTGTAACTTGATTGAAAAAGGCAATTTCAAAAATCTTAAGCTCTGTTCCCAATGCGGGTAGGTAGATAAAAATGACAGATATACCTGTGCATTGAGAATTTTTTCAATATTTGAATGGCATTTATCTTTTTGCTCCGCAAAAAGATAAATGCCGGTAAAAGGTTTGGAAAAAAGGGGTGGAGTTTGAGGGGGGGAAAAAGGACCTTTCCTCAAAAGGTCTTTTTCCCCTCCTCAAGTACCGACCCTTGTTGGGAACATAGCGTAATTTTTCAGAGGAGAATTTCTTATGCAGAATTATCTTATCAGAGCCGCCCAGCTGGACTTGAACCGCCAGAAGGAAACTATGGAATTTATCCGGTTTTACATTGATTTTCTGGCAGATAACGGCTACAACACGCTGCTGCTTTATATTGCATGGCGGATCAAGATGAACTCCCACCCCTACCCCACCACCGAAGAAGCTTACACTATTGATGAATTAAAAGAGATCGTCGATTACGCTTTCAAAAAGGGTCTGAAAGTTATCCCCACGACCAATCTGACATTTGTCAACAGTCTGACCCGTTACCCGGAAATGGCGGATATGCTGGAAGATGGGACTCGTTTCTGGGGAAGCAAACGGGGGAATTTCTGTTTATCCAACCCCAAAGTTTACCGTTTTATTGAAGATTATTTAAGTGAGCTTGCCGAAGCAGTACCTTCCGAATACTTCCACATCGGCGGCGACGAGTGCTGGGATCTGGGATATTGCGAAAAGTGTACCGCCAACGGTATGGATTACGATAAAGAATCTGCTATGTATAAAGAATTTATCCTCAAATGCCGGGAAATAGTAGTGGAAAAACTCCATCGCCGGATGATCATGTGGGATGATATGTTTGACTTCTATTCTCACTTGCTGCCGGAAATGCCCCGGGATATTATTCTTGCACACTGGCAGTATCAGGAAGATGTTTACACCAGCGTGGGGCACTTCGGCAACCGCCGCCGGGAAAATATGTTGGAAAAATATGAAGAATTGGGCTTCAACTACCTTATTGCTCCGGCTACTTACCTTACCAGCAACGGCAGAACTTTCTCGGAATACGCAAGCAGCGGCAAAAATCTTCTCGGCGGACTTATGACCACCTGGTGCAACCATCACCGATTTATGTATAAAGCATTGCCGGTGATTGCGTCGGTGGGGAGGCTCTGGGCAGGTCTGGGCAGCGAAGAAGAGTGTTTCAGAGCGTTTGTCGAAAAATATTTTGATTCCACCGACGAAGAACTTATTCAGGCACTTCGTTGTTTCTGCGAAAACAACAGCACCCGATTCACCAGTTTTACAGCCTTGGATACCAGCAAACAGGGTTTTTCCGGCTTGCGGTTTGGAGCCAATGCCCGCCGTACTCTGGAATTGGCGGTTTTGAAAAACAAATATCCGGCAATAAACAATCCGATCGGCAAACGCATTATAGAAGAACTTATTATAATGCTGGAGTTGGAGTGTGCCATTTTTGATCTTAAGCAGCTCGTCCGCAACATTCCCCGCAAACTCACCACTCCGGAACAGATCGACACTGCCTTGGCAGTAGTGCAGAGCAAGGCCGATAATTATTCAGCCAAGTGGGATGAGTGGCGCAACGGCATAACCCCCAACACCATTGCCGACTACCTTAATAAGTTTGTAAAATCCACCCGGACTCATTGCGAAAAACTTTTTACCGGCAACTACTTGCGGATACTTTTTGCCTCTTCCAACCAGTATGGAGCCGAATTGCTCAATATCTCGCTGGTGGAAAACGGCAAAAAGCTCCCGGTAACTCAAAGCTGTTTCCGGGGCGATGAAGCCTGCTATGAACAAATATTGCCCTTGGATAAAGCCATACAAGCCGATGCGATCATCTTTGAAGCTAAAGGTTATGGCGGTCAGGGCATAGCCTACGCCGAACTCTGTTTGGGCGATAAAACTTTTGTTCCGGCAGCCGTAAGCAGTCAAGGCATGGTCAGCAATCCGGAATTTGTGCTGGTAAACGACTGCACCCACGCCTTCCTCGGGTCGCAGGATACCATGGCAAGCTGGAAAGACCGCCAAGCTGCCGACGCAGTACACACCCTGACTGTAAAATTAAGTCCTGTTCCCCATATGGAGTGATATGGGATCCTTGGGGAAGAGGGAAAAAACTTTTGCTGGATCGGTTCTTTTCCTCTTCCCAACTTGTCACGGCGTAGCCCACAGGGCGAAGACGGAACCCCATCACCCGTTTCCAAACCTTTATTGTCATTTATCTATTTTGTTTGCAAAATAGATAAATACCCTTTAAGTTTTGAAAAGATTTTATTCAACATTTTTACTGTTCATCAACCAATATTGGGAACAGAGCTTAAGTTAAAAAGTAACTGATAAATACAAATAACTTTCTCTGCCGCACAGTTCAAGAAAACAATGCGGCGGTTTTTTTTTATATTCAAAGCGGTTGATTTTTTATTTGGGACTTGAATTTTTATTTCAGATGCTGTATATTAGCCATAAACAACCAAGAAAGGATTTTAACAAGGACAATAAATATTTACAAATAAAAAATTGAAAATTTGAAGGTGACAAATCTTCAAGCGATGGAAATACGGGAAAACGCCAAAATTTCAAGGAACCCATCCGCTTGCAAGGTGCATCTGTGCATATACAGATGTACCCTTGTCTTGTGTGGTGTTCCAGGCATTGGCGTGCCTCCCGTATTCACAAACAGGGGTACGTCTTTTTTTGCACCCTGAAAAAAAATGGAGTAGAAAAATGTCTGACGAAACTAAACAATGTCCTTTTTGCGGAGAAGAAATCAAAGCGATTGCAAAAAAATGCCGTTTCTGCGGTGAAATGCTGGAAGAAAGAGCTGAAAGCAAATCAGCACCAAAACAATATTCCTTGCTAAAGCAAATTTCCGGTATTCTTTCAAGTTACACACAAAAACTTGCAGATTTTATCGAAAAATTGTCTGGTGGCAATAAACTGAAAAAGAAAAAAATTATATTGAGCATTGCCGGATCACTTTTAATTATTTTAATAGTGATTATCGTAGCAATATGTTCAGCAGAAAAAGTCGAACATGTTGACTTACCATTGGGTAGACCAGACTATCAATTACTCGAGTTTTCAGAAAAAGGTGACTTGCGGGCTGTAAAATTTTTGATAGTCAAAAGAAAAGCAAAAGTTAATGGTGCCGTCTATAAACATAACAACGAAACTGCATTGCACATTGCTTTACGCAACAAATTTAATGACATAGCAGAATACCTGATCAAAAAAGGAGCAGATGTCAATGCTTTGGATGCCAATCAAAATCCACCTTTTGTATATCCTTTGCAAAATGGTGATTATCAAATGATGGAAATGCTACTTGATAATGATGCAGAAAAATTCACCGGTTCCGTTTTTTACGCTGTTAATACGGATAATGTAAAACTACTCAAATTTCTGATAGATAATGATTTTCCTATCAATATTGCCACTATTAACAAAGATACTCCGTTGCATATCGCAGTTAAAAGCAATAAATCTCTTGAAATTATCAAATTGTTGTTAAAATACAAAGCTAATGTGAATACTGTTGATATTACCGGAGATACTCCACTTCATTCTGCATTAAAAAATAAACGTTCTCTGGAAATTGTAAAATTACTTCTTCAGAATAAAGCAAACGCCAATGCGGTTGATGGCAAAGGCGACGCCCCGCTGCATATTGCATTGAAAAACAATCGCAGCAGCGAAATTGTAAAACTACTTCTTCAGAATAAAGCAAACGCCAATGCGGTTGATGGCACTGGCAATACAGCATTACACTTGGCAGTAACTGAATTTTTCGCAATGCCATATTCTTCAAGTTTGAAATTTTCCCCACATATGAATTCTGCAAATTATGTCAGGATACTGCTTACAGCAAATATTGATATCAACAAAAAAAACAGACAAGGAAATACTGCACTTCAGTTAACCGGGAATATTGATGTAATTAATCAACTGTTGAGCAGAAAAGCCACCGTAATACGAAAAGAAGATGATAGACGGATATACAGCCTCCTGCATTCAGAATATGCAAGTGCAGAAAGGATTGAAGCCCTTTTTAAAGCCGGATCCAATCCGGAGTTTTATGATCGTAATGCAAGAAGTACAGCATTAAAAGTTGCCGCACAGAAAAAGAATATACCAGCTGTAAATATGATAATAAAATACTCAGGTTTTGCAAAAGGACAATCTATGCATGATACCGGTACTGCAGAATATATGGTTGATATGCCTAATCAGGTCAAAACAATGATCGACAAAGGCAAGCATTTGAACAGTATTGAGATAACAGCCTTACCATTGCATATTACTAAATACTATTTGCAAAAAAATATTGGAGGAAAATTGAGCCATCTGGAGCTCGGCAGTTTATTGTCCAAACTTGTAAAATCAAATAATTTTATTGAGCGTTGCAAAAATGAAGGCTGGAACTCTTTAATAGTAAAAACAGTCGACACCGTAACATGGGGAAATATTTTCATGTTAGCATTTAATAAGAACTTTGAACTCGCAACAGCTCTAATTCCCAAACTTATTGAAAGAAAAAATTATTCGGAAGATTCTACTGATCGGCGGCATGCAATAGAAAGTGTAATGGAATCAAATGATGAAAATTTGATTTTGACATTGCTGAAATCAGGAAAAGTTCCTGAAAATATGATTAATTTGGAAAATATTATTTATCGTGATCAATACAAACTATTAAAAGCTATTGCCTCGCAAAAAATCAATCTCAATATAAATTCGGAAAAAAATCCTTTGTTAATTGCTATTGGAACCCATGATATTCAAGCAGTAAAAATTTTACTTGAAACTGGAGTATCTCCGGCAACTCAAATTGATGCAACATGGAACAACCTTATATCCTACATGAAGGATATACGCGATGAAAAAAGCGGTGCATTTATTGTAAGAGTGGAGGGGCATAACATTTTAAAATATTCAGTTGCCGAATATGCTTTTGCTGAAGCTGAAAAAGTAAAAAGTGTGTATGATGAATCTGTAATTTCTACAGCTGCGAAAATAGCCGATTTATGCCTTAATAAATTGCCGCCAGATTATCTCGCAACTCGAGGATTATATTTCAGTCTTTGCCGAAATGATTTGCTGGATGCAGATAAATTTATTCAGCTGGGAGCAAATTTGAATTCTCCAGATGTTAAGACTGCCCTTGCAGAGATTTGGAGTAAACAAGGACAATATAAAAATGTAAGAGATTGGTTTAAAAAACATAAATTAAAGAATTAAATATATTTTCTTATTTAACATCAGCCCTGCAAATCTGAACTGACCAGCAGGGCTTTTTTAATTAGCGTTTCAACAATGCTTTGGCGTGTTCGCTGGCGGCTTGGGTACCGCCCAGCATCCGGGCTATCTCTTTTACCCGGCCGGGATTGTCTAACAGAGTTATTTCGCCGAAGACTTCGTCGTTTTCGATGTGTTTGCTTACTGAATAATGGTGTTCAGCCAGTGCCGCCACTTGCGGCAGGTGCGATATGCACAACAGCTGCCGCTGTTTAGCCAATGCCGCCAATTCTTCGCCCACCCGCAAACCGGTTTCGCCGCCGATATTCACATCGATTTCGTCGAAAATCAGCACCGGCACGGCGTCGTTGTCTGCCAGAACCGCTTTCACTGCCAGCATCACCCGGGCGATTTCGCCGGAGCTGGCGATCAATCTCAACGGTGCCGGAGTCAAGCCCGGATTGCCGGAAAAAATCATATCCACGCCGTCAATACCGCTGTTTTCCGGCTCGTGGCGGGTAAATTCCATATCAAAAACATTGAATTCAAAACCCAGAACTTTGAGCTTTTCCGATACAGCTTTGCCAAGTTTTTCTGCCGCTTTTTTCCGGGCTTTGGAAAGTTCTTCCGCTGCCGACAACATAGCTTTTTGAGCTTCGGCAATACGCATGTCGCACTCTTTTTTCACTTTGGCAAAGTCTTTGAAGATCCGTAATTTCTCTTGAGCTTCCTGTAAGCGGTTCAGCACGCTTTCCAAGGTTGGCCCGTAGTGGCGTTTCAGGGTATAAATTGCACTCAAACGGTTTTCCAACTCGGCAAACCCCGCTTCGTCCAGCTCAATGGTGCTGCCGTAGTTTACCAGCGAATCCGAAAGATTTTCCATACCTTCCCGTATCAATTCCAGTTCGGTCAGGAATTTTTCGCTTTCCTTAACTCCCAACCGCCCAAGCAGTTCCAAATCCCGGTTGACTGTGGACAATGCGTCGATCAGAGAATTATCGCTCTGGGTAAGAGCGTTTGCCGAATTGCGGATCAGCTGCAATATTTCGTGGGAGTTGGCAGCCAGCTTATGCCGTGCAGCAAGCTCTTCATCTTCATTTATTTGTGGAGAAACTGCACTTATTTCTTCCACTATACCCTGAAGTGTTTCCGCCTCTTCCGGCGTGGGCAAATGGCTCAACAGAGCTTCACACTCTTTTTCCAGCTTCCGCAGCTCGGCAAGTTTTTCCTGATAAATCGTTTTCAGATTTTTCAATTTGCCGTAGCGGTCAAGCAGTTCCAGCTGCCGGGAGCGGTGGATCAAAGTGTGGTGTTCACTGGCTCCATGCACATCAACTAAAAGTTCACCCAGATTTTTCAGAGTGTTGATCGTTACCGGTGTATCGTTGAGAAAATTCCGATTACCGGTAGCAGTAAAGGTTCTCCGCAGCTGGAGAGTGATTTTTCCACCGGCTTCAAACTCAATCCCCGCTTCTTCCAACGCCGCAACTATTTCAGGATTGCGTTCCGCATCCACCGTGATCTCGGCAGCAAGTTCGCAGCGGCTGCACCCCGCCCGCAGCAGATTTTTATCCGCCCGTTTGCCGGTCAGCAAAGCTATGGTGTTGAGCAAAACCGTCTTGCCCGAACCGCTTTCGCCGGTAACCGCATTAAAGCCGGAAGCAAACTCCACTTCAGCATTGGCAATCAAAGCCAAATTCTTGATTTTAAGGTAATTGAGCATAATTGTTACTGCGATACAGGACTTGGGGAAGAGGAAAAAACCTTTTAAGGAAAGGTTCTTTCCCTCTTCCCCAAACCCCATCACCCTTTTCCAAACCTTTTCTTGGCATTTTTTCTTTTGTTTCAAAAGAAAAAATGCCTTTCGGTTTTGTATAATCTTTTCAAAAATTTCGTCTGC